>VFZW01000580.1 GCA_016871055.1 Acidobacteriota bacterium
TACGCCAACGAAGGTTTGTACAAACCCATCCACGACCTCTGGAGTTGAGCCTACAATTAGGCATGCGGTGGCTTCCGGTTCTTGCAGCGATTCCGTTACTCGCGCAAACAACGCGCGACGACCGCTGGCGCGCCGATATCGACCTGCTGTTCAGTACGGTCCAGTCGCGGCATCCTAACCTGTACACGCAGACGCCGAAGCCCGACTGGGACCGTGCGATTTCGGCTTTACGCGAGAACGTGCCGGCTGCGGCCGATGTCGAGATCGCGATGGAGATGGCGCGGATTCTCGCGCTGGCTCGGGATGGTCACATGTCTCTCAACCTGCGCACCAGTCCGCTGTTCACGTTTTATCAATTGCGCCTGGGCTGGTTCGAGGAAGGGTGGGTGATCACCGCCGCGTCAGGCGATTTTCCGGGACTCGCCGGCACTGTGATCAAGAAGTTCGACGATACGCCCATCGATCAGGTGATCGATAAACTTCGCGCCTACGTCTCCTACGAACATGAGTGGTGGTTTCGATCGCAGGTGGCGACGTATCTGGTCTGCCCGGAGATCCTGCGTGCCATTGGAGTCGAAAAGACGCGCGGATGGATCACCATCAACGACGAATTCCAGATTCCGAGCGGGCCCGGCACGGTGTGGGGCGGGCCGATCAACGCGCAGCCGAAGTTCCCGTTATGGGCGCGGTCGTCGGGGATCTACTATTGGTTTACCTATGTTCCCGAGAGCCGCGCGATCTACGTCAAATACAGTGTCTGCGCCGAAATGCCGGTCCTGCCGGCGGCGAAGTTCAGACAGGAGTTGGAAGCCGCGATGGCCGCGAATCCGGTTGAGGGGTTCATCGTCGATGTGCGCAACAACACCGGCGGCGATTCGGGCGTGCTTCGGCGATTGCTGCCCGACGTGCCCGCGTCGATCAAGCGGATTGCTATTACCGGCCGCCAGACGTTTTCGTCGGGCCTGTTCGGCGCCCAGGATCTTTCGGCCGCCGGATACGCGCTACTCGGAGAGCCGACCGGCGGCAAACCGACACACTTCGGTCAGGTCGTCGGCATCACGCTGGCGAGCGCTGGACTGCGCGCTCAATACTCGACACGATCGTGGATCCGCGGGCCGCAGCCCGACAGCGAGAGCCTAATGCCCGACGTGCAGGTGCCCTGGACCTGGGCCGCCTTTGCGCGCGAGGAAGACCCGTTCCTCGAAGCGGCCTTGCTTTTCCAATAACTCGCGCACAACGGACTCGCGCCGGTACGGCGCGGCCTGTGCGCTATTCTGAAATCGAATGACGAAGGTTCAACTGCACTACGATCTCGCGCGTCCGCTCGACGACGCGCTTCTCCAACGCATCGCGAGCGCGCATGGCATTTACGGGTTTGAGCGGATTCAAGTCGCGCCTTCGCTCGATAAGCTGCTGGTCGAATACGACGCCTCGCGCCTGTCGCGCGCAAACGTAGCTGCGGCGCTGCACGGCGCCGGCATTCCGGTTCGCGTGGGGTGATTTACCGCGCGTGCGCCGGCCCGCGAAACACCGCATTAACAAACAACACGTTTAATCCGTCCAGGTAAGCCCGAAAGTTCGGATCGTACGCGAAGCCGATCACATGCCCAAGCCCCTGACGCTCCACCATCACCAACGGCTTAAAAGCCAACTGCTTCTTATTCTCGTCCCACATGTAGCCGCTGGCGAGCAGTTGATCCGGGCCGACAAAATACGCCGCGTTCACACCGCGGTCGAGTTTTAGCGGCGCGTACATCGTGCGGCCTTGCACCAGCGCGTTGACGGTCGCCGGCACGCCGGCCGTGATCCAATGCTCCGGATCGGTTTTGGCAATCGCGAGGATACCCTGAACCGCGTCGGCGACATCGCGGTCGGGCTTGATCGAATCGAGATAACTCGTCTCGTCCTTGATCAGTTTGCCGGGCAGCCGCCCGTTCTCCGGTTTAACGGGATCGGGCTTCCGTTCGGTCGCCAGCGACTCCGGCGCCGTCGACAGCAGCCCCACGTTCTGCGCCGTGAAAAAGTTCAGAGCCTCTTCGATGCCAATCAGCGTGCCGCCCTTTTGCACCCACGTCTTCAGACGCGCGGCCGATCCACCTAGCACGGTCTCATAACTCCCGCGCGCGCTCGGAAGAATGATCACTTCGAAGGCGTCGAGATCCGTGAATCCAAGCGTCGCGGTTCGAATCACACTCGCCGGGAATCCGAACTGGCGTTCAATCACAAACCGCGCCGCGCCCGCGCTATAGCTCGCGACGGGCTGATCCCACGCAATGGCGATGCGCGGCTTCTTCATCAGCTTCACGGCCGAACTGCCGAAATTCACTCCGCTGTCGACCCAGCCGGAATTAACCGGCACGACTTCGGCCTCACCCGCAATGCGCCGCAGCGTATCGTGCAGATTCGCCGCGTTCTCCTTGACCTGAATAATCAGCGTGCCGCGCGGATAAGCGCGCCCGTCCTGTACATACTCCTTGTCCGTGCTGCGCACTTTCAAATCCGCGCGCAGCGCCGCGCCCAACAATTGCGCGGCCGCACGGCCCTTCCACGGCACAACATACGCCACCGACGCATTCGCGAAAGTCGCCGCCGGCGGCGCCCCCGGTGAATGCGGATCCAAGCGCGCCGTAACAGGCGCATTCACCGCAACCGATTCGACGTTGTACATCAACGGCAGCGACCAGGCCGTCACATCGTAGATCTCATCGCCGAGTTTCTTCGAGCGTCTCCGCTCCTGCTCGCGCAAGAACTCCGACTCCATGTTCACCTGTTTGTCGAGCAGCACGCGGATCAGTCTTTTCGCCGGCTGAGCAGTCGATACAACGTAGCTGCCGTCCGGATAGCCGTTCACCGATGCCGGAGCGCGTTGCAACTCGATGCCTTGGTCAACGAGCAGCGCGGCTAGCCGGTCGACCATCGCGACATCGCCGCGGCGCGGCAGAATAAACGCTTTCGTGTCCTCCCTCCTGCCTTCTTCAATCGCCGTCTTTGCGTAGTTCCAGAAATTCGCCA
>VFZW01000581.1 GCA_016871055.1 Acidobacteriota bacterium
AATACCGCGGACTTGCGATTCCCCGGCGGCAATGCGGTGACGGTGAAAACGTTTAAGGGTTCTTCATAGCCGGGCGTAATTCGGACAACTACCTTCCGCGCAGTGGCCGCCGCCACGACACTGAGCGACAACATCGCGGCGAGGTCGACCGGCGTCTGCGTCGCCTCGGCCTCGGCCTCCACGAAATCCCGCAGCCAGCCCGGAAGCGTGCCCGTTGGGAATTCCGGGAGCTTACCTTGATGGAGCGGTATCGGCGGCTCCCAGTCACCCGCCGCAGGGGCGTCCGGCGCTGGGGGACGACGCGGTTCGAAAACCGCGCGAAGGTCGTCCCATCCTTTGTTCGCACAGCCATTGTGATGGCAGCCCGCGGCAATCGCACCGCTCGGAAGCTGGAGGATGTACGCAGCCCGGTTGGTATGGTCCGGATTCCAAGGGCACACCGGGAAGATCCAGCGCTGCCCGCCGTTCCAGTCGGTCGGACCGTCCACGGAAAGTTGATGCTCATCGATCCAGGCTTGTAGTTCGAACTTCGCGCCTGGGCGACGAATGGTTTGTGTGTCTGATGCCTTTGGCGCGCTCCTGGCGAGCGCGTCCAGCAGATCTGCGGAGACAATATTCACGGCACCTCCAGAATCTTTGCGAGCCGGTGGGGTCGCTCTGGGCTGTCGTCGCCCTTGCGGCTAAGCGTGCCGTACAGCTTCCAGATTCGCGCCGGATTGAAAACGGACTGATCGACCTTGACGCGGTGATCGTCGAATCGGAACGCCAAGGCCTGAAGACAATGTTTAACTGCCTGCCCGTCCTCGGGACGCAGATCGACGCGGTAGAGCAAATGGCTGCCGTTGCCGGAATCCGCAAGGATCGGATCTGGCCAACCTTCATGGCGCAGATATTCGCGAATTTGGTGCGCACGCTCGATCGCGACGTCGTGCTCTTCATCGGTCGCGGAGATACCGCTCGGACGCGTAGGATCCAAATCTATCGGCAACCAGCGCCGCGCCGTTACATCGCCATCTCCCGTTAGAGCATCGTCCTTTCCGACAACGCGAATGCGGTTTGCGGCCCGCGCGAGAAGGGCCGCATTGACTGGATTCAAGGTGATGTAAGTCCCTTTGGCGTCAGGACTGTAAGTCTCGACCGCTTGGGCCAGTGCCGCGAAGTCGTCGAAGAAGCCGCTCATTATCGCGGGCAACTGCCGACCCTTGGCCTGGGTTTGCAGAAGGCGTAATTCCACGACTTGATTCGGCTCGGCAAGCAGCCGCAACGCTCGATGTAGTTGGACGACGTCAACTTTGGCCATCTGTACCTTCCGAATCGATATCGAGTCCGAGTGCCCGCGCAATCGCGCATGTGATGACGGCTGCCCTCGTACTGCCGGCCGCTGAACCCATGCGATTGCCGATGCGGACTTGTGCCGTAATTTGGCCCAACGAGTCTGTAACTACTACCGATTCTGTTGGCTTGGCGGAATCCAACAGCGCATAGGCGTCGTCGATGTTCACGAACGGCGCAAACCGCCACCTTGGGAGCCAGGATCGTCCGGGTCGAATGAATCGGTCCGGTGACGATTTCCAGCCGAATACTTTCTCAGCCAGTGCTGCAGTGAGAAGGTCGTCGGTCACCTCTCACCTCCCGACCGGAGACCTTCCACGAAAATTCGGAGGTCATCGAGTGCGTATCGGATCGAGCCGCCAAGCCGAACAAATTTCGGCCCTTGCCCGTTCGCGCGCCACCGCCGCACGGTGGCAAGGGACACGTTCATGGAAGCGGCCACTTGCCTTTCGTTCACCAACAATGCGTTTTCCCTGGGGTACTCTTGTGTGCTCAACATTTCGCCTGAATTTATTGTAGACTCGTTTATGAAAAGAAACGCGTCACTAACGCGTCACCCCAAAATGTCAAAAGAGCCGCTTAGCTACTACCGATTCCGCCATCATGTTCCCGAGGGGGGCTACACCTGGGTCAAGGGTTGGAAGACGCCTGATCGCAGCGGGCGGGCGAACAATTCGGAAGAGCTCCTCATGGTTCCGGCCGCCGAATTGGGAACCGAGGCGTACACCAGCGTTTCCCGATTCTCCTTGAAGGACGAGCCGGGCTTGTTTCTAAAGTTCGCTCGACTTGAGAACGATCCGGAGGCATTTGTGTCGTTCGCAAACAACCATGGCTGGTTGATGCCCGCTATCGCTGCGGTCAATCCACAAACCAACCACGTGATCAGCGTCCTTCCGATCTCCGTGTGGCGCAAAGAACTGACCGCCATGAAGATCGCGACTCATCTGTGGGACGCGGTGCAGCGAAAAGACCAGCGCGAGCTACGCCGGTTCGTCAAATGGAACAAGACCGAGTACACCGTCCGTTTGGAAATCGCCGTTTCGCCACAGGGAGTGTCTAGCGTAGACGCAGGAACTCGCATCGAGGACGTTCTCAGGCGCCCATACACCGTTTCAAACTCCTGGTTGGTCCGGGGGGAATCCGAGAAAAAGGAGATGCAGAGGTTTGGCCCCGGTGCTGGCTGGGAGCCCGGGGACACGATCGGGCCAGCTCGTTTGGAGATTCAGAAGTTGATCAACGAACGCTTGGAGAAGTATTGCCATCCCCGCTTGTACCTCGGCAAAGATGGGAAACACGTCGGCATGATCACGGCAGTTAATCTACTCGGGTGTTTGTGGCTGCAGTTTTACCAGGAGGTCTCCGGGCTCCAACGGCTGCGGCGATGCGAAATTTGCCATGAAGAACTCGACGTATTGGAGAACCGGTCTCACAAGAGGGTGCATGACAAGTGTTCGCGAAGAGAACGAATGAGGAGGTATCGCGCCGCAAAGGGGAACAAGTAGCTGCGATAGCAACCAGTGCAATTGGGCTCTGGTGCAATTTCTGAGTCAAACCAAATTCGGTAACGGCCGTCTCGATCGATCCCGACCCCGATCACGCAGCCAACGCGGCTCGCCAGATCTCCGGCATCGTCGCCCCTGCCCCGCCTAGTTTGCCAAATTTAAATTGCC
>VFZW01000582.1 GCA_016871055.1 Acidobacteriota bacterium
ACAAGGCCGACCGCGCTATCGAGGACATCGTCAAGTTACTCGCTGCGTAACTTCGTTTGTTGCAGTACTCTGATTTAGAATCTTCGATTCTAGAATCTAGCGTCATCGGTATGCCGTCCAATTTACCCTTCGATCCGTCGGGCCGAATGTGGTTGATGTTGACTGTATACTGATCGCCATCTGAACCATCGAACTTTGCCATGAAAAGTCTTTTGACATCAATCCCGATTCCATCTGGCGTCAAGCCGGGCGGGACCGCTTCAGGCGCATAGAGGTCAACGATTCGGATCGCTGAGAACGCATTGTCTTTGTCTTGCAAGACGTTCTCGCAAGTGAAGATGAACGCGGATATCAGGTTGGCTGGCTTTGGCATAGACCGCCGAGGTCTATCACTTCCGGGCGGCTTGGTCTAGCGATCCTACCTTATTATCACTTTGCCGTAACAGCGATCCTACCTTATTTCCAACACTCCAGGTACGCCAAATATATTATCACCTTTATATTTGCCTTATTTTCAGCCACTTGCGGACACGACCCCACAAAAAGCTTGGAGCACGCATGGTAGTATAAAAATAGGAAACGGCCCTTTGACGCTTACCGCGCCAAAGGGCCGTTTCGATTGCGGGAGCGTTACTTTCCGAAGTAGCCTTCGTCCACCGAGATCACGTTGACCTTTTTGATCGACTCGATCTCTTTCTTAGCGAGGTCGGGCCGCAGCGACTTTTCGATCTCGCCTTTCATGTCCGCCATCGACTTCGCATCGCGGCTGTCGACAACGATGAGATGATAACCAAACGCCGAACGCACCGGATCGCCGACCTTGCCGATCGGTTGCGCGAACGCGGCCGTTTCGAATTCGGGCACCATCTGGCCTCGCCCGAACTGGCCCAGATCGCCGCCTTGCGCGCCGGTTCCGGTATCGTCGGACTCGCTCTTGGCCAGCGCGGCGAAATCACCGCCGCCTTCGAGCTTCTTCTTGATCTCGGTCGCCTTGGCGAGCGCTTCCGAATCCGATAGTTCCTTCTGCCCTTCGCGCACGGGTACGCGCGAGCCGGTGAAACGGATCAGGATGTGTTTCGCCTTCACCTGCTCGTACTCGCCTTTGTGCGCGTCGTAGTAGGTTTGCATGGCGGCATCGTCGATTTTGACGGCGTTCTGCAATTCGCGAAACAGAATGCTGGCGAGCGCCTGATCGTTCTGGAACGCCAACTGGGCCTTGACGGCGGGCGTCTGATCGATCTTCCGCTTGCGAGCCTCTTCGGCCATCAGGCGTAGTTCGGCGTATTGCTCGGCGACCTTTCGTTTATTGGGGCCGTGCGCTTCGGATTGAATCTGCGGCGGAAGCGCGGAGAGGAAGTCTTCGTACTCTTTCTTGGTCACCTTCAAGGAGCCGATGTTGAGAACGACGGCGTCGGCGCCGGGGGCTGCCGCGGCCGGCGCGGGTGTTGCGGCGGGTTTGGGGACGGCGACGGGTTTTGCGGCCGGCGCGGCCGCCGGTTTCGGCGCCGCC
This sequence comes from Acidobacteriota bacterium, assembly GCA_016871055.1. Lineage (GTDB taxonomy): Bacteria > Acidobacteriota > Terriglobia > Bryobacterales > Bryobacteraceae. The sequence goes on from VFZW01000582.1 coordinate 1,511, forward strand.
ACGGTAACTTTCGGCTTCGCCGGCGCGGCCGGCTTCGGGGGTAGCGTCTGCCCGCTCACGGCAATCGAGACAAAGGACGCGAGACTGCTCGCGCCGAGTAGAGAAATACGATTCATTCAGAGACCTACTATCAGGATAACGCGAATCCCCCGGACACCGGGGTAAACTAGAAAGGAAGGGCCCCAACCGGGGCCACATTTTTTTATGGCAGAGACAAAGAAAAAGCCAGGTCCGGCGCGCCTCCGCGCGCTGATGCCGGACCTCATCGCCCTGGTGAAACCGCGCCGAGGGCAGCTGCTGGCGGGCTTGGTCCTCATCATCATCAGCCGCATCGCGAGTCTCGCGCTGCCGGCGTCGAGCCGGTTTCTTATCGACGACGTCATCGGCCGCAGACAATACGACATGCTGAATCCGCTCGTCGCCGCCGTCGTGCTGGCGACCATCGTGCAGGCAAGCTGCAGCTTCGCACTGGCTCAGATTCTGTCGAAGGCCGCGCAGCGCCTCATCACCGAGATGCGCAAGAAAATCCAAATGCACATCGGCCGTCTGCCCGTGTCGTACTTCGACACACACAAGACCGGCGAGCTGGTCTCGCGCATCATGAACGACGTCGAAGGACTGCGCAACCTCGTTGGCACGGGCCTGGTCGAATTACTCGGCGGCGTGTTGACCGCGATTCTCGCGCTTGTCGTGCTTTTCTACACCAGCGCGCTGTTGACCGGTCTCGCGCTTGTCATCGTAGTCGGCGTTTCTGGCGCTTTGTTTTACTTCTTCAACAAGCTACGGCCGGTGTTCAAGGAACGCGGCAAAATCCAAGGCGAGGTGACGGGCAGGCTGCAGGAGACGCTTGGCGGCGCACGCGTAATCAGAGGGTATCGAGCCGAAGAACGCGAGGAGGCCGTCTTCGCGAAAGGTGTCGACCGCCTGCTGGCGAATATTCTAAAATCGCTCACCGGCGTTTCGGCGATGAGCGTCTCGGCCGTCGTCATTCTCGGCTTCGTGGGCGCGATCGTCATGTGGATCGGCACCAACAAGATCATCGAGGGCACATTGACGCTTGGTCAGTTCATCACGTTCACGGCATTTCTCGCGTTCCTGATCGCGCCGATCTTCGGCATCGTCAGCGTTGGCTCGCAGTTGACCGAAGCGCTCGCGGGCATGGAGCGGACCAAGGAGGTGCTCTCGGAGCTCCGCGAAGATCAGGACCCGGAGCGGACCATTGAGATGCCCGAAATCGACGGCCGCGTAGAGTTCAAAGACGTCTTCTTTCAATACGAAGAGGGCAAGCCGGTCCTGCAGGATTTCAGTTTTGTCGCCGAACCGGGCACGGTGACGGCGCTGGTCGGATCATCGGGCTCCGGCAAATCGACGACGATCGGGCTGATCGCGTCGTTTGCGAAACCGCAGCAGGGAACGGTGTCGATCGACGGCATCGATCTCGGCAAGGTCACTCTCGATTCCTATCGCACGCAACTGGGCGTTGTCTTGCAA
>VFZW01000583.1 GCA_016871055.1 Acidobacteriota bacterium
TGCGAGCCCGTTCAACGAGTCGCGCCTCCTCCGCTCGACTTCGGCTAATCGTCAACAGCTTCGCCATAGTTTCAGGCGGACATGAAAGAACCGGTGCGCGTCTGGGCATCTCCCAAACATTCTAATACGGAAATGTTATATCACAAGTAAGCACTAGTTATTAGTTTCACCGAATCCTCCACACTACGACCTTCAGACCGGGTCGCCTATGTACATGCATGTGGCTGTACCCGCATTGTTCTCAGACTACTGCTCTCCCGCTAAGAATACAAGATTTGTTTTACGGAATTTATTACACATTGGCATGGTATATATAGTACGTTCAATACCCTAAGCCCAGCTCGGGTGTTTGTAGCCAAATCTGATTTTGAAGGCGCGATTCAAGCCCGAACAGCATGATGCCATTGGCGAGCAGCGTCCGTTCCGGTGGATACGGCGTTCGCCGGGTCAAAACGAGATCTTCGAAGTGTTTCACCATGAAGCCCCAGTGGTTGTGATTGTAAAGCTGAATATAGAAGCAACTCGCGTGCGTCGCGCCGGATCTCTCTCTCGCCGCGAACAGGTAATCGCGCGTGTGACTGTTCAAGTTGAGAATGGTCGCCTTGAGCCCATCCTTATGCTTGACGAAAATCGCCTGCGGCGTCTGTCCCTTATTTTCGGGCGGCGGATTCTGCCGGTGCTTGAGCGCCTGATCGAGCAGGTCTCGGGACCAAAACTTGTCCGTCCAGACCGTATCGCCTTCGATGCAACGGATTTCGGCGACACCGGTCTCGCCGCCCTTGCGCTTCTCGACCATCGCCTGCATTAACTCAATCGCATGGTAGCCGTGTTCTTCGAGATCGGAGAAACTGACCGCAAGGACCTCGTCGAGTTCGATGCCGGACTTAAACTCCAATTGCGGCCTACGCCAGGTAAGGGGCAGAGATGAACCGCAGAAGAACGGGATCTTCCGCGCCTTCACGGTATCGTACATCGCCCTAGCGTCAGCCCACTCGTAGGCGTAGTACTTGTCGTTCATCAGCGGCAGCACTTTTCCGGTGCGGTTAAATACGCTCAACACTTCATCGAAGCGGCGCTTGCGCGGATACATGAAGTTGCCGCGCTTGGTGCGCGGGTATTCGCCGTGCTCGCCGATTATCGCCACACCATCGACGTTGCCCGCAAGTGCTTCGTCGACCGTCTTGCAGATCTTGACACCGTATTCGGCGGCTTGTTCGCGGGCCATGTCGTTGACCGGGAACTGGTCGACGTAGAACGACACCGTTTGCAGTCGCGGCCTGTGACTGACGCCGTTTAACCGATACCCTTCGAGCAAGCGGCTCAGAAAAACGTCGGCGTGTGAGTTCGGAAAGTAGGCGTTGAGGATCGTCGCCACGCGCGGCTTGGGCGTCTGCGCCATGGCGGCGGCAAGCAAACTGCGGCGGGTCAGCATGGCAACCCCCACCACAGGTTTTCCGGTCGATGCGGTATGCCGGCGGCGAAAAGACAGATCATCACGGAATTATACGTTGCGCACGCGGGTGCGGTTTGCCCCGGAGGAATGCCTCCATCCCGCCGCCCGGTTGTTCGAAAGCTTCGCTGATCCGGAAGTTGCCGAAACAAAGCCGTCGAAGCGCCTTGCCGTTGCGGCCATACCAACTTCCCCACGACAGCGGCGTATCGCCGTGGACGTCCTTTGCTTCCTTGGTCGCTCCGGCTTTCAGCAGCATGTCTATGACGTCGACATCGGCGAACGCGGCGGCGCGGTGAAGCGGCGTCTCGCCTTTCGTCCGGCAGTCGCGCATGAAGCAGCCGGTCTCGACATGCGGGATCGTGACCGCGTTCGGATTTGCGCCGAAGTGCAAGAGCAACTCGACGATCTGCGCGTGCTTGGGGCCGCTCTTGATCGCCACATGGAGTGGCGTTTCGGCGGTGTCCGGGTAGGGATGATTGGGGTCGGCGCCTTGCTCAAGCAAATAGAGAACCAGCCTCCAATGGCCGTGGAACGCCGCGCCGTTGAGGTCGAGATTGTCGCCGAGGTCTTTCAACGCCGCGCCGTTGGCCAGCAGAAACTTCATCGCGCTGACGTCGCCGTAGTAGGCGCACGTGCGAAGCAGTTCGCCGCTTGCCGCATTACCGGCGGCTACATATTCAAAAACAAGATCGGTCCGGCCGTCGTTAATCTCTTCAAGCATTCCTGAAGCGTAACAGGATCAACGTCATGTCATCGTGCTGCGGATGACCGTCGGCGAACGCATCGGCGGCGGCGAGGATTTTGGGCGTCATCTCTTTGACGCCTTCGTGTTTAATCGACTTGAGAAACTCGGCGAGCGCGTCTTCGCCCCATTCGTCGTCCTGCGCGTTCATGGCTTCGCTGACGCCGTCGGTGAAGCCGGCGAGAAGATCGCCGTCTTCGATCTTGATGCGTGCTTCGGAATAGACTCCCGGACGAAAAAGTCCGACAACCGGTCCGGTGGCTTCCAGCCGGATGAGCTCGTCGCCGCGCAAGATCATCGGCGCGTTGTGGCCGCCATTGCAATAGACGAGTTCGCGCGTGTCGCGGTGGTACTCGGCGTAGAAGAGAGTCGCGTAACGATTCGATGGCGAGGAATCGTAGATGAGCCGGTTCAGCGTTCCCATCATCACGCCGAGGTCTTGCGGCGCGCTCATGGCCTGGCCCCTAAGCGCGCTCTGCAGGCTGGCCATCAGCAGCGATGCGGGAATGCCTTTGCCGGAGACATCGCCGATCGACAGCGCGAATCGGTTGCCTTCGAGCGAGAGAAAATCGTAGGAATCTCCGCCAACGCCGCGGGCGGGGCGGCAGTAGCCGTGATACTCGATGCCGGGCACATCGGGGAGAATTTGCGGGAAGAGACGCTCCTGCACCTCTTGTGCGATTTCGATTTCGCGATTAAGGCGTTCACGCTGGGCAATGGCATCGGCGACGGCGGCGGTGAGCTGGGAATTCTCGAGAGCGAGTCCGGTCTGCGCGGCGACGGTCTGCAGCAGCTTCACG
>VFZW01000584.1 GCA_016871055.1 Acidobacteriota bacterium
ATGACTTTTTGATACTCCTCATTCGACAACTGTCGCGGCACGGCGGAACTGCCAGGCTCGGGCAGATGAAATAGGCCTTGCGGAGGCGCCGCCTGGCACACCAGCGGGCTGTGCGTCGTAACCAGAAATTGAACGTTTGGGAAGTGCCGCGTGAGCCAGAATCCGATAGTTCGCTGCCACTCGGGATGCAGGTGCGCGTCGATTTCGTCTATCAAAACGACTCCGCTGCGCTTAACGAAGATACTCCCCCGCTCATCTTTCCCGATCAAGCCCTCGATTCCATATGCCTTCATCATGTGCCGAAGAATATCGGCCAACAGCGCCAGCATCGAGCGATAGCCGTCACTCATCTCTCCCCACGTTAGCCGGAGGCCGTTCCGATCCTTCAGCCAGAGGCCGTCCGAATCCACCTCGGCGACGGCGATTTGGTTCGGCATTAGGTCGTCGGACAAGATTTCCTTTAGGACCCGTAGTTGCTGCGTCTCTTCGGGCTTATGTTCCAGTGCCTTATGGGCGAGGTTTTTCATCCATTGATCGACCTCGAACAGCGAAGCGGCTTCGTTGAACATCGTCACAAATCGTTCCGATGTCGGCGATGCCATCTGCCGCATTGCCTCTGGTGACGCGCCAAAACTCGCCGAAAAGGCCCATAACCGCACGAAAACCAGCCTAGTGCGTCCCCAGCCCAGATGGCCCGCCGTGCTGGTCTTGAGCTTTCGATCACAAGCGTCGGCTCAGCGGAGCCGTTCTGCAGTCCGATGTTCGCGGAGAACCCGTCGATTGCGGTCCTGACGAATTCCTCGTCGAGGTCAGTCGGCTTTACTTTAATTGCGAGCCGCCCGGATTCCGCGCCTTCGCGCAGCCATCCACGGAAACTCGGTTGTAGCGCGCGGGCCCTTTCTGGCCCAATTAGTGCGACCGCAATCGCTTTGAGCAGCGTGCTCTTACCCGATCCATTATCACCCGTTATAACAGTCCAGCCAGCGTAGGAACCATCCTCGCGTTGGAGGTCGAACTTCAAGTGTTCAAACCCTCTTATATTAGTGAGGCGGATTGAGTCCAGATACACGTTAGAGGCCTGTGGCTAGTTTACCGCGGGCTTCCAGGAACACAAAATTATGGCTGGGAGACAGGGATTCGAACCCCGATAAGCAGAGTCAGAGTCTGCTGTCCTACCGTTGAACGATCTCCCAGCACTGGACTCCCTCCAGTATAAATCACCACGTGCCCATGCGCAAAACCACACCCGACGACAATTGCAATCCCCGGCTGTAAGCCCGCCCGTCAATCGCTCCGGCCCAAGACTTCGTATACTCCACCGTCGCCACCCGCAACGCCACCGCTGGATTGAGTCGCACATCGATTCCCGTTCCCGCCATCAATCCAAGTCCGTTCCGCGTTTCGCCCTTCGTGTACAACTCCTGCGCCGGCATTGGCGACCCTGCCCTCCGAGCCTCCGCCTTCAAAACCGCCGCGCGCGCCATGTCGACCTCATACCGTGTGATCTTGTTTCCGCCCACCAGCACCTGCGCAAACGGGCTCAAGCGCCGCTCCGCCGCCGGCGTCCAGCGAGGCCCAAAACCGTAGAACGAGGTATCCGCCGACCGGTTGGCCGCCAGATCACGCAACTGGCACCCACTCAACTGCGTTACGATCTGCCAGTCCGCCGACACCCGGTACGCCGCCTGCCCTCCCCCGCCAGCGCACTGCGTACCCTCGAACCGTGTCCAGATCGGTATCGCCGTCAGTTCGAACCTCGCCGCCAACGGAAACTCCCGAGCGCCTTCCGGGGCCGGCGTCGCCGGCGCCCGATAATGCCCCGCCGTAATTCCTCCACGCGTATCCCGATGCCACGGCGACTTGAATCGCATCGCATTGGAAAATGACCGCGTCGGATTCAGCCAACTCCGCACCATCATGCGGGCCCACTTGTTCTCGAATCGTTCCTCCAGCCGCAAGACGATCTTCTCGTCCAGAATATCCTCGGCGATCAGCCAGCCCGTGCCGATAATCGGCGTCACCACGTGATCGACAAAACCCTGCTGCGGCCGCCGCGACTGAATCTTTCCGATACTCGCTTCACTCACCGGTCCCAACTCAAACAGTGAACTATACACAAACGCCGCGCCCATCGCCTTCATCCGGCTCCGCCAATACCGCGGATCTCGTCCGAATCGCAACATCCGCTCTCGCGGGCTGTTCTGCAGGTAGATGAACCCGCTGACCGATCCCTGAATCGGATGCCCGATGTAGTTCACCAGGAACGGATCGCCGTCCCCCCAACCATGCATGCTCGAGACCGACTGCGCATACCCCGCCCAGAACGGACCCTTCATCCCGGCGCGCGTCCCACGTTCCGTTCCCAGCCGAAATGCGTGCTGCAATCCCGTAAACAACGCCGCCTGCCGCGCCATCGAGCCCCAGTCGACTTTACTCTCAACTGCGCCGCCTGTCGACGGTCGCGCCGGATCGATCGCCGGACGAATGGCGCCGGCAACAGCCCCCGCGTCGATATTCCCGTCTTCCAGCGCATCCGCTGGCTGGGCCACGAGCGTAAGGCCCGAAATGAAACACAAGATCGAGAAAATTCTAAAACCCATCGCCAGCATTCCCATCTTGACCCACCCACGGGTCATTGTCACTAACGTCCGCGCCGCCTCCGAAGTTCCAACTCGTTTCCATAGACGTCTCGAAATACCTCCGCCGCACGCTCTCCGGCCCAGATCTCCAAGTTCATGCCCGCGCCCGACGACAGCGCGATCACCGTCTTTTTCTCCTGCAGTTCGACTTCCAAATTCTCGACCCGCTGTTCGTGGCTGCGATCCAGCGCATCGGCCAGCCGCAGCAGCGGAATCATTCGCGAAATCTGACGCTGCGCCGCCGGCGCAAGTTTCTGGAAAAACACATGCCGCGTCGCCGGCATCGACCTCCGGTGAAACCGGCACAACTGGGCCACAACTTCACGCTCCTCCGCGGTGAACGCCGCCA
>VFZW01000585.1 GCA_016871055.1 Acidobacteriota bacterium
TCGTCTGTCGCGTTCGGCCACGTCACGTCAATCAAGAAACGCGTGATCGTCCTCGGCGGCGGTAACACCGCGATGGATTGCTGTCGGTCCTCGAAACGACTCGGCGGCGAGGACGTGACGGTTATCGTGCGTTCGAGTTTCGAAGAAATGAAGGCGTCGCCGTGGGAGAAGGAAGACGCCATGCACGAAGGCATTCCGATCCTGAACTTCCTCGTCCCCAAGACCTTCGAGCACGACAACGGAGCACTCACTGGCATGACCTTCGAAGCCGTGCGCGCCGAGTACGACGCGCGCGGACGACGCAGCCTGGTGCCGACCGGCGAGCCGGATCGCTTCGTGCCCTGCGACGAAGTGCTGATTGCAGTCGGACAGGAAAACGCTTTTCCGTGGATCGAGCGCGATATCGGTCTCGACTTCGACCAGTGGAATATGCCGGTGTTGAACCCAACCACATTGCAGTCGTCGATCCCCAAGGTGTTTTTCGGCGGCGACTCGGCACTCGGGCCGAAGAACATCATCTGGGCTGTCGCACACGGTCACGACGCTGCGATTTCCATTGATCGCTTCCTCAACGGCGAAGACGTCGCGGTACGGCCGCCTCCACAAGTGACCATCAGCTCCCAGAAAATGGGCATACACGAATGGAGCTACGACAACGACATCTCCGGCGACAAGCGTTTCAAGGTTCCATTGAAGGATCTCAAGCTCGCGCTCGCCAATATCAAAGTCGAAGTCGAACTCGGATTCGATCAGAAACTCGCTCTGGCCGAGGCTGAGCGCTGCTTGAACTGCGACGTCCAGACGGTCTTTACCGGCAAGCTGTGCATCGAATGCGATGCCTGCGTCGATATCTGCCCGGTCGATTGCATCAACTTCACCGCCAACGGTGACGAGGGCGAGTTGCGAGAGCGTCTACGCGCGCCGGCCAGCGAGAACGCGCAGGCGCTTTATGTATCCGATGCGCTTGCCACCACCCGAGTCATGATCAAGGATGAGAACGTTTGTCTGCACTGCGGACTGTGCGCAGAGCGTTGTCCGACCGGCGCTTGGGACATGCAGAAATACCTGATGGAAATGGAACACGCCGGACCGGGGTGCCGCGACGGTCGTGCCGGCACGCGCGCGGCGTGAGTACGGGGCGGGGTCTTGCGATGAAGAAACCAATCACCGCGGTCAACGATTTCGTCGTCAAGTTCGCCAACGTCAACGGCTCCGGTTCGGCCTCGGCGAATACCTTGTTCGCGAAGTCGATCATGCGCATGGGTGTGCCGGTAAGTCCGCGCAATATCTTCCCGTCAAATATTCAGGGACTGCCGACCTGGTACGAAGTCCGCGTGTGCGAGCAGGGCTGGCTCGGTCGCCGCGGCGGCGTCGACTTGATGGTCGCCATGAATCCTCAGACTTGGGCGCAGGACATCGCCGAGATCGAAGCGGGTGGATATCTTTTCTACGACTCGACCAAGCCGCTACCGGCGGCGAAATTTCGTGACGACGTCAACGTTATCGGCATGCCGCTGACGCAACTGTGCAACCGCAAATATACCGACGCCCGCCAGCGCCAACTGTTCAAGAACATTATTTATGTCGGCGCCCTGTCCGCCTTACTCGACATCGATCCTGTCGCATTGGAAAAGTTGATCGCGGAACAATATCGCGGAAAGGAGGCGCTGCTGTCGTCCAACGTTCAAGCCTTGCACCTCGGACGCGAGTACGCGCAATCTGAACTATCCTGCCCGCTTGGCTTGCGCGTCGAGGCACGCGACGCAGTCGGTGATCGCATCTTTCTCGAAGGCAACAGCGCCGCCGCCTTGGGTGCCGTGTACGGCGGCGCGACAGTGGCTGCCTGGTATCCGATTACGCCATCGTCTTCGCTCGCTGAAGCTTTCGAACGGCACTGCCGCAAGTTTCGCCGCGATTCCAGTACCGGTGAAGCACGCTATGCGATTATTCAGGCCGAAGACGAGCTATCGTCGATTGGGATGGTCATTGGAGCGGCTTGGAACGGCGCGCGCGCATTCACCGCAACCTCAGGCCCAGGAATTTCGCTTATGCAGGAATTTCTGGGATTCGCGTATTTCGCCGAGATTCCCGCGGTGATCTTCGACGTTCAACGGGGCGGTCCATCGACCGGCATGCCGACTCGTACGCAACAATCTGACATCCTGTCCTGCGCCTATGCCTCGCACGGCGATACCAAGCACGTGCTCTTATTCCCAGAGGATCCGCGTGAAGCGTTCGAAATGGCCGCAACCGCCTTCGATTTGGCAGACCGCCTGCAAACGCCGATCTTCGTTATGCTCGACCTAGACATCGGCATGAACGAACGTTTGTGCAAACCGCTCGAGTGGGATGAATCACGCCGCTACGATCGCGGAAAGGTCATGACGCATGAGATGCTCGAACGCGGCGAATCGTTCGCGCGCTACCTGGACGTTGAAAACGACGGCATTCCTTATCGAACCTATCCAGGTACGCATCCGACTGCCGGCGCTTATTTCACGCGTGGCACAACTAAAGATAGCTACGCGAAATACAGCGAGGCTGGACCGGATTATGTCGAAAACATGGAGCGCCTGTTGCGCAAGCTGGATACTGCCAAGGATATCGTTCCACAACCGATTCGACACTGGAACGATCCGCCGGCGAAGACCGGGATCATCTATTTTGGATCCACGTCGCCAGCGATGTTGGAGGCGTTTGATGCACTACGTGCAGGCGGTATCGCCGTCGATGGATTGCGCATCCGCGCGTTCCCATTTTCCAACGAAGTCGATCGCTTCATCCATGCGCACGAGCGGGTATTCGTTGTCGAGCAGAACCGTGACGGACAACTGCGCACGCTGCTGATCAACGAATGCCAAATCGATCCGGCCAGATTGATCCCAGTGTTGCATTACGACGGCGCGCCGATTACCGCGCGCTTCATTGCGACCAGCATTG
>VFZW01000586.1 GCA_016871055.1 Acidobacteriota bacterium
CTTCCCCTTTCGGGGAAGAGTCAAAATCGAAACGCCATACGTTTACCGAGGCAGTCCGACGGCTACCGAGCCAGTCTGACGGCCGCGACGCTCTCGGCGATGTAGTCGTTGGTGAAGTAATCGGTCGCGGGACCAACCGGCTGGCGAACGATGCCGTACTCGAGCGCCCAATCCTGCGTCGTTTTCCACACCGCCGCATCCTGAACGAAAATACGACCTGTCTTGTCCGCCCACAGCGGCCGCATTGCTTCCCACCGGTCGCGATGATCTTCCAGCGTCATGACGCCCGGCCGCGCCGCCTGGAGCCACTGGTTGGCCGGCTCCGGGTCGTTCCAAGCCGTTTGCAGGCCTTGAACGGTCGCCTTCAAGAATGCGCAAACGGTCTGTGGGTTCTCTTTGGCCCACGACTGGTTCGCCGCTAGGACGAGAAACGGAAACGGTGGAACGCCGTGATCGGCAAACTTGAAGATACCGGCTGGTGCACGGCCCTCTTCCTTTAGTTTGCGATCAACCACTTTCATTGTGCCCCATGAGGTGCCGTGGAAAGCGTCTACCTTTTTTGCCAACAGGAATTGCTGGCCAGCAACGCCGGTGTCCATGTACTCGACATCCTTGAGCGTCATTCCCGCCGACTTGAGCACGGTTTGGATGATCGCCTTGCCGGTCGGGTTATTGTTACCGACGATTTTCTTGCCCCTGAGGTCTTGCAAGGTCTTCACACCGCTCTCGGTCAAGAAGATGTAACCCTCGGACGCCTGGTGGATGAGCGCCGCGATCGAGACGACCGGAATCGTGTTTTCCTGCGCCGACATGATCTCGGGCGGGTAGGTGAAGCTGATATGGACCCGCTTCATCGCCACCAGTTTGATCGGATCGGCGGGATTGGGCGGCGATTTTAAGTCGACCGTCAGTCCAGCTTTCTCGTACAGCCCGGTCTTCTGAGCCATGAAAATCGGGATCTGATTGGCCCACGGCACCCAATCGGCCATGACGACGAGTTCCTTGGTCTCGGGAGCGGCCCCCTCCTTGCAAACCGATGCCGCGGAAACGTCGCCCGCGAAGGCGAGCCCGCTCCCCAACATCACCAAGAACGACAACTGATGTTTGATGCGCACGATTGTCCCTCCCTGAAGTTGTATCAGCGAGCGCCGCAACCGTTCGGTAGCCGCCAGCTCGGACTGACTATCTAGAACGCCGGTCCGGCCGCGGTCTCAGCACTCGATAGTCAACGATATCGCGATGCCGACAAGCGCGAAAGTAGGTACGAATCGATTCCCGATAGCGCCGAAGCTGTCCCGGGCGATAGTTGATGATGTGGCCGCTGGCGGGAGGGACCGATCGTTTATCGCGGCCACAGTCGAGGGAATACCGGGTGATTCGGATCGTTCGGGAACGGTTCGCCGTGGGCCAGGCCGGGATCAGCATACGGCCTGATGGTTCGCGCCGCCGTACGCACGGCATACGTCGCTTGATCGCCCGTGAAGCGATAGCCGACGGCGCGGCGGCGTCGAGCGGTGCTGTTTCCGGGAGCGCCGTGGAGCAGCCAAAGGCTTGCGATGATGGCATCCCCTGGCTCGGTTTCGAAACTCACGATGTCATAGTTGGCGCGCTCCTTGGCCATGTCGGGGATCGGGAACGAGCCCGAATCATCGTCAACGATGTCGTTTCCGTAGCCGGACAAGAACGTGTGGCGCTTCGGGTCACCGGTCGTTGTCGCGACAAAGCGTTTTCCCCATTTGTGCGAGCCGCGCACCCACTCGACGGCGCCTGACTCCCTCGTGACGTGATCGACCGAGATCCACATGCCAAGCGTGTGACGACCCTCGCACGGGTTGCCCGGAACGTCCTGATGCCAGCGCGTTTCCTGAGCGGCGAAGGGCTCTTTCACCAGAATGAAATCGTAGAGCAGATTGACGCGCTGCGAGCGCATGAAACGTGCCGCGATTTCTGCAGCCGGCGACTCATAGGCGAGGCGGCGAAAACCGCGGTTGGTGACCCAGAGGTAGTTGTCATAGGCAAACCGACCCGGCACGCCCTCTCCGCTCAGGTTCGAGCCGCGTTCCGTCGGGGACACCAAGACTTCTTCGATCGAGCCGGTCATCAGCTCGACCCATTCAGGGGCGAAGGCGTTCTTGAGCAAAAAGACCCCGTCGCGCTCGTAGGCGGCAACGTCGGCGTCAGTGACGGGCCTGACCAGGGTTTGCAACATAACGCCTCCCTCAGGGTAGGGGTCGGGGCGACCGCTTCGGGCGCATCCGACAGCATGACAGCATGTTAGTAGTCCAAACCTGTTGTCACCATAGGCTATTTCGAGCGAACTCGTGGGAGGGCCGTCGGGGCTTCACGTTCGCGGTCCCGCGTTGCCGGCTACTCACTCCACCGTCGCAATTGACGTCGATTGCCCATGCTAAAATCGGCGTAAGAACTCGGTGACAAGCGCGTTGAATTCGTTCGGGTGCTCGAGATAGGGGAGATGCCCGCACTTGTCGAAGAGGTGAAGTTCCGCATGGGGGATTCTCCGAACGCCGGCTTGAGTCGCCTCCCAGTCGGCACGCTTGTCCTGTTTGCCGGTGATGATCAGCGTTGGGACGTGGATTTGCTCGAGTTTTCCGAGAATACGCGCATCGTCTTTTCCGGCCGCTTCGGAGCGGTTGCGGTTGGCACGGATGTAGAAGTCGAGGCGATCGGCTTGCGCATATTGGGTCAGTTGCATGAGCAGCAGGCCCTCCGGCACGCACGCCACGTCGTAGACGGCGTTCGCCATGCGCTTGCGGCACGTTTCAAGGGTCGGATTGGCGAGCGCGCTGGTCGCATTGGCATAGGCGCCGGCTAAAGCCTTGCGGTAGAACTCATCGCGGTCGAATACCGAACTCGATCCGATCAGGATCAATTGCTCCAAGCGGTTGGGGTGATCGAAGTACA
>VFZW01000587.1 GCA_016871055.1 Acidobacteriota bacterium
GCCGCAAATCCAGCGCGCCCGACGACGGCTGGTCGTGGCAGGTCACGCACTTTTTCGCCGTGAAAACGGACTTGCCGCGCACGGGTTTGCCTTGCTCCTCGAAGTAGCGTTTCGCGAATAGGTAGGCCAGAAGCTGGCTCATCTCGTTCTCCGAAAACGCGGGGAACGGGATGCCCGCCCACGCCGCCTGCTTGCGCATCCGCGGCAGGTGGTTCCACATTCTTACGCTAAGTTCGGTGAAGGTGTAGGACGACTTCGCCGAAGCGAGCAGGTCAAGCTTGCCCGCCTCCTTCGCGCCGACGGTGTGGCAGACGCCGCAGCTTCTCGCCGTGAAAACTTGCTCGCCGATCTCGGGGTCTTCCAGTACGAGCGCCGGTTTTTCCTTCCGGTGCTGCGGCAGACTTCGAATGTAGACCAGCAGATCCGTCATCTCCTGCGGCGTAAGAATCGGCCACTTGTTTCCCGATTTTTCAAGCGCCGCCAGGATTCCCCCGGAGTGGTTCCAGAGATTCTCCATCCATTGAATCTGATTGGAGAGCGCGGGCCATTCGGACAGGGGTGGTCCTGGCTTGCCCGAATCTACGCCCGGTGTCAAATCGTGGCAATTGGTGCACTTCTTCGCCGTGAAAAGCGCCTTGCCCCGACCCGCTTCGCCGCGCGGATCGAAGTAGCGGATCGAATGGAAGTAGGCGTAGAGGTCGGCGATTTCGTTCGCCGAGAGCGGCGTGATGGGCAGGTTCTTCGCCTCCATCGCCTTCCACATACGCGGGCCATGATTCCAGAACGAAGCCGCCAGAGAAGCGGGAGTGAAGTCTTTCATCGAACGCCGGGAAAGATCGGGCGCTACGCCGTCGGCGTCGAGATCGACGAGAACCACTGCGAGACGGCTTACTTCAGGCTTGCCCAGAACATGCTCCCCTACTCCCCTCCCCTCACGCCGGAGCAGTTGTCGCTTCTCGACATCATCGAGCCTCTGTTGGAGGAAGAACCGATTCAACTTGGGCTGTTGTAGTGCGCGAAGCTCGGCCTGCGACTCAATCCGAGCTTTGTACGGGTGGGGCGTCCGGGAGTAATCCGGAAATGAACCTGTTGAACACACGCGGATTCCGGTTCTCGTTTCCCTGCGATGGTCCGAAGAAGCTATCCGCAGGCACTGGCCCGCCCTCGGGAAGGGCATTCTGATCAACTCCGGCACCGGAGCGAGGCGTTGGGTGTATACTGCGAGGGTCCGGGAAACCCAAAATGGAAATCCCGGATTCGGAGCCTGAAATGATTCGTTTGATCGCATGGACGGCGGTCGTGGCGTTCGCCCAGTCGACGCCTAGCACGATGACCGGACTGGTGAAAGACTCCTCCGGCGCCATCATCCCCGGCGCAAGAGTGCAAGTCGTCAACGAAGGCTCCGGCGTCGCCGTCGTCGCCGTCGCCAACTCGGCGGGACTGTATCGAAGCCCGAGCCTCGCGCCCGGGGCCTATCGCATCGAGGCCGAGGCGAACGGTTTTCAGAAACTCGTGCGCGGAAACCTCACCGTGCAGATCGGCCAAACTCTGCAGGTTGACGTCACGCTCGCCGTCGGCAGCGTACAGGAAACGGTCAACGTGACCGGCGCGTCGCCCGTACTCGAAACGCAATCGTCGAGTGTTACCCAGCTCGTCGAAAGGGAAATGGTGCAGGGAATGCCGATGCCAAATCGCACGTCCACGGCCTTGCTCGCGCTGATTCCCGGCGCGGCGGTGCAGAACGTCACCGGCGACATTCCAATCTTCAGCGTCAGCGGGGGCCGCACCCGCAATCAACAGTTCACGCTCGACGGCGGCAACCACACCAACACCGTCGGCCTTGCCGTCAACCAAAGCCAGGTGCCGTTGCCGATGGACGCAATGCAGGAGTTCCGCGTCGTCGCCAACAGCTACTCGGCCGAGTATGGGCAATCGCAAAGCGGCGTCATCACACTGGCCACGCGATCGGGTTCCAACACGCTGCACGGCGGCGTCTTCGAGTACATGCGCAACGAAGCCTTCGACGCGCGAAACTTCTTCGCCGCGGTCCGCCCCAAGTTTCGCCAGCATCAATTCGGCGGCCTGCTCGGCGGCCCGATCCGCAGGGACCGCACCCACTACTTCTTCACGTACGAGCGCACGCAGCAAGTCACCGGCGCCACTGTCGTGCAGACCATGCCCACGCCGCAACAACGCCAGGGCGACTTCTCCCGCACTCTCGACGCCCGAGGGGTCGCCATCCCGATCTACGACCCCGCCACGACCTCCGGCAACGCGCGCCAGCCCTTCTCCGGCAACGTCGTGCCGCAATCGCGCCTCGATCCCGTTTCCCTGAAATTGTTGACAGCCTGGCCCGCGCCCAACCTCCCCGGCACCATCACCGGCGCCAACAACTTCTCGCTCAACTCGCGCCCCTTCACGAATCGCGACATCTACGTCGGCCGCTTCGATCATCAGTTCCGTCCCGCCGATCAGCTCATGATTCGCTACTTCCTCGCGCGCAGCGCCTCCGGCAATCCCGGTGTGTGGGGCGATACCCGCGGTGACGCCTCTGCCAACAAAACCGATCAAAACACCAACAACATCCTCGGAACCTGGAATCACACGCTGCGCCCAACGCTGCTCAACGAGTTCCGCGCCGGCCTCGTGCGCCGCGACTTCTTCAATCAACGCTACGGCAAGGACGAGGACTTCGCGGGACAGGCTGGACTGCGCGGCGTTTCGAAAGCCGGATTCCCCATCATCGCCGTCACCGGCTTTACCGGACTCGGCGGCGCGCCGTATCGCTTCTCAAGTCCGCTATTGGACTATCAATTCCAAAATGCCATCAATTGGTTCCGCGGCAAGCACGCGATCAAAGCCGGCGTTGAAGCGCGCCTCGGCATCTTCAACGACGAC
>VFZW01000588.1 GCA_016871055.1 Acidobacteriota bacterium
CGATGCCGGAGATCTGGCGAGCCGCGTTGGTTGCGTGATTGGGGTCGGGATCGATCGAGACCTGCGGACCGAAACGGTATCAAACCAGTGTCAACCCAGATTTTGCACCAGAGCCTCGCGCCGAGATAAATGGGGTGACGCACGATTGTGTAAAGAAACGGGGTAACGAACGCGGGCGGACCCGGTTCGGCGATGCCGAGTAGTTCGCGCCAGTTAATCGCCAGCGCGCCGAACAGGATCAACTGAAGGCCGAAGGTCCAAATGGCGTAGAATCCGAACGCGGTTGCACCCTTGAACAGCCAGAGAACATCGGGCATTGGCTGCCAGAAGCGCCAGATGAGCGCGAGCGCGGCGAAAGTCGCCAGAACATATGTGCGCCGCGGTTTGCGAGCGCGGAAACGCTGTTTGAAGAACGGCCTCGCCATGACGGAGTGCTGCAGCGCGAATAGCAGAAGGAGTGCGAGATTGATGAGAGCGGCCTGGCTCATTCGTCCGCTTGCGGCTTGAAGACAACGACCGCGAGGGGCGGCAACGTAAGAGTGAGACTAAACGGACGGCCGTGGGCCGGGATCTCATCGGCGTTGCGCCAGCCGAAGTTGCCTAGGTTCGATCCGCCGAAATCGGCGGCGTCGGTATTGAGCAGCTCAATGTAGTTGCCGTCGCGAGGGACTCCGACTTTGTAGTTGTGGCGCGGCATGGGAGTGAAGTTGCAGGCGAAGACGAGGAAATCAACCGGGTCCTTGGCGCGGCGGAGGAACGAGATCACCGACGAATCGATGTCGTGAAAGTCGATCCACTCGAAGCCTTGGAAACTGTTGTCGATCTCATAGAGAGCCGGTTCGGTTTTGTAGATCCGGTTCAGCTCCGCGATGAGGTGCTGCAACTTTCGATGGAATTCGTACTGTAAAAGTTCCCACCGAATCTGTCCTTGCCAGTCCCACTCCTCGTACTGGCCGATCTCCTGGCCCATGAAGAGCAGTTTTTTTCCGGGGTGCCCGTACATGTACGCCATGAAAGCGCGAACGTTGGCGAAGCGCTGCCATTCGTCTCCGGGCATCTTGCCGACCAGCGCACTTTTGCCGTGGACAACTTCGTCGTGCGAAACGGGCAGTAGAAAGTTCTCGCTGAACGCGTAGAGCAGACTAAACGTGATGTAGTTGTGATTAAAGCGGCGGAAGACCGGGTCCAACTTGAAGTAGTTGAACATGTCGTGCATCCAGCCCATGTTCCACTTCATGGTGAAGCCGAGGCCGTTCAGATATACGGGCCGGGTGACATTGCCGAACGAGGTGGACTCTTCGGCGATGGTGACGGCGCCGGGCACCTTATGCGCTTCGATGTTGAACTGTTTGAGGAACTCGATGGCTTCGAGATTTTCGCGGCCGCCGTACTGGTTGGGAAGCCATTCGCCGGGTTCGCGGCAGTAGTCGAGGAAAAGCATGGAGGCGACGGCGTCAACGCGGAGACCGTCAATGTGGAATTTCTCGAGCCAGTAGATGGCGTTCGAGATGAGGAACGATCGAATCTCATTGCGGCCATAATTAAAGACGTTTGTGCCCCAGCCTTTGTGCTCGCCGATGCGGGAGTCGGCATGCTCGTAAAGGGCCGTGCCGTCAAAGTAGGCGAGACCGTGTTCGTCCTTGGGAAAGTGGCCTGGCACCCAGTCGAGCAGGACGCCGATGCCGGCCTGGTGGCAGGCGTCGACGAAAAACATGAAGGCTTCGGGAGGGCCGAAGCGAGACGTCGGCGCGAAGAATCCGGTGACCTGATAGCCCCACGAGCCGGCGTAGGGATGTTCGAGGATCGGCATGAGCTCAATGTGTGTGTAGTTGAGGCGCTTGACGTATTCCACCAACGTGCGGGCGAGTTCGCGGTAGGAGAGTGGCTCACCGTCGTGCTTCATCCAGCTTTCAAAGTGGACTTCGTAGACCGACATCGGCGATTCGAGGGCGTTAGCCGCGGCGCGATCGGTCATCCATTTTTCGTCGCGCCATTCGAATGCGGGCCAATCGTGAATGACCGACGCCGTGCTGGGCGGGAGTTCGGCGCGGAAGGCGTAAGGGTCGGCTTTCAGAACGTCGTAGTTGTCGACCTTGGACTTGATCTTGTACTTGTAGGCGGCGTCGGCCTTGACGCCAGGGAGGAAAATTTCCCAGACGCCGCCGTCGCGCCAGCGCATGGGGAACTGGGTGTGGTGCCAGTGATTAAAATCGCCGGTGACGGCCACGGTGAGCGCGCCGGGCGCCCACACGGAGAAGTGAACGCCTTTCACTCCGTCGATTGTTTGGGGATGCGCGCCGAAGGTTTCCCAGGCGCGGAAGAGCCGGCCTTCGGTGTGGAGGTGGAGGTCGAACTCGGACAAGACGGGGCCGAAAGCATAGGGGTCGGCAGTGGTGTGTGTGGCGCCATCAGGATACTGCGCGGTGAGTGAGTAGGGCCCTTGGTGCGGGGCTTCAAAAATTCCGGCAGCGTGTGTGCGCCGCATCGGCTTGTCGGCAATGTAGGCAGCCGAAGCGCCGGGGAAAAAGGCTCGAACCGTGCCGTCGTGCGGGCCGAGGATAGCGAAGGGATCGGGATGATACCCTCCCACGATGGCGTCGAGGGTGGCTTGGTCCATTGGGTCCATTATGGCGCTACGCCATGAGGGATGCATTCCAAGCGCGCCTGGTTAACGGGCCATATACCTTTTGATAAAGTATCCCAATGACTCCCGCCCGGTGGCGCGAAGTAAAGGCACTTTACTTCGACGCACTCGACCAGCCGGCCGAGCAACGTAGGCTCTGGTGCAAACCTGCCGAGATGAGAGAGAATGACGCAATGCCCTCCTTCGTTCCGGTTGAAGAGCTGTTCGCGCGCCGCCACTTCGATGGCGAGATCGTGGTGTTGTGCGTGCG
>VFZW01000589.1 GCA_016871055.1 Acidobacteriota bacterium
GCTGGAGCATTGGAAAAACCAAGGCTCCGTGTAAAGCCAGTGGATCACGAGCCGGTGATCCACTGGCCTCGCGTCGGGGACTTACCACCCGTTCTTTTCGATCTGCCGCCACAATCGATCGATGGCGTCGCGCAATACCGGGGTCGCGCGTTCACGCTGCTCCATCAGATATCCTCGGGCCGAGACGCCCATGATGAGCAAGTCCTGCTCGGCCATGCGTCGAACGATTGGGTCGGCGTCGAGAAGTTTTGTCGCTTGGCAGATCGGGCGTGGGCCGGGACGAATTGCGGCCTTCTCCTCGACCTTGGCGAGCCGGCCATCTTTGTCGTACTGTAAATGCGCTTTCAACTCGCCGTTGCCCCCCTGCATCACAATCGCGCGCCCGCTCGCGGAGTTGGCCGTCGCGCTGAACTCCTTCTCCAAAACATCGAACTTGAACATGCCGTCCTGATGGAACTCCGGCGTCAACGTCAACCAGGCTGCCAGGATCGACTTCGCGTCGGCATCTTCCTTCACAGAGAACGCGTGAGCGCGGAAGAACTTCTCCATCGTCTTGACGTCCTTCAGGTGCTCAAACTTGCCGTTCTTGTCGACGGCGAAGATGTTGGATGCCCGCAAGCCCTCGGGCATGATTCGCGCAACCGGGAAGACGCGGAATCGAACAATGACCATCTGATGGTCGGAAAGCACTTTCCTCACTGCGGCCGCGCTTTGGAGCGTCACTTCGCCCGCTCCTTTGCCGTTGGGCAGCGAATCGATGTGTTTGCGAACAAGATCGACGGCATCGATTTTCTTGTCGGTGGCGCCGAGCGCGGGCGTCAGGAGTAAAAGAAACACAGACGCGGAAACAAGTGAGCTTCTCATCACGTCCCCTCCATCTGAAGCAGCGCGTCCGCTTTGCGTAGGTCAGGCTTTCCAGCCTGACAGCACCGGCGAAAACGTCAGGCTGGAAAGCCTGACCTACATCAAGCTCACACGCGGCCCCGATTGAAATGAATTGACCCCTTGAAACAAGTGCGATAATCTAATCGTATTCCGCCGTCTCTCCGTTACCACTCGTTCTTTTGGTGATGAGGCGATCCCATGCTGCGACTCGATGCTGAAAAACCGGCCCGGTTTTGCGATGGCGTGACGCGCCGCGACTTCCTTCACGCCGGCGCTATCTCGGCCCTTGGATTGACGCTGGCCGACTACGTCGCCGCTGGTGGCGCTACGCCGCAAGCGGACACGAACTGCATCATGCTCTTTCTTGTCGGCGGGCCGAGCCATATCGACACCTGGGACCCGAAGCCCAGCGCCCCGGCCGAAGTGCGAGGTCCGTTCATGCCGACCGCGACGAATGTGCCCGGCATGCGCATCAGCGAGATCTTCCCGCGCATGGCCCGGCACGCCGACAAGTATTCGCTCATTCGCTCGGTCTACCACACGGCCACCGCCGTCCACGACACCGGCTATCAGATGATGCAAACCGGCCGGCTGTTTACCGGCGGCATCGAACATCCGCATGCCGGCTGCGTCCTCGGCTACGTCCGCGGCTCGCGCCACGACATGCCGCCGCACGTGCTCATCCCGCGGCCGATCGGTAGAACCGGAGGCAACCTACCGCACGGGCATACGGCGGGCTATTTGGGTCGCCAGCACGACCCGTTTATTCTCAACGCCGATCCGTCGGTGCCGGATTTTCAGGTTCCTGATCTCCTGCCGCCGGCGTACATCACGAGCGTTCGCGCCGACCGCCGACAGCGTATGCGCGACGCGGTCGACGCCGGCATGGAAGCGTTCGAGAACAGCCCGCAAGCTCGTCAACTCGACAGCAACTTCCAGATGGCCTATCGCCTGATGTCCAGCCCGCGCGCCCGCGAAGCCTTCAATCTCAGCCAAGAACCCGCGACGGTGCGCGATCGCTATGGCCGCACGCGTTTTGGCCAAAGCTGTCTACTGGCGCGTCGGCTTATCGAACGCGGCGTTCGCTTCGTTACCGTCAACATGTTCGAAACGGTCTTCGATGAAGTGACCTGGGACATCCACGGTTCGCGCCCGTTCACCAACATCGTGCAGATGTCGCAGGAAGTGGTGCCGAACTTCGATCGCGCCTACTCCGCGTTGCTCGAAGATCTGACGGAACGCGGCCTATACTCCAACACAATCGTCACCGCGATGGGCGAGTTCGGACGCACGCCGAAGATTAACCCGGCGGGAGGTCGCGATCACCACCCCGGCGTCTGGACGATCATGATCGGCGGCGGCCCGATACGAGGCGGCCGCATCGTCGGCGAATCCGACGAACTCGGCTACCGGCCGAAGTCGCGCCCGGTGACCACGGGCGAGATCGCCGCCACGCTCTATCGCGGCCTAGGTCTGGACCCGCACCGCGAACTGCCGGGGCCGCAGAACCGCCCGATCCCGCTCGTCGATTTCGGTGTGCAGGCGATACGGGAGTTGTTCTGAATTTTTTCGTCAGCGCCGGCAGGATGAGCGCGTCAATGCTCACCCGAGGCCGTCGGCGAATGACTCGCTCGCCCGTCGCGGCCGTCGCTGAGCAATCAGTCTCGGATACCCAAAAAAGGGGCCGCGGTCGCCGTGCGGTCTCGTAAGTTCAATTCCACGCGCGACTACGCTTCGCTGAAAGGCCGCATGGCCGTGGTCCCCATATCACGGCCAACGATCCGCGTCGCTCCTTCGGTAATTGGTTTCGATGGATTGCGCTCAGCCGGTGCAAGTTTTTCCTGCAACGGAACACGGCGCCTGCGGGTTTGCCTGGGTAGGATCACCGGCCCACGCCACGGCAACGTGGCCCGTCCGTAGCTGGGGTCAGTACGCCTCCCCTCTCCCCGCGCCGGTTCGACGTTTAGCTTGCACCGACGTCATCGGCGCGGGGAGAGAGCAAGGGG
>VFZW01000590.1 GCA_016871055.1 Acidobacteriota bacterium
TATCCTCGACAAGGTGCGCCGTTGTAAAGAATTATCCAAGACAGGAGACTAGACTCGTGTCTCAGATTTGGGGACAACTCCAACCTGCGCCTCAGAGCCTCCATTTCCTCGCAACGGAACAGCTTTGACCCATAGCCCGCTCAAATCGCCATCCGCACGAACGAAGCCGCCGATGCCGTAGAGCCGGTTCCGCGAGCACTCGGCGCCAAGTGTCAAGTGGACTCTCAAAGTTTCCCGCGCCCGTGCAATCGCGACATATTGCCAGCTTGAATGGAACCAAGGAGTCCGCACACGAACATAGTATTCGCCAAATGGCAAGCGATTCGCCGTCACAGCCAACGGCGTCTGGTGTCGGAGCGCATCGGCTCGAAAGAAGTCCAGTTCCGGAACACCGTTGATCGGTGCGCCCGCAACGTCGTACATCTTCACCTCCAGCGCTCCGAATTCTCGCGGCGGAAGCTCTACGCATTCGCCGCCGCAGAGTAAGCTGAAAATGATCGCCAGAGAGAGTCTTCGCATTGCCCCACCTCATGCGCTAGAATCCCACAAAGCGCAACAAACTACCATGCTCCGCCGCCAATTCCTCGCCTCCCTCTCCGCCCTCGCCCTCCAATCGCAACGCCGCCCCAACATCGTCTTCATCATGGCCGACGACATGGGCTACGCCGACCTCGGCTTCTACGGCCAGAAATACATCAAGACGCCCAACATCGACAAGCTCGCCACCGAAGGCATGCGCTTCACCGACTCCTACGCCGGCTGCACCGTCTGCGCGCCCTCGCGCTCCGTGTTGATGACCGGCAGACACACCGGCCACACGTCCATCCGCTCCAACCCCGGCGCCGTGCCGCTGCTCGACGAAGACCTTACCGTCGCCGAAGTCTTGAAGCAGGCCGGCTACACCACGGGCTGCTACGGCAAGTGGGGACTCGGCGATGTGGGCTCCAACGGCGCGCCCTGGAAACAGGGCTTCGACGACTTCTACGGCTTTCTTAGCCAAGTCCACGCGCACTACCAGTACCCGAAGGTTCTGTTTCACAACGATAAGGAAGATTCAATCGGCGACGCCTTCGCCAACGACAGAATCGCCGACCGCGCCGTCGCCTTCACGCGCGATGCCGTGAAGCGCGGTCAACCCTTCTTCCTCTACACGCCCTTTACGCTGCCGCATCTCGAGCTGCTCGCGCCCGAAGACGGCATGAAGCCTTATGACGGCGTACTCCCTGAAGACGGCCCCTACGATCAACGCCGCGGCCACTACGCTTTCCAACCCAAACCACATGCCGCCTACGCCGCCATGGTTTCGCGCATCGACAAGTACGTCGGCATGATTGTCAACGAAATCAAGAGCCTCGGCGTCGAAGACAACACGATCATCTTCGTCACTTCCGACAACGGCACCGCCACGCCGATTTAGAACGACAAGGGCTTTTTCAAGAGCGCCGGCCCTTTCCGCGGTTACAAAACAAACTTCTATGAAGGCGGCATTCGCACGCCGATGATCGTGCGCTGGAAAGACCGCATCAAGCCCGGCGTTGTGAGCGATCTGCCCTGGTACTTCGCCGACGTTCTTCCGACGTTCGCCGAACTCGCCGGCGTGGCCGCGCCGAAGGGTATCGACGGCATCAGCGTCGCTCCCACGCTTCTCGGCAAGGGCTCGCAGAAGAAGCACGAGTATCTATATTGGGAACTGCCGCGCTACATCGCAGCTTCGGGAACCTTCGCCGATGCCCCGCCCCTGCCGCCATCCGCATGGGCAAGTGGAAAGCCGTGCGCCCCACCGAGGGCGCACCGATCGAGCTCTACGATCTCTCCAAGGACATCGCCGAAACAACCAACGTCGCCGCCGCCAACCCCGCGGTGATGAAGAAGATCGAGTCCATCGCGAAGGAAGCCCATCAAACTCCGCGCATGCAAAAAGACGCGCATTACCGCGACTGGTCAAAACACCTTTAAAACATTTCCACCCTCTTTTGTTATTGTGAAGGGTGACTATGCTCGCCGCCATACTGGCCGGTCTCTTCGGCTTGCTGATCGGGAGTTTTCTGAACGCCTGCGTCTATCGACTGCCGCGCGACCTCTCGCTTTGGAACCCGCCGCGCAGCTTCTGCCCGAACTGCGAGAAGGGCATCGCGTGGTACGACAACCTGCCCGCCGTCAGCTACCTGCTGCTCAGAGGCAAATGCCGCAAGTGCGCCTGGCCGATTCCCGTTCGTTATTTTTTGCTTGAAATACTTTGCGGCATAATGTACTTTGTAAGTATATGGCTTTTCGGCGTCACATGGCAGTCGGCGAAGTTACTGGTCTTCACGAGCATCTGCCTGGAGTTGATCTTCAGCGACTTCGAGGAACGGATCCTGCCCGACGAGTTCACCAAGGGCGGAACCGTGCTGGGCATACTCTTCGCATGGCTGGCGCCGGTACCGCTCGGCTTCTCGTCGCTTTTCGTGCCGAACGACTGGCCGGCGCCGGCGCGCGCGATGGTCGAAGCGGCGATGGGCGCGGCCTTCGCCTACGGCGCGCTGTGGACCATCAGTTGGCTCTACCGCAAAGTGCGAAACCGCGAAGGCATGGGCATGGGCGATCTCAAAATGGCGATGATGATCGGCGCGTTTCTGGGACTGATGCCGATGCTGCTGGCGATGATGGCCGGCTCGATACTCGGCTCGGTCGCCGGATTGATTTACATTTTTGCCGCCAAGAAGGACGCCGCCGATTATGAACTTCCCATGGGCTCATTTCTTGGCATCGCGGCGATCATCGTCGCCATCCTGGACATCTACCGCGAAGTGGGAAGCAGTGTTGTACACTGAGGGATTACGCCGATGAAAGCGCTTCTTGAGAGCCTGCGCCCGAGCGATCCGGACCTTGCTCTAGCGATGGCAAT
>VFZW01000591.1 GCA_016871055.1 Acidobacteriota bacterium
GACCAAGGGCCAGCCACTGAACAAAGTGGTCGAACTGTTTCAAAGTGGCAAAGCTGCTTCCGGCGGCCTGATTCGGGGCGAGGGACTCGACTTCATCGAGCAGTTTGTAAACACCGAACTCGATTTCATAGTCTTCGACCTGGAACACCGCCCGACCGACTATCAAGCCGTGCGGATCATGTTGCAAGGCTTGCTCGATCGTGCCGACATCGCCCGCCGTGGCAACCTGCAGCCCAAAGTGGTTCCACTCATCCGCATTCCCGCCGATGCCGCCGAGCGGACCCGTTTCATGACCAAGCAGGCGCTCGATCTCGGCGCCTACGGGATCGTCGCTCCGCACATCGATACGGCCGAGGAGATGGAGGCGACTGTCGCCGCCGCGCGCTATCCGCGGTCCTATGACCGCGAACGGGGACTTCCGTTCGGTGTTCGGGGCGTGGGTCCGCAGGTGGCGATGCGTTACTGGGGGTTGGGCCGCACGGAATACTTTCAACGCGCCGAAGTCTGGCCCCTGGCGGCAGACGCCGAGATGCTCGTCATTCCGATGATCGAAAGCCGGGCCGGAGTCGAAAACATCGAGAAGATTCTGCAAGTCAAGGGAGTCAGCGCCGTGTTCCTGGGCCCCGGCGACATGTCGGTTAACTACGGGCACTTGAGCATGCCTGCCGGGGGCGGGTTGCCTGCTGACGTCGAAGCCGCCTTTCAGAAAGTGTTGCAGGCGTGCAAGAAGGCGAATGTCCCGTGCGGCACGATTTCAGGCGCCAGTACCGCCGATGAACGCTTGCGCCAGGGCTTCCGGTTTCTGATCGGCGACGACCAGACGGCGAAGCGCGTGAAGTCGTTCAACGCATCGCGGTAGACTCGCGTCCGGTTCAGTGGCTACACGATCACCTTGCCGGCGGCGTCATCCCAGCGCACGCGCTTGCCCGTTTTGCGTGAGATGTTGGCCAGCAGCGTGATCAGGCACGCCTGAAATCCGATTCGTACCGGCGCGGTGGGCGTCTTCCGCGTGCGGATGCATTCGATGAAATTGCGGACATGCAGTTCGGTGGCGAATGAGAATCCGCGTTCGGACCGCTTGGTGATGGCGGGCGTGTCTTCAGAGCCCTGCATGTGGACGCGGCATTCCTCGCGGCCGATATCCATCCGGGCCCGGTCGCCATCGAGTTGCGTGAGCTGATCGTTGCGCATCTGATACTTCATGGCCGCGTAGTTGACGGTGAAGGTTCCGGTGAACTCCTCCGGATACTCGGCGATGGTGACCATCGACTCAGGAAGGTCGAATCCGCCCTTGGCCTGAATCTTGTTCCCGATGCCGGTCACGGCGAGGGGAAACGAGGCGTTCATCAATAGGTGGATGCCATCGAAGGCGTGCGCGCCCTGGTCCCCCGCGATGCCGCCCGCAAGCGCCGCTCGGCTCTCGATTTCGTGGGCGGAACACTGTCGATGTCACGGACCAGCTTGCATCGATTCTCGATGCCGCCTCCAGAAGATCGCAGCAATCAGCCTTTCACTTCACGACCACCGGCATGGTGAACGCGCCGTTGCCCGCCGAATCCCACGCCGCAAAGCGCACCCATTTCTTTCCGGCCGCGGCGAAGGGGATCCGCAGCTTCTCGCTGCCGAACGGTGGTTTTTCGGTAGCGCGGATCACCTGGCGCTCCGTCTTGCCGCCGTCGCCCCAGACGATCTCGACGAACTCCAGCGGGAAGGTCCATTCGATCTCAGCGGCCACCGTTCGCTGGGCGCCAGAGCCTTCCAGAGCCCAATTGCGGATGAGCACTTCTCCGCTGGTGACGAAGTATTCACCGCGCTCGACGGCGCGTGCTACCGGGGTCCAGTCTTCGTCGAAACGAGGCACGCGGTCCAGCTTCACGTAGTTGACGATCAGGTGGGGATAGGTTTCATCGTCAGGGAATTTCGCGTAAGTGTCGCCTTCGGCAAAGGCGTACTTGGGCGCACTCCAATTGTTGATGTCGTCCAACGTGCCGAGGCAGCGGCTCTCGCACAGACGCTCTTCGCTCAAGTCGACGGGCAGAGATTGAAACGCCCCGCCGACGTAGCGGTCACTCTGGAAATAAGCGGTCTGCCGAATGGCGTCGGGATACCCGCTGGAACCCTTGGTTCGCGGATGCGCCTGCCAGACGAGGCCGTTCTCCAGCTTGAGCATTTCCAGTTCATCGGCGGCGCTGCCGACGTGGTACACCTTGCCGTACTGAGGATGCTGCTCGACCAGGGGCTGGCCGGCACCGCGGACGTGCGTCCAATACACCGGACGCGGGAACACGGTGGTGTAGTGGCCGCCGAAATAGGCATTGGGCTCCTCGCCGGGCATCAGCAGGAAATCCTTGTCGGACTGGCGGCGGCAGCCCTCAAAATAGGTGTGCTGATCCTTGAACCGCAGGGGACCGGGGTCCTCGGCGTGGCCGTCGCCGTGGAAGTCGCTCATCATCGCGATATTGATACCCATGGCGCGGAATGTGGGCACCCAGGGCGGCTGATAATCCAGGCTGCCGGCGTCGCTGAGCTGCTCATTGAAATGGGTATGGAAGTGGCTGATGGCCACCTTGTGCCCGGGGACCGGCTTGTATTGGTCATCGTGCGTAAATGCCAGCACGGCCTCGCGCGTGGCATCCGGAGCATCGGGGCTCAGGTAGTAATAGGCGGACATGCGCTGCCAAGTGCCCGGAGGCGCATTGTACAGTGCGAAGTTACCCATCGCGAAATGGCGCGCCTGGCGCAAGCGCTGGTCCCACACCTCGTCGCTGTAGCCGAAGGGACGGTACATCTCCTCCTTTTCGCCGTTGCGGATTCCGAGCGAGAATGTTTTCTCGTCGTCCTTGCGGTACCAGACGTAGCCGAGGTTCAGCTCGATTTCGCGCGCC
>VFZW01000592.1 GCA_016871055.1 Acidobacteriota bacterium
CAAGGCCGATCGCGCCATCGAGGAGATCGTCAAATTACTCGCAGCCTAACCTCAAAATGTTGAAGTACTCTGATTTAGAATCTTTGATTCAAGAATCTACAATGTAGAGCGGGCCGTCGGCAGGAATGGAGCGAACACACAGGGCGACACGAAGCTCGTCCAATACATGCTCCGCCATATCTATTCGGCCGGGGCAACCGGCCTGAAGATCGACGGGCTCTGCGGCCCAATCACTATCTCCTGGATCGATCGATTCCAAAAAGAGTGCAAGGCCAAAGGCCTCAATATACTCTGCGACGGCCGCATCGACCGCGCTTTCGGCGAAGTCTCGTCTATCTCCAAAACGACCTACGCCATCCTCCTGATGAATCAGGAACTCCAGAAGCGCAATCCGAGCGCATGGGCGGGCATCTCCGGCGCCGTCCCCCTAAGCCCGGAGCCCCGAATCAACCCTCTCCACCCTCGCGCCAAACGCATCGTCGACTACAGCATTAGCCCGTTGCCCAACGGCACTATGGAAGTCACCTACAAATACGCTGACGGGACCCAGGACAAGGTACTGGCCACCCGCGATTCCAAGGTCGCCGGCCGCCCCGCTCACAGTTCACAGATCGTTTCGATGTGGTCATCTCAGGAAAAGCCCTGGGAGCATCGATTCACGCAATACGCCGACGGGAGAGTTGAGCACACAAAGAAAAGGATGGACCGGTACGTTCTAAGGAACGTGCCCCTTGCGCCCCACTTGTGGGACGTGTTTTTTTCTGACGGCACCAGAATGATGTCGCCAACCCCGCTTCCACAAGACGTTCTATACAGGGAAGTCTAGAATAACCGTTCCTGCTTCCGCAGCGTCCCGAAGCTCCCAATATTGGCCACCGAGAACGAGACCAGAAACTGATTCTCGTTCCGGGTCGAGAAACTGAACCGCCGCCACTGGAAGCTCAGCCCACAGCAATCGGCGGTGTAGGTCGCCTCCGTCGTCGCGAACTGCAACACTTTGTCGCGGTAATCGTAGACACCGGTGAACCCCATTCGCCAGCCTCGCTTGGTTTCATTTCCGTAGGCCCCGCGCATGAGTAACTGATTGGCGTTGGGAGAAACGTTCGGCACGCCTCGAACCAGGTTATGCCCGATAGCGCCGATGTAGTTTTCCTTGATTCGAAAATTGGCCGTCAACGACGAGTTCGAAAACCGCCGCACCAGCGGATCGTAGTCGGTCCGCCACTCAAAGCCCGATGCCTCGGTCGGCCGCATCCGCAGCGCGCTTACGATCGGCGAGTACCGCCGGGGACCGTTGAAAAACCCAAATCCGGTCAACCCGATCGTCGAGGCGAAAACGTTTCGCTGGCCCTCCACCACCGCCCCGCCAAAAGTCGGATCGAAGTACCTTCGTTGCCAAACCTGCCACGCCAGAATTTCCCGGGTCCGGCCACCCCGGTTCGAATACAACCGGTTAATTAGCGTCACTTCCGCCTCGGACGTATTGTTTAGGATGTCGAGTTCGTCGAACCGCAGTGTTTCCCGGAACCGGTCGATTCCATCGACCCGCCGGTACGACGCACGCGGTTCAATTACGTGCTTCAATTTCCCGCCGCCGAGCCAAGCGGGCGCTTCGAAGATCTTCTCCAGGACCGGCGTCGTGAAATCCACCTCGAAGTCCGACGCCGAACGGAACAGGTTCGATCCCGACACCTGCAGCGAGTTCCGCTCGCGGCGCGAACCGTATGCGGTACCGTGAAGCGTCATCGACGGTAATATCCGAAACCCCTTGAATTCTAAAGAGGTTGCAACGCGTGGCGCGGCATCCAATCGTTCCGTAAAGGATCGCGTCTCAAACAACAATTGCCGCCGGCGGAAAAACCCCGCACTCGATTCCATCGAGAACCAGATGGGCAACACCTTTCGCGATACCTGCCGGTCCCGGATAAACAATTCAAAGCTTGGCAGCCGGCGTATGACGATCTGATCCGCCTCCTGGCTGCTCTGAAAAAGCTGGTGCCGCGAAAAAACCCCGTGGAACGAGTACACGCTGGTCGACTTCGAAATGCGCGCCACCGAGTTGACCTCCGAGAACACAGCCTCATTAAAGCTTTGAGTGAATGATTGCCTGAAAAGAAATGAAGACAAATAGTTTATGTTAGATTCTCCATTCCAGCCGTGCCCCATTTTCGACTTCCCGGAAACCTGGAACTGATACCCGCCTTCCTGGAATCGCTGCGTTCGGTCTTCCGACAAGCGACCCTTGTCCCGAACCCCATACAGAGTGAATCCCAACTCCGTGCCCTCGCGGGGCTTTCCGCGGAAGTCGATTTCGGTGGACAGACCGCGCTGCGTAAAAATCCTCGACCGGTACATCAAATCCCAACTGCGGTTGATCGCCCAGTAGTACCCCAGCCCGTAAACGAACCCCAACCTAGTACTCCTACCGGCGTTGGGGGTTAGAAATCCGGATTTCCTCGGATTTTCCGAAAGGGCTTTATAGAACGCTGGCGTATACAAAATCGGCAATCGACGAACCTTGAAAAAGGACCGATACGCGATCGCCCGATCCCCCGGAATAATGTCAAACCGGGGCGCGGTCAACCGCCACCAGGGCTTTGGCAACCGGCAATTCGTCACGAATCCGTCGTATAGAAGATACCGATCCTTATACTTCTCTGCCCAACGTCCTTCGAAGACGAACGGGTTCTCCGTCACTAACAGCCCCGGCCTGATGTCAACTTTCGCCTTTGCCGAACCCTTTACTTCATAGAATTTTCCGTTACCATCCTTCAAGTTATACTCAACTCTGTCAGCGTGCAGAATCTCGCCCGTCTCGAAGCGCTCGAAGTACACGTTGCCGCGCGCTTCGGCCGCGCCGGACAGTTCGTTATAGTCGATC
>VFZW01000593.1 GCA_016871055.1 Acidobacteriota bacterium
TGCGAGCCCGTTCAACGAGTCGCGCCTCCTCCGCTCGACTTCGGCTAATCGTCAACAGCTTCGCCATAGTTTCAGGCGGACATGAAAGAACCGGTGCGCGTCTGGGCATCTCCCAAACATTCTAATAAAAAAATGTTATATCGCAAGTAAGCAGTAGTTGTATTCGCCGGGGAGGTTGACGAGATCGACGGTCACTTTGCCGCTAGCGCCGTCGATGCGGAAAGAATACCAGTTGGCCTGGCGGTTGCGGCCGTCCTGATCTTTCTCGCCAGCCAAGTGCGCGCGAAAGTGGGAGTCGGACAGCTTCTCCACTTTTTCTAGACGACCTCCGGGGAAGTTCCACTGGATCGACGCGGCGGCGCAGACAGTGATGGCCGTGTGAAAAAAGTAAACTCTGTAAACACCTCTCGCGGTTTTGTTGGTTCCCATATATGCTGATACTCAGCCGAACAGGCATCATCTCACTTTTCTGGGGTTCCGATGTACACCAACAACAAGCAGGAGAATGAAGATCCCGTACATGAGCTAGTGCATTTGTACGTGGACGGCGCGTTCAAACGGCGGGAACTGTTTTCCCGACTCACCAAGACGCTCGGCTCCTCGGCGACCGCGACAGCCGCTTTGAGCGGATACTCGCAAATTTTGGCACAGACTCCCGCGGCTTGCCCGACCGATGTGCGAGTTCCGCTCGACGCGCCAGATATCGTGGCACGCGATGTCGAGTTCAACGGCGAGGCGAGCAAGATCTTCGCCCACTTTGCCTATCCGCGAAATCTGGATGGCAAGGCGCCGGGCGTGATCATCATTCATGAAAATCAAGGGCTGCTCGAACATCACAAAGACGTTAGCCGCCGATTCGCGCGCGCGGGTTTCGCCGCGGTCGCGGTCGACCTGATTTCACGTTTTGGAGGCGCGCACACCATGCCCAACGCCACCGATCGATCTGCGGCTTACGGGCGCACGACGAATGAGGGCCGCCGCGCCGATCTGATCTCAACGCTCGACTATCTCAAATTCACGCCTTTCGTCCACCATGACCGGATTGGACTGGTCGGCTTTTGCGCCGGAGGCAACAACGTTTGGGATATGGTCGTCAACTTTCCGGAATTCGCGGCGGCCGTGCCCTTCTATGGCTCGCCGCCTCCGGTTGCGCAGATCCCGAACATTCGAACGCCGCTATTGATTATCGCGGCGGAAAACGACGCTCGCATCACGAACCCAACCGGCGCGATCCTCGGGGAGTTGATCGCCCGCCAGAAGAAATTCGGAATGCGTGTGTACGAGGGCACCGGGCACGGATTCGCCAACGACACGAGCAACGCTTACCGTGCCGAGCCTGCTTGCGAGGCGATTCGCGACACAATCGCGTTTTTCAACAAATTCCTGCGCGCCTGATCAACCCAGCCAGGCAATCGCCGGATCCGCCGTCGCCTTCATGCGCGCGCGGATACGGTCTTTCATTTGTGCCAACACCTTTTGCCGAGCCGGGTCATCCACAAGATTTTTCTCTTCGTGTGGATCGCTGCGCAGATCGTAGAGCGCCGTTTTCTTCGACTCCCACACGATAAATTTGTGCGTTGCCGTGCGCACCAAACGATACGGTTCGACCGCAGTTCGTACGACCAGCCCCTCGGGCCGTCCGTCATTCCAAACGCAAAACGCCGCGTCACGCGCGAACTTGCCGCCGCTGAATAGCGGCTTCATCGAACGGCCTGCAAGCTTGTGCGAAGGCTTCACGCCGGCCACGTCGAGCAGCGTCGCTGGCACGTCGATCGATGCCACCGGAGCATCACTCTTGCCCGGTTTCGACACCGGCCCGCCGGCCACGATGAACGGAATCCGCACCGAGTCTTCCCACGGATAGACCTTGCCGTTGAGGCCTTTGCTGCCCGCCAAGAAACCGTTGTCGCCGATGAAGACAATCAGCGTGTTCTCCCAATCGACTGCGTCGATCACGCGGCCGATGTTGGCGTCCAGCTCACGAATGACGCCGTAGTAGGTCGCCCAATCGTACGGCCGCGTGCCCTTATGCGCGGGCGGAGCGGAAGCGGACTTCTCGGCCCGGTACTTCTCACTGACCGACCAAGGTGTATGCGGCGCATTGTAGGTCAGCCATAACAAATACGGCTGGCGCGCGTTCTTGATCACCTCGATTGCCGCTTCCGTGAAAATCTCGGTGATGTGACCGGGCATTTCGGTATCGACGGTGGCTTCGAGGCCTTGCCGCAACTTCGGATTCATGTACGGACTGCCGAATCCGCGCAGCCACCGCGGGGCGTGCGTGAATCCGCACTGGTGCGGCAGGTTGTCGATGTGCCACTTGCCAACAAGATTCGTCGCGTACCCGGCGCGGCGAAGCTGTTCGACAACCGTCGCGCCTTTGAATGTGCGGAACGAGGTGTAGCCGTTGCTGTCGAGGCCTGTCTGATACGTCTCAAGACCGCTAAGCAAGACGCCGCGGCTCGGCGCACATTGCGAAGTTGAGATCACGCCTTGCGGAAAGTACACGCCGCGCGCGGCGAGTTTGTCGATGTTCGGCGTTTGAATATGCGGATTGCCCGCGGCGCCGATGCATTGCCAGTGATGATCGTCCGAGACGATGAGAACGAGATTGGGTTGCCGCCGCTGCTGCATCGCAAGCGGGGCGGCGAGGAACTGCCGTCGAGTAAGCATCAAGCCAATGCTAGCCAAAAATATTTGAAATTTGATTTCCATCGGCCGCTGAAGGATGATCGGTTTGCAAGGACTGGTCAACCGGAGGCAACCGATGGAAACATTCACAAAGCTGTTTGGCAGCCTGCTTGTATTTGTATACCACTGCTTTGACTGGATCGTGATCCACGGCTACCTGAGCGGATTGTCGCGGCCCA
>VFZW01000594.1 GCA_016871055.1 Acidobacteriota bacterium
GAACGGCGCGATTTGCTTATGCCAACGCTCTTTGCCCGTCGCCGCGTCAAGCGATACCAGATAATTGTCCGGCGTCTCCATGTAGAGCCACTTGCCCCACATGCCGAGGCCTCTGTTGCTAATATGCGTGCCACCGCGAGTTCGCCAATAGTAGTGCCACAAGATCCTCCCATCGCGCGCATCGACCGCCCACGCATTATCCGGCGTCGAAAAATACAGCGTGCCGTCAACCACCAGAACCGACGCCCGAATATTCGCGTTCCCGCCAAAGTCGTTCTTGCCGACTCCGCCGATGTGCGTCTCATAGGTCGGCCCGCCGAAGCCTCGGAATCCGCCAAACCCGCCGCCGCCTTGCGCTGGCGGTCCCGCCGTGACCCGTGTCGTCCAAGCCAGCGTTAGCCCTTTCACATTGGCTGGTGTAATCTGTGTGAGCTTGCTGTAACGCTTGCCCGAATAGTCGCCCGAGTACGTCGGCCAGTCGTTGGCCAGCGGTTTGTGCAGGGTCGCCGTATCAAGCGATTGCGCCGCCGCGGAAATCGAAAGAGCGAGAAGGAGGCGCTTCATTTCACGGTCACCAGATACGCCGTCAAATTGTGAATATCGTCGTCGGTATATTTCGCCAAAAGATCTTTATGCGGCTTCAACGGGTCGTGCAGTTCAACCCGCGGAACGTCGCCAATGCGTATAAACGTCCTCGGCGGCCCGTCGGCGCCCGCCACCGTGACCAGAAAATCGTCGATCCGAACCAGCCGCCCGTGCGTCTTCTTGCCACTCGCCTCGGTCACGGTCACCGTCGTCGGCGACACCCGGCGCGCCCCGCTCCCCTTCCCGATCCCGGCATAATCCACGTCTGCTGCAAAGCTTTCGGGTCCGTGATCCGTCCGCCGATCCCCTTCAGATCGCCCGTCACCGAGTGACAACCCGCGCACGTCGAAGCGAAGTACGTTTTGCCGGAATCCGCCTTGCCGACGACAATCGTCTCGGGCGTCATCCGCGAAGCGTCATACCCGCCAACCTTGAAACTGTGAACAAACGCCGCAATATCGGACACCTGCGCGTCGCTGAGGTTCATCTTCGGCATCCCCTCGCGCCCTTCACGAACAACTTTGGCGATCAGTTCGCCGTCCTGATCTTTCAGCACGACCTCATTGCGAATCAGATTCGGACCACCCGATCCCCCGCGCGCATCGGTCCCATGGCAGAACGTGCAGTTCAAACCGTAGACCGCCTTCCCCTGTTCGACCTTTTCCGCCGGCGCCGGTGGCCGGTCCGGATAAGCCTGGGGCCGAACCCTTACGGGCGGCTTTGACGGAGCTGGCGCGGGCGGCTGTGCGTGCAGCGCCGCAACAAGAAGAATCGCTAATAAAAATCGCATGGAAGTAGCTCGAACCAGCTATCTACCTTACTACGACTTGAATCCAAACAGATGGTCCACTCGAATGCGTTCCGCCACCGGCGGCGGCACATACCGTTCCCAACTCATGTCGCCGCCCTGAATCCGGTCTAGAATCTCGGCCGGCATAACCGGCAGATCCACCTGATCGAACACCGGTAGCGAAAAGATCCGCTTGTTCTCGATCAAGTGCGCATAGAGGTGCCGCAAATGCGGCGCGACCGCCAACTCATCCGCGGTCATGAGCGAATCCTTCGCCGTATCCCACTTCGGATAGATATACAAATCGGTGTCGCCGTTGAGCAACAGCGCCGTGCCTTCAAGGATTCCGCCCCCCAGTTCCTTGTAGTACACATCGTCGAATAGCCGCTCCAGCGTTCTCAGCCCCATCACATACCCTACCGGCATCTTCGTATAGCGCCGCAGGTACGGCGTCAATTGATGCGATGCGGTGAAATTCGAAATCATCACCGGATGCCCGAGCGCTCCCAACATGTCGACGCGCGCCATGAAGTCTTCGTGATTCAGCTCCGACGACTCCATCAGGTTCGCCAGGCTCATCTCCATTAACACCGCCAACTTTCCTTCGTCGATCGCCTTCTCCGCAATCATCCGTTCACTGGCGCAATACAGCATGTCGAGCGTTACGTTGGTGACAGGCCGAAACCTCCCGCGCTGCAACAACACCGGCTTCCCGAACAAGATTTCCGCTGGCTCCACCGCCTCACCCGAAGCCGTAAACACCGCGGCGTCAGTCAGTCCTTGCGACACAAGCTGCAAGCTCATCAACCGGTTGTCGACTCCCGCGAACGCCGGACCCGAAAACTTGATCATGTCCACTTCCAACCGCACACGGCTTAGCCCGTCCATCAACCCCGCGATCAACTCGCCCGGTTTATCGTTCAGATAGAACGCGCCATGAATCAGGTTGACGCCGAGAATGCCGATGACCTCCTGCTCACGCAGCGTCACCGGATCGAGCAACCGCACGTGAATCAGAATCTCGGACGGCTCGGCCCGCGGTTCATTCTGAAAACGAATCCCCAACCACCCATGCCCGCTCCCCGGTTTCGACCGCCTGTTCGTCGCCACCGTATCGGCGAACGCGAAAAATTTGGTCGTCCCCCCGCGCTGCTCGTCCAACCGCTGTTGCAGCAACGAATACTCGTGCCCCAGCATCGACTGCAACCGCTGCCGGCTCACATACCGCTGCGAAGCGCCATAAATCGCGTCCGACACCACCATGTCGTACGCCGACATCGACTTCGCCACCGTCCCCGACGCCCGGCCCGACCGGAAAAACCACGCCACAACCTCCTGCGCCGCGCCGATCTCGGCAAACGCCCCGTACGTCGACGGATCGTGATTTAGTATCGCAGCGCCGGGTCTAATCCCCCCGCCTTTCAGGCGGGCTGCTTTCAGCCACGGTACTGCAAAATGGAAAGATGGCCGAGTACCGACGGAGC
>VFZW01000595.1 GCA_016871055.1 Acidobacteriota bacterium
AATCTATCCGCCCCTGACCACGGGGCGCTGCACGATTTGCCGATTCTCCCGCTCCCTGGTCCCGGTTTGACGGCGCACAATGCAGCTTATGTTGCTCCACGAGCCGCTATTGGTAAACTAATAATCTGGTCAGGCGTCTATTGCCGGCATTCGCACGCATTTACCCGAGGAGATCATCATGAAGAACACCCGCAGCTATTGCATCGCTTTCGTCATTTCTATGATTCTGGGCATTTCTGCACCCGCCTCCGCCGCCGATGAGATGATTGGTCAAGTTTTAGCCGCCTGCTTGCGGTGGTGCAGTCCCTGATGCGCCTGGCGGTGAATTCCGAATACGACCGAGCCGTGCAACGTGGTATGGAAGACATCCTCGCCGGGAAAAACGCCGATGCCAATCGCCTATTCAACGATGTATTCAAAGATATGTTCGACGACGTGCCCGCGGAACAGCGGCGCGCCCTGCAATCACTGGGACGCGACTTTGCCGCGTTGGCAGCACGTGATCGCGCGCGCAATGCCCAAGCCCTGCCCGGCACGCGTTCCGCAGCCGAGGCGCTGGCCGCTCGCCGGGAACTCACTTCGATGGGTCTTCGCTACCATGATGCCGCGCAGTTCCTGGGGGCAGTAAAACGCGGCGATCTCCTCGCCGTGAACTTGTTCATCGCCGCACGCGGCGTCAATTTGAATACGCGTGATGCCGCGGGTTTGAGTGCACTGGAAATCGCCAAGCGCGAGGGCAATTCCCAAATGGCACGGGTCATCGCCACGGCAGGTACTAACTGATCGGTGGACTCGTCTCAGGTCGAAGTCAACGGTAAAGCGCCCTTAGGCTGCGCAGGCCCCTCGCATGCACTGAGTCGTTGAGGGAATCCATTCCATGTCCACCCCGGCTGTGATCAAGCCCCGCGAAATCCGCGTATTTCTGTCCAGCACGTTCAAGGACATGGAGGTTGAGCGCAATCACCTGATCAAGTCGGTGTTTCCCAAGGTGCGTGCCGCGTGCCAAGCGCGTCAGGTGGGTTTTACCGAGATCGACTTGCGCTGGGGCGTCACCGAAGAGCAATCCCAAAACGGAGCCACCGTCGAGATCTGTCTGTCAGAGATCGATCGTTGTCGCGACTTTCCACCATTTTTCATTGGCTTTCTGGGCGAACGTTACGGGTGGATTCCCCGTGAGAGCGATTTGTCGTCTTTCTGGGAGCGCCACTCCGATTCGATCTATCAATCTCCCATCCGCGCTGCCGTTGCGCGAGGGATCAGCGTGACTGAACTGGAAATGGAGCTTGGCGTGCTCGGCGAGGGTGCTGCCGAACGGCTGCATGGGCAGGCGCTGTTCTTGTTGCGCGAGCGCAGCTTTACCGATCAGATCTATGCTGAAGCCACTGGGCGGCCGGCAGATCCATCTGACCCCAGCTATTACGATCCGGCTGGCGATCGCCTTGCAACGCTGAAGGCGCGTATCCGGAATTCTGCTTTTCTAGAGGTAGATGGCTATACCGACATCGCGCAGTTCGGCCAAGCCATTGAAGGCTATCTGATGGCCCAACTCGAACAGCATTTTCCATTGGATGTCGTGCCAAGCCCGTTCGAGCGCATGCAAGCCGCCCACGCGGTATTCCGCTTTCATCGGCTGCACAACTTTCTGCCTCGGCCGGAAATCGTCGAACAGGTTCTCCAAGCCCTGATCCGCCGCCAAGCCAAACCAGCGCTGGGGCCGCTGCTGCTCGCCGGCCCGTCCGGACAGGGCAAGAGCGCGCTCATGGCCGATCTCGCGAGGGTTGACTGGTGGCGACACCCACTGGGAGTGCATTGATCATTACATCGGTGCCGATGATCGCAGCAGCCTCGCAGCATGGATCGAGCGCCTGTTACTAACCCTGCACCCGCTGATCGAAGACCTCACTGGCCCGGTGCCTGAGAGCGAAAAAGGCCGCAAAGAAGCGCTGGCAATCTGGATCAGCTACGCAGCGCGACGTCGCGAACAAGCGCTGGGCAAACCAGTGCGCTATCTGCTCGTACTGGACGCCCTCGATCAACTGGTCGACGGTGGCAAAGACCTGTCGCTGCTGCAGGCACAGATTCTGGGTGCCGATGCGCTGCTGCTGGTCAGTGCGGCGGATGAAACGCCCGCACGCGAAAGCAGCCGCGCTTGGGAGGCGATCAACGTGCCCCCGCTCAGTGATGCAATGAAGGCGCGCTTTATCGCCAATACGCTGGCGCGCTACCGCAAGGCGCTGCCCCCGGAATGGGAGCGCACGCTGGCTCACGCGCCGCAGGCGGGCAGCCCCTTGTTCCTCGGGCTTGCGCTGGAAGAACTGCGGCTCGACGCCCGTCACGAGAGCCTGCCAGCGCTGATTGGGCACATTCTCGAATCACCGGACGCCGCACACCTCTTTCTACATCGCTTTCTGCTCGATGGGGACTATGGCCGCCCAGGCCAACCCGATCTGGCCTGCCGTTTCATGGCGCTGATCGGCGCGGCGCGCAACGGACTGACGGAGGATGAACTCGCGGATCTGCTGGCGCTGCCCGAAGACCCGATTTCCGCCAACACCAGACGGCCGCGCCTTGCAGCGATCCATCTATCCAGACTGATCACGGTTTTCCAGCCCTTTTTGCTCGACAAAGACGGCAACCGTGCGCCGATGCACCGCAGCTTCGGTGAAGCGGCTTTGGAGTACTGCGGCACGACGCCAGTACGGAAACATCTGTACAGCCATTTCAAGGGGGGCTACGGAAAGGGCAAACAGCCCTTTGCAGCGGGCTCGGCGGGCGAGGCCTTGTTTCAGGTCACCAAGATGGCCAATGGGCCG
>VFZW01000596.1 GCA_016871055.1 Acidobacteriota bacterium
ACGAATTGGAAACCGCCATCTACCACTGGCTGGCCGGTTGGAACGGAGCCCCAACCCCCTTCACATGGAAGGCCTCCGCAGACGTTATCCTCGACAAGGTGCGCCGTTGTAACGAATTATCCAAGACAGGAGACTAGAATACGGGTATGAAACGCACCCTACTCGTATTCGCCCTTACGCTCTCCGCTCAAAAATACGAGCCCACTTGGGAGTCGATCGACAAGCGGCCAACGCCCAAGTGGTTCACCGACGCCAAGTTCGGCATCTTCATTCATTGGGGCGTTTACTCGGTTCCCGCTTACGCCCCTGTCATCCCAGGCAAACTTGCCTACGCCGAGTGGTATTGGAACGCCATGGCGCGCGGCAAAAACGATCCGAAGGCGAACTCGATCCAGACCGGCACGTGGGCCTATCATCAGAAGCAGTACGGGGCCGATCTCCCCTACGAAAACTTCGCCCCGCAATTTCGCGCCGAGCTTTTCGATCCCGACCACTGGGCCGATGTCTTCGCACGCTCCGGCGCCAAGTACGTCGCGCTGACATCGAAGCATCACGAAGGCTTTGCACTCTGGCCCAGCAAGGAAGCCTCCGCCAATTGGGGCCGCCCTTGGAACGCAGTCGAAACCGGACCCAAGCGCGAAGTCCTTGGCGACCTCACCAGCGCCGTCCGCCGCAAGGGCCTGCGCATGGGCTTCTATTATTCGCTCTACGAGTGGTACAACCCGCTCTGGCTCTCCGACAAACCGCGCTACATCCGCGAGCACATGACGCCGCAGTTCAAGGACCTCGTCACGCGGTACCAACCGTCGGTCATCTTCAGCGATGGCGAATGGGATCTCCCCTCGGCCGATTGGAAATCGCCCGAACTCCTCGCGTGGCTCTTCAACAACGCCGCCAACAAAGACGAAGTCGTCATCAACGACCGTTGGGGCAAGGACTCCCGCCACAAACACGGCGGCTACTGGACCACCGAATACACGCCGGGCATGAGCGGCTCCGATCACGCCTGGGAAGAAAGCCGCGGCATGGGCTTCAGCTACGGCTACAACCGCGCCGAAAACGCCGCCCACTACAACACGGGCCGGCAGCTTGTCATCATGTTGAGCGATCTCGTCAGCCGGGGCGGCAACCTGCTGCCCGACATCGGCCCCGACGGGGACGGCACGATCCCGGTTGTCATGGAGGAGCGGCTTCTAACAATCGGCGACTGGCTGCGCGTTAACGGCGACGCCATCTACGGGACAAAGCCGTGGAAGGAAACCCGCCAATGGAGCGCCGGCGAACAGCCGAAGGTGGAGTACAACAAAGAGTACTCGACCGCTTACGACGTGACGAAACTCGCGGCCAAACCTGAGCCAGGCAAAGCGGGCATCGAAGCGTTCTTCACCGCCAAAGGCGACGATGTTTACGCGATCCTCCCCCGCTGGCCGTCAAAATCGATCACGGTGAAAAACGTCGATGGCGTGAAGTCGGTGTCGCTTCTCGGCGGTCCCGGGGGACTCAAATTCCAATCCCGTAGCGGAGCGGTGACGATCACCCTGCCGGACCTCCCGGAGGATCTGCGTCACCAGCCCGCCTGGGTGCTAAAACTCGGGCGGTAGGTTAGCGCCCCAGCGCAGCCTGGACCTGCTCAATCTGCCCGACCGTAAGGTTGGCTCGCAGCAGCGTCGCAGTCTGACGCTGCTCCACCTGCACCACGTCGAGAACCGGCAACAACGCCTGCTTCTCCTTTGGCGGCAGCATGATCCGCGCGATTCCCAACACGCCGCGCAGTGAATCGTGCACCATCTTGGCGCCCTTCTCGTCATTACACGCCGCCGCGAACTCTATGTTCACGCCGTCCGCCAAGTTGATGTGCCCCGTCAGCCCGTTCACCGACCACAGCAACATCGGCATGTTTTGTGCAATGTTCGCCAGCGGCCCGTCGGCTTTCACGTCTCCCGAAGGCTTCGGCAGGAACGCCTGCTCGGCCACGACCCAGAGATGCGCCGCCGGCGGTATGCTCTCAATCCTCGCGCGCAACGACTCGGATGGCCCCGCCTTCCGCGTATCCCTCACGTCGATCAACCCGCGAATCTTGTCCGTCCGACCAAACACCGCCGTCGATGAGTTGATGAACCACACCGCGCCCTTCTCGTCACCGATCATCATCTGCCCCTTGTAGCTCATCCGCGTCACGCCCTCCTGATCGGCCTTCGGCTCCAATCCCATCGGCGCAAACTCGCCGCGCGCGTACACCAGCGGCTCTTTTCCATCGGATGACCACAACAACTCCCACAAGTCCTTCCGCGCGTCGAAGGTCGTTTCCTTAGCGATCTCGTCCAGCCGGTCGTTCACGACCTTCTGCTCCAGCAGACGCTTCCACGCCGGGGTATCGCGCATTGCCTTGATTCGGATCGCGCCGATCGCCACCGAATCCTGCGGCACCTGGGTCAACAACGCCGCGTCCACCGCCACCGAATTCCGTGTGCGCGCGCACCCGCTCGCCAACAACACCCCAATCGCCAGAATCGTTCTCACAGTTGTCATTGTCTCATCGGCAGACGCGCTGACTCGCCAGGATGTTCCCGCGTACTCTGAACAACCACCGCCTGAAGGCGGTGGGGTCGATGGGCGACTGAAAGTCGCAGGACGCGGCTGAAGCCGCTCCAGATTCCGGCTTTCGCTGCCCCGTTATCAGTCATTCGGCACCGTGACCTTGAATCCTTGATCATCTTGGTCCCACTTCTGGTCTTCGATGTATTGCCGAATTGTTTCCTCATTCACGGCGCCGACTGTCGCGCAGAAGTACCCTCGCGCCCAC
>VFZW01000597.1 GCA_016871055.1 Acidobacteriota bacterium
TGATTCCGAAACTCCTCGACGGCCGCAACAAGAGCTTCTGGATGTACGGCTACGAAGGCATTAAGGACACGTTTCCGAGAGAGACCGTGACGACCAGCGTACCCACCGCCGCGCAGCGCCAGGGCGACTTCTCCGCCATGCTCAACGCCGGATCGCAGTATCAGATCTTCGACCCCGCCACCATCGCCCCGGCGCCCAACGGGCGATTCAGCCGCCAGCCGCTGCCCGGAAACAGCATACCGGCCAGCCGCATCGCCGCCACGGCCCGCCATACGCTGACGTATTATCCGGAGGCTAACCTCCCCGGAACACGCGACTTTTCGAACAACTACACCATTCTGGTTCCGGACATCGATGACTTTTGGAGTCACGTTTTCCGCGTCGATCACAACATCAGCGAGAAGAGCCGCTTCTTCGTGCGTGGCGACGCCAACCGCCGCCGCACGCTCGGCGAGAATCGGTACGGCAATACCGGTTATGGCACGCTGTACTTCCGCCGCAACCAGGGGCTGGGCTTCGATCATGTCTACGTATTCCGGCCCAACCTGCTGCTGAACTCGCGCTACAGTTACACCAAGTACTTCGACAACGGCGAGCCGCGCAGCAAAGGCGTGGACCTTGCCGGGCTGGGCTTCTCGGCGGCCTACGTGAATCAGGTCAACTCGATCGCACCGGAAGCCGTGTCGCTGCCGAGTATCAACGTGGGCGGCTACGCGGCGTTGAACCCCAACGGCGTCAACCGCGCCTCTCGCGACACCCATTCGCTGGCGGCCAACGTCACCCACATCGTTCGCAATCACAGCTTGAAGTATGGCTACGAATACCGGGTATACAGGGATTTTGCGGTCAACCTCGGCATGAGTTCCGGCCGCTTCGACTTCGGAACGGACTGGACTCGCGGGCCGCTCGACTCGTCGCCCGGCGCGCCCATGGGTCAAACGCTGGCCGCCTTCCTGCTCGGCATTCCCAGCACCGGTTTCATCGACTACAACGACAGCTACGCACAGCAGGCGATCATCAATGGCGGCTACCTGCAGGACGACTGGAAGATCAGCCCAAAGCTCACGATTACGCTTGGTGTCCGTTACGAGCTGGGCCTGCCGACGACTGAGCGGTTCAATCGTACCGTACGCGGCTTCGACGCGGCCACCGCCAACCCGCTGGAGCCTACGGCCCGGGCGAACTACGCCCGCAGTCCGATTCCCGAGGTGTCCGCCAACGATTTCCGCGTGCGCGGAGGCCTGACCTTTGCCGGCACGGGCGGACAGCCGCGCGGCCTATGGAGCGCGGACCGCAACAACCTTTCGCCGCGGTTCGGCTTCGCCTATCAACTCGACCGGCGCACGGCCATCCGGGGCGGTTTTGGCAGGTTCTACGATCTTGACCGCCAGACCGTTAATCAATCCGGCTTCAGCCGCCGGACGAACCTGGTGCCCAGCCTGAATAACGGCATTCAATTCG
The DNA here is from genome assembly GCA_016871055.1 of Acidobacteriota bacterium. Classification (GTDB taxonomy): domain Bacteria; phylum Acidobacteriota; class Terriglobia; order Bryobacterales; family Bryobacteraceae. The sequence goes on from VFZW01000597.1 coordinate 1,462, forward strand.
TCGCGTCGTTCGCCAACCCCTACCCGGCCGGCGTCGACCGCCCGAGCGGCGCGTCGCAGGGTCTGTTGACCTTCGCCGGCCAAGGTGTCGCGTTCTTCAACAACGGGCTGCGCACTCCGTACAGCCACCGATGGCAGATGTCCATTCAGCGCGAAGTGATGAAGGACACGGCGCTGGAAATCGCCTATGTCGGCGCCAATGGGAACGATCTTCGCATCGGCCGCGCCATTAACGCCATTCCGCGGCAATACCTCAGCACGTCGCCCATCCGCGACCAAGCCACGATCGACGCTCTCGGGCGCCAGGTTCCGAATCCTTTCTTCCCGCTGCTGCCCGGCACCGGCCTGGGCGCGACGACCACCAGCCGCGGCCAGCTCCTGCGCCCGTACCCGCAGTTCACCGGCGTCTCGGTCACCAACAACGACGGGTATTCGAACTACCACTCGCTGCAGGTGCGCCTGGAGCGCCGGTACTCAAAGGGCGTGACGTTCATGACCGCTTACACCTGGTCGAAACTCATGGAGGGCATCGGTTATCTCAATGAGGTCGACGAGCGGCCGGAGTATGTTGTGAGCGACCAGGACCGCACGCACCGGTTCGTTGGCAGTGGCATCTGGGAGCTGCCGTTTGGCCGCGCCAAGAACGCCAACAAACTCATCGGCGGCTGGCAGGTGCAGGGCATCTACCAGTATCAGGCCGGCCAGGCGCTGGGTTTCGGAAACGCTATTTTCAACGGGGATCTGAAGAGCATTCCGATTCCAAGCGGCGAGCGGACCAGGCAGCGGGCGTTCAACGTCGACGCCGGCTTCGAGCGCAACCCGTCGCGCCAGCTCGGCTCGAATCTGCGAACGATGCCATCGCGCTTTAACGGCTTTCGTGGCCCGGCGCTCGATAACTGGGACCTTTCGGTCATTAAGAACACTTTTTTCACCGAGAGTATTTATTTGCAATTCCGAACCGAGTTTTTGAACGCGTTCAATCACACACAGTTCGCCAACCCGAATACCACGCCGTCGAGTACCGCGTTCGGCACGATTAATGGAACGTCGCAGATGCCTCGTTTGCTGCAGTTTGGGTTGAAGCTTTTCTTCTGACGGAGATCTCGAAAGCTCGCACTCGTACGGGCGGCAAGTCCGGAATCTGCGCGGACGCGACAGCGGCACAAACGATAAGATCCGTCAGGCGAGCGCCCGGACGGGCTCTGGTGCAAACCTGCCGAGATGAGAGAGAATGACGCAATGCCCTCCTTCGTTCCGGTTGAAGAGCTGTTCGCTGGCCGCCATTTCGACGCGGAGATTGTGGTGCTTTGCGTCCGCTGGTATTTAAGCTTCAAGTTG
>VFZW01000598.1 GCA_016871055.1 Acidobacteriota bacterium
CAGTACGATAAGAGAAGATCTTCCGGCATTGATACGGCTGCTGCAAGAGGTGGGCGATCAACCTACGGAATCAACTCCTTCGCCGCCTTGAGAAACGCATCGGTGTAGAGTTTGCCCTTCTGCAGCAGGTTGTCACGTGTGTTCATTTCGAACTCGATGTCGGGCCGGGCGCCGATGTTTTCGAGGTAGGGCGCTTCGGGGTAGTCGTCGGTCTTGATCGTCCTGGTGCGGTTGGTCAGCGTCCAAGTGAACGAGACCTGCGCCTCGGAGTAGATGCCGGTCGACGTTGTTCGTACCGCGCCGCCCGCGCCGGTGGTCCGTTTGCCGAAGAGCTTCGCGCGGCCATTGTCCTGCAGTAGCGCCGCGAAGTGTTCGGCCGCCGAGGTCGAAAACTCGTCGATCAACACCAGCACCGGCTTCGGGTAGGCGCGCTCCAAGGGCTTGCGCGTCTCGTCAATCTTGCAGAAGGGCACTGGGCCGGTCTTTCCCTTCCCTTCCTTGTAGGCCCGCTGGTAGTTTTCAAGATCGAACTCGAGAAACTTAGCGGACTCTTCGTCGCCGAACAAACGCGCAGATTCGATCGCGGACTGATAGGCCAGAATCTGTCGCCACGAGGTGATTTGCTCGGCGCCCTGCACCTTCCAATCCGCGGTCATTAACTCCGCGGCCATATCTTCGACCTGACAAGCCGATCCGCCGGGGTTGCGCGTCACATCGATGACGAGCGCGTCGGTGGTCTCTTTCATCGCGGCCAGCGCGTCGCGAAAGAGGCGCGTACCTGACGCGCCGGCGAACTGCGCGATGCGCAGAAAGCCGATCTTCTTTTCCCCGAAGGTGATGACGCCGCCGTACACCGTGTCGAACCGGCCCGTTCCGACGGTTGCCGTAAAGCCTTCCGGAAGCGCGAATATCGGCTCCTTCGCGGCTATGCCGCGCACCATCGCCCGGCCTTCGGTATCCACCATCAGGTTCTGCTTCGCTTTGAGGATTTCGCGGTAATCGACCAGTTCCTGCGCGGCGCGCGTCTGGGCGGCGGAGTTCGAGACCGTAAATGGCCAGGCCAGCAGTTCGACCGGAGTGCCTCGCTTGCGCCAGAGCACCTTGGCGGTCTTCGTCTCGCCCGCCTCGTTCTTGAAGACGACTTCGGCCTCATCGCCGATCTTGTGCGCAAAAGGCAGAATGACCTGCGAGCGCGAGGTGATCAGGCCGGCGGCATCGCGGCGATTCGACGAAGTGTTACCGCCGAAGGCGTACTTGGCGTTGTCCTTTAGCCAGTCCGCGGCGGACTTGCCGTCGAAGCTGACCAGTTCATCGCCGACCTTGGCCGGGAACTGATCGGGCGGAAGACGGAGTTCGTCGATCGAATCGATGAGCACTTTCCCGTCGTAGATATCGAGCGTAAAGCCAACCGAAGCGTTGAAGGTTGACGGCAGGCGGAGGTAATCGTGGGCGTCGAAGAGCGATGCGACGTAGTCGATGCAGACGTCGTAGAACTCGAGATCGGTCTTGGTCGCCGCGGCCTTGTCCAGCCACGGACCAATTTTGAGCGCGTCGAATTTGACCGCCGCCTTCTTCCATTCATACGGTGCATAATTCTTCGCGAAAACGTCGACGAGCATCCGCATGTCGGCCCGTTTCTGATCCGACGTCAACTGTGCGAAGCACGCGGTAACTGCTGTAAACAAAAGGACAACGGTCTTCATCCGTATAACTCCCTCCACAGACTCAATTGTGCCCGAGGGCGCGAAGAAATGCCAGAACGATTCTTCGGATGACTCCCTTGGCGAGCGCTTACCGCAGGCGTATTCTGGAGATGGAAAGGGAGGCACGTCATGTTGAAGATCAAGAAGATATTAGTTCCGACGGACTTTTCGTCGCAGAGTTCGATGGTGGCGGCGCACGCGCGCGTGTTGGCGCTGCAATCGGGAGCGGAAGTTGTGGTGGCTCACTGCATGCGGCCGTTTCACCTGGCCGTTGAGGGCGTCGACGTGCCGGCGCATGTCGTCACCGAATGGTACGCCGAGCAGAAGCCTCGGATTGAGAAGCAGCTCGCCGACTTCGCCAATATCTACTTCAAGGACATGAACGTCCGCACGGTGTTCGCCGAGGGCGAGCCGGCGCGCGAGATCATCGAAGTGGCCAAACGCGAAGAGGCCGATCTCATCATGATCTCGACGCACGGGTATGGGGCGTTTCGGCGTTTCTTGCTTGGCTCGATTGCCGCGAAGATTTTGCACGACTCGCCGGTGGCGGTTTTGACGTCGACCCACGTCGATGCGCCAGCGTCGGCAACCGAGCAGATTCGGACAATCGTCGTGGCCGTGGACCTAAGCCCGCGTTCGTCGCAGGTGATCGCCAGCGCGGCGGCCTTGGCGCGCGAGTTCGGCGCGAAGCTGCATGTGGTGCATGCGACGCCTGACGAGGGCGACGGCGCGGCGCGTTATCTCGATCATGCGTGGCGCGATGAGATCGCGCGGAAAGTGGCGATCGAGATCGAAACCTACGTCCGGCAGGGTCACGCCGAGGCCGATACGGTGCATGTGATCTCGGGCAAAATCGCGGAGGTTGTCAAGCAGGTGGCCGGCGAAGTCGAGGCCGATCTGGTCGTTATCGGGTGTCATCATTCGCACGGCTACAACATCGTGCGCACATCGCCGGCGCCGGTTCTCTCGCTAGTCTCCTGTCTTGGATAATTCTTTACAACGGCGCACCTTGTCGAGGATAACGTCTGCGGAGGCCTTCCATGTGAAGGGGGTCGGGGCTCCGTTCCAACCGGCCAGCCAGTGG
>VFZW01000599.1 GCA_016871055.1 Acidobacteriota bacterium
CAACCAAGTGGAACGCTTCTTCGCACTGATCACCGAGCGCATGATCCGGCGTGGCACCTTCCACAGTGTCCACGAATTGGAAACCGCCATCTACCACTGGCTGGCCGGTTGGAACGGAGCCCCGACCCCCTTCACATGGAAGGCCTCCGCAGACGTTATCCTCGACAAGGTGCGCCGTTGTAAAGAATTATCCAAGACAGGAGACTAGGGCAATAACGTCAGAAACGCCTCGATGTCGCTCGGGCTGACATAAAAATGTGGCGATACGCGCAGCCAACCGGCGCGAGGGGCGGTGATGAATCCTTTCGCGCGCAAATCGCTGTGAATGACGCGGCAATCGAGGCCGTCTTTCCGCATACTGACGATGCCGGCTCCGGTTTCGGAAGTGCGCTCGCACATGAGTTCGTAGCCCTTGGCGCGGCCGCCTTCGGCGACTTGATCGCCGAGCGCCTGCACGGCTGCGCCGATGGCCGGAACGCCGGTTCCATTGAGGTACGCGAAGGCCGCGCGGAGGCCGAAGCAGCCGATGGTGTTGAGCGTCCCCGGTTCAAAACGGCCGGCGTCCTTGCGCAGGGTCATGTCGCGGCTGGCGTAATCGACGTGGGAGGCAGCGTTGGTCCAGCCGAATTCGACGGGATCGATTTCGTCTTGGCGATCTTTGCGGATGAAAAGCACGCCGCAACCTTCGGGACCGGTCAGCCATTTATGGCCGTCGGCGGCGGCCGCGTCGATATTGCATTTCTGGACATCCAGAGGGAAAACGCCGAGTCCTTGAATGGCGTCAACGAAGAAAAACACCCCTCGGCGGCGGCAGATTTCGCCGATCGCCTCCAGCGGGGCGCGGTAACCAGAGAGAAATTGCACGAACGAAATCGCCAGTAAACGAGCGCCCTGCGCGGCTTTGTCTATCTCGTCGAGAGGGGCGTCGACCTTCAGCCACGTGATCGAAACGCCGCGTGCGGCAAGACGCTGCCAGGGATACTGATTGGCCGGGAACTCGCCTTCGAAGCACACCACTCGGTCGCCAGCCTTCCAGTCGATGCCGAGCGCGATGGTCGCGATCCCTTCCGAGGTGTTCTTGACGATGGCGATCTCGCCGGGCGTGGCGTTAAGCATGCGGGCCGTTTCGGCGCGAAGACCGTCGTAGCAAGCCAACCACTTGTCGTAGTGCAGCGATCCCCACTCTTCGGCGTCGTTGGCGAGCCAACGCATGGCGTCGGCGGCGGCTTTGCAGACCGGGGAGACGGCGGCGTGATTCAAGTAAACCAGATTGCGCGTGACGGAGAAGTTGGCGCGATGCGATTCCCACAATTTATTTGTCGTCAGATCGAAACCCATCCTCTCTCTTATGCGTAACACGATCAGGGCTGCCGCTGTAGCGATTTGGCGACACTGTGAAGGCCGTGCGCCGGAGCTATAATGGTGACGAACTTGAAAGGAGTCCCGATGCGCACTTTTTTCCGACTACTTGTGCCCGCCGCGTTGACGGTTGGCGTAGCCATGGCCGATCAGGCGGCGTCCACGGATAAAACCAAAGGCACCGCGGCCAAACCGAAGGCGAGCAACAACAAAAAGAAGCCCGTGAAAAAAGACGTCGAAGCGATCGGCGAGCGCGACGTGGGTAAAGGCGTCAATTTTTACTCGATCGAGAAAGAGATTGCGATGGGCAAGGGACTGGCGCAGGAAATCGAGCGCCAAGCCAAGATTATCGACGATCCGATGATCGCCGAGTACGTCAACCGCGTCGGCCAGAACCTGGTGCGCAACTCCGACACTAAGGTGCCGGTTACGATCAAAGTCATCGACAGCGAAGAGGTCAACGCATTCGCGTTGCCGGGCGGGTTCTTCTTCGTGAACACGGGACTTCTCTTGAAAGCCGAGAGTGAAGCCGAGATCGCTGGCGTGATGGCGCACGAACTGGCGCACATCGCCGCGCGGCACGGCACGCGGCAGGCCACACGCGGACAGATCGCCAATCTGGCGACAATTCCGCTGATCTTCATGGGCGGCTGGGCCGGCTACGGCATCCGCCAGGGTGCGAGCGTCGCGATCCCGATGGGCTTCATGTACTTCTCGCGCGGGTTCGAACGCGAGGCCGATCTGCTGGGCTTGCAGTATCTCTACAAGGCCGGTTACGATCCGTCGGCGTTCGTCGACTTCTTCGAAAAACTGCAATCGCTCGAAAAGCGCAAGCCGGGCACGATGGCGAAGGTCTTCTCTTCGCATCCGTTGACCGATGACCGAATCGAAACGGCGCAGAAGAACATTCAAGAATTGCTGGAAGCCAAGCCCGAGTACGTCGTCACGACTTCGGAGTTTCACGAGGTGAAGAACCGGCTTTCGGCGCTATTGAACCGCCGCAAGGTGGACGATAAGGAAGACGCCAACCGTCCCCGGTTGCGCCGTACGCCGGGTTCGGGCACGGGCCCGGTCGATCCGGACGAAGACGGCAAGAAGCCGAAGGAAGACGAGGACGAACGTCCGACTCTGAAGAAACGGCCGAACGCCGCTCCGGAAAACTGAAACATGAGGGCCGCGTGGTGTTTTTCGATACCGCGCGGCCCTTATAATTGAACTATGCGCCGTATCCTAACAGCGTTCGTGACGAGTCTGCTCGCGTTCCCGCAGCAGCCGTTGAACGTTTCCGTCAGCGAAGTTATCGTGCCCATTACGGTGACCGATTCGAAGGGCCGGTTCGTTTCCGATTTAGGACAGGACGACTTCAAGATCTACGACGAAGGCAAGGAGCAGAAGATCACCTACTTTTCGCGTGAGCGGAATCAG
>VFZW01000600.1 GCA_016871055.1 Acidobacteriota bacterium
ACTCTTGGGATAGACCCGTCCACACTTGCGCGGTATGAGCGAGGCGAACGGGTACCGCCGCAAACGGATCTCGGGCCTGCTCTTTGATCCGGTCGCGCACATTCCAAGTATCGGACGCGCTCGTGTAGTCGCTGTTCGCTGAATTGGGATCGGTCCACTTCGGCCACGATGGATTAGCAAATCGGAAGATGCCCATCCACGGACAGGTCGTCTGGGTTCGTCATGAATTCAGCGATTTCGGTGAGAATTGCCCTAATCTCGACAGGCGACGAACACTCACCAATCCACTGCTCGACTACAATCGGGGCACAGCCTGCCGGATAAAGTACTTCGGCTCCGCGTGCTTCCGGATCGATTCGCCCGATGAAGCAAGGCGCTTCGGTGCGAATCACGTATTGCGCTTCTGGTTCCGTAGCGATCAAATACTTTGGTATCGCCATATCGTCCGGGGTAGCGCGACCGTTATCTATTCGACGCGGTCTTTCTTCCTCGGTCCGGCGACCGATGTGTATTCGCTCGGTATTGTGCTTTATGAGCTTCTTACCGGCATCCGTCCCTTCCAGCAGGCAACAAGCCGCGAAACGCTGCCTCCCGCGCCGAGCTCAATCGCCGGTACCAATACGCGGCACGTGACGCCGGAGAATCCGGACCAGTTGCGCCGGCGGCTCTCCGGCGATCTCGACCGGATCCTACTTATGGCGCTGCGCCCGGAGCCCGAACTCCGCTACGCGGACGCTGGCCGTCTGGCTGACGATCTCGACCGGCATCTGGCCGGGCATCCTGTCGCCGCGCGTTCCGGGTCGTTGACCTATACGACGGGGAAGTTCCTTCGCCGCAACTGGATCGCGACGGCGGCGGGCGCCTCGATCGCCCTCGCCGGTCTCTGGGCGGTCGGCGAGCGCAATGAGCGCCGGCGACTCGAGCGCCGCGTGCAGGAGTTGGAGTCGCTGACGCGCGCGGAAATCACCACGGCCCAATCGCGATTGCCAGCGAAGCTCTCGGCCGAGAATTTCGCCGCCAGCTTCGCGGATATCCGGCGGGTCTCGACGACCTTGCGAACCGCGCTTACCGAATCCTTCCGGCTGCGGCCGGGTATGACGCCGGAGCGCGATTCCATACTCAATCTCGCCGAAGGATATATGGATCGCATCGCCTTGCTCGGCCGAGAGGAGTCGTTGTTCCATCGGGAGATTGCGTTCGGTTATATACTGCTTGGCGATTTGCGGGCAAACCCGAGTCTGCGCGATACGGCCGGCGCGCGACGACTCTACAGTCGCGCCCGCGCCTTCGCCGTCAACAACGAAGAAGTGAACAAGTCGCTGCGAGAGCGGGAAGCCCGGCTCCCGTCCGTGCCATAATTGCTTCGTGTCCGGTGATGTGACTCAACTTCTCCAGCGTGCAAACGCCGGCGACGCGCAGGCGCGCGATGAGATGATCACCGTTGTCTACCGGGAGTTGCACCGCCTGGCCTCCCGGGTCATGCATGGCGAAAACGCGGGCCATACGTTGCAGGCCACGGCTCTGGTCAGCGAGACCTATTTGAAGCTCTTCGGCGGCCAAGGCGTGAAGCCGAACGACAGCCAGCATTTCTTCGCGCTTGCCGCGCAGCAGATGCGCCGGATTCTCGTCGACCACGCGCGGGCCAAGCACGCGGATAAACGAGGCGGCATCAAAATTTCGCTCGATGAGATGTACCAGATTTCGAGCGAGCCGGATGGTGATCTGGTCCTTGTCGACGAAGCTCTGAAGGAGTTGCAGGAACTCGATCCGGAGGCCGCTCAGGTCGTTGAATTGAAGTTCTTCGGCGGATACACCGATCAGGAGACGGCCAACATTGTTGGCGTCAACGTGGCCAAGGTCCGCCGCGACTGGGAGTTCGCCCGCGCCTGGTTACACCATCATTTGGAAGCTTCGTAGACAATCTTGCGCAAATTCGCCTCTTGCCTCCGCTACGGATGACAGAGGTGAAAACAATGCGTCAATTCATTCTGCAATCGATCCTGGTGGCTGCCGTCGCGCAGGCCGCGCCTACCGCCAAACTTCAAACCGCCAACTCCTCGGAGAGCGCCGTGCTCTATTTCCGGTTCGGTCTCGAAGACGGCTTCGAGAAGGAGATGGCCATCTCCTATCAGAACGTTACGAGCGCGCCGGCGACGCTCAAGTTGGAGATGGTGAATGCCAAGGGGACAGTCATCGCGGTTCCTTACCGTTCCACCCTTGGCGGAATCACCAACCTGACACACATAACGACAGAAGTGCAACCGTATGCCGCCGGAATCTACGCGACCGAAGCGAAGTCCTCGGCCTTCCGCCAATGGTGGGGCGGCGGCCAGCATCGGCCGAACGGCAGCTTCGGCTTCACCGCCGACCCGACGTCGCTACCGGGCGATACGACGGCGTTGACCGGCAACGGCTTCGCGTCGTTCCTGCTGGGCCAAGCCTCGTCATGGGGCCTGGAAACCCCGCGTGCGGTGATTCAGACCTGGAAATACTACGGCGGCTTCTTCCAGGACGACTGGCGCGTGAACTCGCGCCTGACGCTGAACCTTGGGCTGCGGTATGAGTACACCGGCCCCATCGGCGGCGGCGCGGTGCTCGACATCAAGGACTGGACAGACTTCGGCAGCTACAAGAGTCCGGCCGGTTTCATGAATTTCGACCCCTCGGTTCCGAATCCCGTGGTTGGCGGATTGCTCGGCTCGACCGTTTATACGGGCAACTGCAGCGACGGTTGCAACGGACAGAAATACCCGTTCGACAGCTACAAAGCGGCTAT
>VFZW01000601.1 GCA_016871055.1 Acidobacteriota bacterium
GCCGAGGGAATGATAGAAGCACAGCATGGGATGTAAAGGGGTCAGTCCCACATATTGACACCATTGCCCTGTTTGGGCAGGCTTCGGCGCATGGCACGCAAGCTCCGCATTGAGTATCCGGGCGCGATTTACCATCCACCTTCGCTCCGAGCTACGGCGGGACAGGCGTGATGAATCGCGACGACCGACGGGAAGCCATCTTCCACGATGACCGGGATCGGGAGTTGTTTGTCAAATTGCAGATTGCCTCGCAATATTGCTGACACAGCGCGGTTCAACCGGCGGCACTTGGGAAGTGCGAATGACGATTTTCGAACTCCGACGGAGATCGGAGCGGCACGCCTGACAGATCAGGATTAGCGAATACGTGCATCTGAATCCGGCGCCTGCCTGTGCCGCTCGGCAGACAGGCGGGCCAAGTTGGTGCGCCCGAAAGAGCCGCTGCGGTCGTATCGGTGGAGCAGTTATCCGGCGCATCTGGAGCGGCCCGGGCGGCGTCCGCCGTGGCTGCGGGCCTGCCTGCCGGCAGGCAGGTGACGTTGAAGTGGATTGCCGCCCGGCTGCAGATGGGGACGGGAGCGAGTTTGTCGAATCGGCTGTCGACGCAGCGGCGGGGACAAGGATAATGTCAATATGCGGGACTGACCCCTTTCTTTACGATCCAAAGCGGCGACTTCGAAGACTTCGTCGCCGCAGTCCAAAACCTGGCGGCGTTTCCAACGGTTCATCGAGAGAGCGGCTGAGCCGCGGAAGATCGAAGATGAGGTGAGGCTTGGGAACTCCAGCGAGCTCGCCCGACGGGTGAACCATGCTTTCGCTTTCCTATCCGCGTATCTCTGCGCGGTTTCTTCTTTTGGCCGCCGGATTACGGGTCCGATGCTTCGGTTGGAGTCACCTGCGCAGGGGTTCAGCAAAAAGAAGAGGCCGGACATGCGTCCGGCCTGCCTCCGTGTGTTGCGGTTGTTCTCTATTGCTTGACGCGATAGAATTTTGCGCCGCCCGACACTGTTGCCGTGAAGGGACTCTTGGCGTTGGCGACGTCCGTCCATGGACCCGTGACCACATCGGCGGCCTGCAGCGTGCCGGTGCCGTCCCAGGTGAGGACGAGGTTTCCGCCCTGCCGGGTGGGCGCGCCGAACTTCGGAGCTGTCGTGGCTGGAGGCGCCGCGGGAACGGTCGCGACGAGTTCGGCCCCGAAGACGATGTCGGAGCTTGTGGCGTCAACCTGGTGCACTTCGACCGCGAAGACGTTGTCTCCGGGCACCAAGTTGGTCGGGGACACCACAACCGGCCCGCCGAAGGTGCTGGCCTCGTGGCTCGTGGCAAAGCTGCCGTAGGTTATCGCTCCGGCGCCGATGCTGAAGCGGCTGACTTCGACCCCGTTGAGATAGAAGACCGCGCCATCGTCAATCACGTTTCTCAGAGTCAGCACGACACCGGCGGTGCTGCTCCGCGGGAAATTGAAATGTCCCCGGACGTAAAGCGTCGTGATGTGTTCCCCAGCGTCGTTGTTGCGATCGATCCGGGTTCGGATGGGGACGATTTCGCTATTGTCACTATTGTCGCCGATCGGCTGGAGCCCGGTCGCCCATTTGCTGTCGTCGTAATTGACGTCCCGCCACGTCGTGCCCAAGTCTTTTCCTTCCCGGTTGTAGCGCCACTTCATGTCGTCTGTGAAGGTGAACAACGAGATCGTTTCCGCTGGATTGCCAACCGTCACGTTGACGGGCGCCGAAATCGTGGATGAGCCTTGATTATCGGTCGCCTTGGCGGTGATTGCGTAGCGGCCTTCAGGAACGCCAGGGATGATGAGGATGTACGGGCTGGTGGTGGCTTCGCCGAGTTTGATCGTTCCAGCGAAGAACTCCACTTTGCTGATGGTCCTGCCACCATTGGCCGACGCCGTGGCTGTGATCGTGGCGGTGACTCCCAAGGCAAAGGTCGCGCCATTGGGGGGATTCGTAATCGCGACGGTTGGCGCCGGCACTTCCACCGGTTTGGGCTGCTCCGTCGGCGGGTCGGCGTTCAACAGGAGCGCCAGATCGTCGATCAGATGGATCTCCCTTTCGCCGCCGGTGCGCGCCCCGATGAGAATACGTCCTCCTGCAATCGCGGAGAAGCCGGGAATCGGAAGCTTGTCGTGATGAGCGACGCCATTGTGGATGACATCGAGGGTTCCGTTCGCGTAGAGGCGAATCGTCACATCGACGTATCGATTGTTGACGAGCAGAGCCTTGGTCACTTTCTTCGTCGCCACTTCCTGCCCGCCGTATTTGACATCGATAGCCGGCGCTTCCCCTCCTCCGTTGTCGTAGGTGTCGAACGCGACGATGATCCCGCTTCCGGTGCCCTCCTCACCGACGGTTGCTTCCGGAACGTCCGCTGCGAAGCTGAAACTGTAGCCGTCCGCGGGATTGCCGCTGCCTTCTCCGACAAAGACTTTGAAGTTGGCCGTGAATTTGGTCACCGCGGTTCCACCCGACAGATCCGGAATTAGGAAACCGCCCTGCATACTGCCGACCGAGGGTGTCAGCATCAAAGCGCCACCTCCGTTAACGCCTCGCGTCGGCAAGATCGCTGCCGGACCGTACGCCGTCGTGCCGGCGGGAAGAACTCCGTCATCGAAGTCAAAGAATGAGGTGTCGTTGCCGGAGCGGGAATCATGGAATGGTGTCCAAGATTCGGATGGGATTTTTGCCTGAGGCTGGCCCGCGCCGCGCATTGGTTAGGCGCTGGGAAGTCGGGAATCAGGGGGTCGCCG
>VFZW01000602.1 GCA_016871055.1 Acidobacteriota bacterium
CACTAGATCACTATTACATGACTACATATAGTAGCAATAAATGTGAGTTAAGCGTTGTCACATCAACCACTTGACGGCGAAAGCGGTGATTCAAAGAGGGCTAAGATCCGTCCGATGAGCCGTCCGCGTCGGCCCGCCGTCGACCAGCCCGCGCATGAAGTCGCGCAGCTCTTTCATGTCGAATGCGCCGTGCTCCATCTTGTTGATGTAATCGGCCTTGGTCGCCGCCATCTTCTTGCCTTCGTCATAGCCGCCGCGGCCAGATGTGTAATAGATCGGATGGCCGGACTCCAGTAACTCGATCGCGCGGTTGATCCGCTTCGGTTTTGGCATGTTCTGCGCGGCACATGTTCACGCGACTGCGGCCGCCACCAGGAAAGTGTTCTTGATCGGTGTGATCTTATCGCCGACGGGTATCGAGTGCGGCGCAGCTTGACCATTGCGAGCAAATGAAAAAGCGGGAGGGTGATCCCTCCCGCTTTCCCGAACAGCTTGCGGCCCTTGAAACTAAACCTTCGCGGGCACGATGTATGGCGCGCGGTAGTTGCGCGTCAACATCTTGGTCGCTTCCGGATCGCCCTTGCAGGTCCAGGTTTTTTCGTCCCAGTGCAGCGTGCGGCCCACGCGATAGGAGATGTTGGCCAGATGCATAATCGTGCACGACATCGCGCCTTCTTCGATCTCGGCGTTGAGGTCGGTGTGTTTCCGGCTCCGCACCGCGCCGATGAAATTCTCGAAGTGCGTGTCGCGCTCGGTGCGCGACGGCCCCGGCTTCTGTTCCTTGCCGAGGAAGCTGTAGTATTTGTTGTAGCCGTCGATTACCAGGTATCCATCGGAGCCGTAGAATGTGTTACCGATCGTATTGCCCGGTCTCCCGCCGCCGATACCGCCCTCGTTATGGCTGAACCAGTGACGAACCTCGAACTCCATCATCTTCGGCTTGCCGTTGACGTTGAATTCGTAGGCGCAGTTCAGCGTGTTCGGCGTCTCCTGATCGTCGTCGAACATGAACTTGCCGCCGATCGCGCTGACCTTCACCGGGTGCGTGACGCCCAGTCCCCAGCGCGCGACGTCGACCTCGTGAATGCCCTGATTGCCGAAGTCGCCGTTGCCCGTATCCCAGAACCAGTGCCAGTTGTAATGGAAGCGGTTCTTCGTGAACTCGCGCTTCGGCGCCGGCCCCAGCCACATGTCGTAGTCGACGCCGGGCGGCACCGGTTCGACCGGCGTCTTGCCGATTGTGTTCCGCGACTTGAAGCACAAACCGCGAGCCATGTAGATCTCGCCAAACTCGCCGGCCTTCATTTTTTGGACGGCTTCCTGCAGCGCGGGTGACGAGCGGCTTTGGCTGCCTTGCTGCACCATGCGGTTGTATTTACGCGCGGCCGCGACGATCTGCCGCGATTCGAACACGTTGTGCGAACACGGCTTCTCGACGTAGACATCCTTGCCCGCCTGGCAGGCCCAGATGGTCTGTAGCGTGTGCCAGTGATTCGGCGTGGCAATCGAGACCGCGTCAATGTTCTTATCGTCCAGGATCTTGCGGATGTCGCGGAACGTCGGCACTGGATTCTGGCCCCGGCGCTGCAACTGGCCGATGTAGCGTTCGGCGTGCGTGTCGTCCACGTCCACCAGCGCGGCCAGCGAGACATTCGGCATGCTCGTCCAGGCGCCCATGTGGCTTGCGCCCCGGCCGCCGCAGCCAATCACGGCCACGCGCACGGTATCGTTCGGGCTGTCCGTTTTACGGACGCTCTGCGCGGCCGTGGCCGCGACAGAACTCATCATGAAATGTCGGCGATTCATTGGAATTCCTTTGCTCTCAAATTATATAGCGATACGGCGGTACGCGATACCGCGCAGTCCGGCCTCGGTTGCGTAGGAGGCGAAGCCGAGCGGCAGGCACAGGTCGATATCGTCGAACCGGATCGAAACGGCGCGCTTGGAAATATCGACATCGATGACGTCGACATCGTCGATCCAACACTGGATCCGCGCCGGAAGCACCGCGAGCCGGAACGCGTACCAACGGCCCGTCTCGAAGTCGCGGTTGATTGATGTGTCGTTCTCCGACGCGTCGTTGCCGTCGAGGTTCGACAATCCGACGACCGTGCCATCCCATCCGCCGTTGATCCAGGAACAATGCGTGTCGTTGACCGGAAATGTGATACCGGCGAAAAAGTCTTTTCCAGCTAGCCGCGCCGCTTCGAACCGGATCTCGTAGCCCGACTTCGGAAATTCGCCAGTCCATGCGATGCCGGTCATCCGGCCTTTGCCCAACCGGATCTCGCCGCCCGCGGCCGTGACTTTCCCCCGTCCATCGAACGGCGCTTCCTTCCAGCCGTTGAGCGTCTTGCCGTCGAATAGCGGCGTCCACTCTTGCGCGACGGCGGCGCACGCGAACGCGGGAATCAGCGCGCGCCGGCTGACGCCTTGCCTCATGCCCAGCGCGCCACGCGCATTTCATAGTGACGGCCGGGCGAGACACGCGTGTAATACGCCGTCACCACTTCGCCGGCGGAAAGTTCCACGCTCGCCGGATAGCCGCAGTCCGGCTGCGGGCACGCGGCAATCCGAAACGGCGCGCCCCAGTGGTCGCCGCCATCGCGGGAGATCCTGCCGTCGAGGCCGAAGTTGCCGGCGTTGCGATTCCCGTAGCTGAGCAGGATCGATCCATCCTTGCGCCGCGTCAGATGGCCGGTGATCTGGCCCGGAAGCGTTAACGGCCCTCGCCGCCGCCACGTCCGCGCGTC
>VFZW01000603.1 GCA_016871055.1 Acidobacteriota bacterium
TGGCATCGACAGCGAGCGTTACGGGGAGATCCCAACCGAGCGCGCAGCGGAGTTGATAGACCACCGAAGGGATCTTCGTATAGGCCAAGCCGGGCGGGCATTGGGCGGCGTCGCGGACGCGAAGGAGTTCGGTTTTGGCGCGCTGGTAGTAGACGGGATCCGGCGTGTCGGCGATATGGGTCGTCGCTGTGACTATGGCATAGGCCGAGAAGTCGACACGCTGCGCGAGATCGAGTCCGATGAAGTGTTCCTTTTTACGTTCCATAATCGATGTGGATCCTTTCTTCCTTGACGCTCATGTCGAAGCAGGCTTCGACAACTTCGCGGCTTGTGAATTGAATGCGGCCGTGTTGGAATTCGCAGAAGTATTCGCGGCGGTACCGCTGTTCGCCACGGAGCACGCGCTCGCGGGCGAGGTATTCCTTGGTGATGCGCGGGCAGTCGTCGGCTGTGGCTTTGACGATGTGCCAATCGGGCGATTGGTTGGAGTAGATCTGGTAGAAGAAGCCGCGTTGATCACCGGCGGTGCTCAGGACCCAGAGATAGCCGTTGGTGGAGGCGAGGACCGGGGTTAGCGACTCGAAGAGATCGTCGTCGACGAAGGCGGCTTCGTCGATGATGAGGACGTGCGCGGTGAGTCCGCGGGTGGTTTTGGGCGCCTGGGGCAGGGCGGTGATGCGGCTGCCGTTGGGGAATAGGAGCTTGTCGCCACGGCGAGTGGGCACGGTGGTGTAGTCGACGATGTGGTCCAGAAGCACGGAGGCTTGGCGGAGCGAGGCGCTGGCGATGAGGATGCGGGCCTTCGGATTGTTGATCGCGAAGTGGAGCGCTTTGAGGGCAATGATGGCGGTTTTGCCCCATTGGCGCGAACAGCAGAGGAGGAGTTGTTTGGCGGGGGAGTCGAGGACTTGCTGTTGGAGGGGGTCGGGCTGAAAGGGGAGTTCTTCGATTTCTAGAGACACTTCGGGTGTGTGAGACTTGCGCTCGGTGGACAGCGAGGAGATTTTGCGCGGAATTTGGGCGTCATAACTCATCGGCGAAGGGGTTTGCGGACCTCCGTGACGGTCTTTTCGGGCTTGGTTGTGGTCTCGACGGCTTGCGGCTTGCGCGCCACGCTCGATTCGGGCGATTTTTCGGCCTTTTTAACGACGGACATATGCCTGTTTTCGATGGCTTCTCCGGCTATCTCCTTTAGATTCAGGTAGTCTTGGGTTGCTTCGTTAGAAACGGTCAATTCGCGGAGCAGGAGGAGTTTCCTGATGACACGCGTGGCATGGTTGGAGCAGGCGCGGGCGCGTTTTTCGAGTCCGTCGATGGTCGGGCACTCGGTTTGGGCGCGGCGATGGCCTTCGTGGTAGTTCATCTTTTTCTGGGCCTGGGTGCGGAAGCCCTTGATGCGGCCGCGGAGTTCGTGGCGCGCGGTGTTAATGAGGCGGCTTGCGGTCCATTCCCAGTCGACGTACTGGCAAACGATGTTGAATTCCAGGTAGTTACGGGGTTGAAACTGGTCGATGGCGGCGTCCCAGATTTCGGCGTAGGCCTGGCGGTCTTCGTGCGGAAGCGCGGAGATGCGGGCGGCGTAGGCGCAGTGGGTGAGGTTGGCCTGGGCGCACTTGTCCTTGCCTTCTGGCGTCTTTGGGCCGTT
Source organism: Acidobacteriota bacterium (assembly GCA_016871055.1). Lineage (GTDB taxonomy): Bacteria > Acidobacteriota > Terriglobia > Bryobacterales > Bryobacteraceae. The sequence goes on from VFZW01000603.1 coordinate 1,646, forward strand.
GGACTTGGCGCCGTTGACACGGGCCTGGTCGGATCTTGAGAGTTTCATGGTTGCTCCTTTGCTGGTTTTTTAATGGAAAAGGCCCCTTGGCGCTGGATGCGTCAAAGGGCCTCTTCTTACTTTTAGAATAGCAGGCTGTTGCAAGCGTTTTGTTGCGTCATATTTTCAAGTTGTTGTAAATAAACGAAATATATTTATTTCAAATCTGTGAACGGGGTTTTGCTTGGAGGCGGTTTTTCTGGAGCGGCTTGTAAGGTGTTGATTTGGTGGGGGTTATTGGAGATTTGGCCGTGGAGGGGCTGTTTGCTGGCCCGCGAGGTTTGGGATGGGGCGCCAGGCCCGCGTCGAAACGCAGGTCGGCGTTGGCACCGACTTTTGTATTTCGCGCGAGAGGGATGTATGTCATGTTGGACATAGCGAACCGTGCGGGAAGCTCGTGACAAATCGATGGTGTGGCTGAAGAGTGAGGTCGAGACGCCGCCGTTTAGCAAAGCTGCGCGGCTGTAAGTGAGTTTGCTGCTCCGCCGCCTACGGAGGGGTGATGTGCGGGGTTGCCGCAATCGAGGCCGATGCCGACAATCGGCGCGCATCGCCATGAGTTGCGGATTCCGGATCGTGAGCGTTCGTGGCGGATTGTCTACCATCTCGCGGATGATGCGATCGTGATTCTAGAGGTCTTCAGCAAAAAGACGCAATCGAATCCGTAAAATGAAGTCAAGCTGTGCCGAAGGCGGGTCGAAATTAACAACCATTCCGGCTGCCTTCTCGATGAGCACACCAAAGTGCTTGTTGACGGCAGCGTCCTCGTCGCGGTAGCTGTGAGCCCAGTAAACGATGTGCACTGAATCCTGACTCTTTATGCGAGGGTACAACAAACGGACTTGCGCTTGCTTCCAAGTTGGACGCTTGACGGTTCGACTCCTCACGAACTTGCTGCACTTCTAGTTCGCTTTGCTTTACATTTCGGGCTTGAGAGTCTCGCCTTCTGTATCCTTTGGCTGCTCAGAGGTTATCCGCTTGGCGGGCGATACTCGCCGATCTGGCTGGGGATAAGCGGCGGTTGGCGTGCGCCATTCGAAGTCCCAGTCAGGACTCGAACCTGAAAAGA
>VFZW01000604.1 GCA_016871055.1 Acidobacteriota bacterium
CGCAACGCCGCCTGACCCCACGAAGTCGTGACCGCCCCCGCCATGCTGCATCAGTGATGAACGGCTGATACGCCGAAGGTCTGCGCCGTGTCCACGATTTTGGCGCCTCTTGCTTGATCCGCGGAGTCTCCGGAGCACTCGCCGGCTCAAGTTCAGAAGTTTCGCACAGACCTGCATCCACTGGGTGGCCTTGGGGTGCGGCTGATCGAGTTTTCGGACCATACGCGATGAGCGTGATCTGGCGCAAGGGAACAAAGGGGATGACATCGACGGCGCCGATGCGCGGATGGACGCCGTCTTGCGTGTTCAGGTCGATCAACTCGACGGCCTTGCCGGCCGCGGCGACGGCGGCTTCTCCCACGCTTTCCGGGCGGCCGGCGAACGTGATGACGGAGCGGTTGTGATCGGGGTCCGAGGAATGATCGAGAATATGTGCGCCGGGGGTCGCGCGGATGGCCTCCGCGATCGCTTCGACGACATCGGCGCGGCGGCCTTCCGAGAAGTTGGCGACACACTCGACAAGTGGTCCAAGTTCGCTCATGTATCCGCTTGTACCATGGATGGAAGTGTTCGCGCGACGAATATCGAATTTTTTAACGACGCCAACCGGCGCGGCGTTGTTGCTGCTTGCCGAGGTGGTGACGTTTTTCCGAAAGATCGTTTTGGATAAGGACTGGACGATCCCGTGGGATTTCACCGGCTATCACCTGCCCTTGTTTTGCGGCGTGGCGAAGTCGATCGCCAGCGGCGAGTGGCCCTGGTGGGACTCATTCATCTACGGCGGATTTCCGCTATTCGCCAATCCGCAGGCGCAGGTGTTCTATCCGCCGGCATGGCCTTTTTACTTGATCGCCGCGGCGATCGACGAACGTTTTTGGCTCGAAGTATTCGAATGGATGACCGTGCTGCATGTGTGGGCTGCCGCGGTTCTGGCGTGGCGGTTGGCGCGCGCGGCGGGAGCGGAGGCGCATGCGGCTTTGTTGGCCGGAACGACCTACGCGCTTGGCGCGTTCTACACGGCGCACATCTCCCATGCGGGATCGGCGTGCGCGGCGGCGTGGCTGCCTCTGATTTGGCTGGGAATGGTGGAGAAGCGGTGGAAGGTCGTCGCCGTTGGGTTAGCGCTGTCGTTGCTGGCGGGCTTTCCGGCGATGGTCTATGTCGCGTTCGGTACCGCGCTCTTGGTGGGCGATCCGCGCGTGTGGCTTCGCGGCGCGTTGGGCGGAATCGTATTGTCGTCGCCGATGTTGCTGTCGGCGATGCAACTGGCCGCGCTATCGACGGCGAGCGAGCGAGGCATACAGGCGGTCGGCGGCGGACTGCACGGGCAGGCGTGGATCTCGCTTGTGTGGCCGGCGTGGATTTCCAAGACCAGTATCGACTCTGCCGGCCTGCCCGGCAGTCCGGAGTTTCTTTTCGTTTTCTGTGGATGGCTGGCGTTGATCGCCGCGCTGCGCAGCCGCGAACTGCGTTGGTGGATTGTGCTGGCGGGTGTCGTGACGGTGATGATGGGCGACCGCACGCCGGGTTTCACGACGGTCTACAACTGGCTGCCGCGAACCGTGAAGGGCTCGCTCTATCCGGAGTTTTTCCTGGCCGGCTTCGTACTGGCGATCGGCGTGATGGCCGCGCGCGGGGTGGGTAAGTATGGGTTGATCGCAACGGCGATCGCGTTTGTCGAACTGATCTCGCAGAACTCGCGGCGCGTGTTTCATCTGGCGAAGGTGCGGGACTCGGGCGCGATCCGGCCGCATCATTTCGAAGGGAGCGCGGAGACGCTTCTGGGTGTGCGTTCGCTGACGGGCCGGGAGTGGCGGATCGAGACGATCGACGATTCGATGGCGTGGACGTCGGCCGCGCCGATCACCCGAATCCCACACATCGGCGGCAACGATCCGCTGGAGATGCGCGGGCCGTCGGCGGTGCGGGCGCTCTACGCAAAACGGGTCTGGCCGGATCAACGCTACAGCGTACTCGCCGATGGAACCTCGCCGGTGCTGGATTTGTTGAACGTGCGGTATCTGGTGCGATGGGCGCCGAACGGCACGACGCCGCCCGAAATTCCGGGGCTGCGATTTGTGCGCTCGCTGCCGGGGCATTCGCTGTATGAGAATCCCGATGCGCTGCCGCGATGGTATGTCGCGCCGCGGTGGCGAACGTTCGAATCGTTCGAGCAGTTGCGGACGATCAAACCGGGCGCCGAAGTTCTGATCGACGGCGCGCCGGGAGAAGGCGCCGCGGGGACTGTCGCCGACATGACCGTGCGCTGTGCGGCGCGGTGCCTGGTGGCCTCGTCGGTGGTTTGGTATCCGGGGTGGACGATCCGCGTCGACGGCGTCGAAGCGCGGGTGGAGAAGGTGAACGGCGCGTACTTAGGCGTGTTCGTCGACGGCGGCGAACACACGTTGAGCGCACGGTTTTGGCCGGCGTTTACCTGGGTTGGTAGAAACCCTTGATCTTGTTGCCTTCGTCGCGGTTCGGTTGTTTCAAGTGATTGAGCGACGCGTACGGGAACGCGATGAATTCGGTGGCGGCGTTGTAGGCGTCGGGGAAAAACTCGATCTCGCAGATTTCCTTGGCTCTGGTGCAAACCTGCCGAGATGAGAGAGAATGACGCAATGCGCTCCTTCGTTCCGGTTGAAGAGCTGTTCGCTGGTCGCCACTTCGATGGCGAGATCGTGGTGTTGTGCGTGCGGTGGTGCCTGAGCTTCAAGTTGAGC
>VFZW01000605.1 GCA_016871055.1 Acidobacteriota bacterium
AGTGAATGCCAATACCGAGGGACATTTCGAAATTCCATATCTCTCGCCCGCGGCCTACACGCTTCGAACTGCCGCGCCGGGGTTCAAGAACTACGAGCGGACGGGTGTGGAAGTGCGCGCCGGTGATCGGCTGTCGCTCGACATCCAACTCGTGATCGGGCAGGCGACGGAGACAGTTTCGGTTTCGGCTTCCGTGGGCCTGCTGCAAACGGAATCGGCGTCGCTGGGCCAAGTCGTCGACGGAAAACGGATCCTCGAGTTGCCTTTACCGGGCGGGTCGGCGATGTCGCTCGCGCGGTTGGTGCCGGGCGTCGTGAATCTGGCGTCTTCGAATCATCCCACTCTCGGCCCAGCGGTCGAAGTCGCCTCCAACATCTCCGTCAACGGCACGCGCGGCGGTAGTGTCGAGTTCACGGTGGACGGTGCTCCCAGCATGTGGGGCACGAACGCCTCCTATGCGCCACCCACCGACTTGGTGGCCGAGTTCAAGGTGTCGACGGCTGCCTATGATGCCAGTTCGGGCCGGGCGCCGGGAGGCAATGTGAACCTCTCGTTGCGCTCCGGCACGAACACCCTTCATGGCGCCTTCTACGATTTTCATACGAACAATAAGATCCAAGGCATGGATTTGTTCCAACGCCAGTTCCTCTACAATCCGTCCACCGGACCGGTCAACGATGCCAAGCGGCGCACAGCAAATCCGACCGTCGTGCAAAACCGATACGGGTCGACGCTGTCCGGCCCGGTGCGTATCCCCGGGCTGTATAACGGCAGCAATCGTACGTTCTGGATTTTCTCGTTTGAAGGGCTGCATCGTCACGGCGTGGTGCGCGGGAATTCGCAGTTCACGGTGCCCGAGGCCGCGCAGCGCCAAGGCGACTTCAGCGGACTGCTTCGAGCGGGCGCGATCTACCAGATCTACGATCCGGCTACGATCACGCGAACGCCCGAAGGACGTTTCGCGCGCCCAGCCGATACCGGGCAATGTGATTCCGGCGTCGCGCCAGGATCCGGTGGCACGCCGGCTGTTGGACTATTGGCCGCTGCCAAACGCGACCGGCACCGCCGACGGAAGGAACAACTTCATCCGGCTGCCGAACGAACTCAATATCTTTCGCACCTACACGGGCAAGGTGGACCACAACTTCTCGTCGAAACATCGGGCGTTCGTGCGCTACAACCACTGGTTCAACCTCTACCAGTCGGGCCAGAACCTTCCGACGGAAGCCACCGGAAATAACCGCTATCGCTACAACACGGGCGCGGGCTTCGACGATGTCTACGTCGTGAATCCGAATTTCCTGATCAATGTGCGCTACAGCTTCTCGCGGTTCGAGCAGTCCTTCTATCCTCTGGCCGTGGGTTTTGATACGAACGCCGCGGGCTTCGCAACGGGCCTTTCCGCTCTGATTCCCGAGCAGGCGCGGACGTTCCCGCAGATCAACGTCCAAGGGATCCAGACGTTGGGCACCAATTTCGTCACGAACGCATTCACGAATTACCACACCGGATTGGTTGACTTCACTCGCATCATTCGCGGCCACTCGCTCCGGTTTGGCATGGAGCATCGTCTCTACCGGGAGCATAACTACAATTTCAACTTCTCGTCCCCTGGCATCGACTTCTCCACCGACTGGACGCGAGGGCCGCTCGACACCTCGCCCACGGCGCCGATCGGACCAGGGATGGCATCGTTTCTGCTCGGCATTCCCACCGGCGGACGACTCGATGTCAATGACTCGCTCGCCGAGCAATCCACCACCAGCGCAGCCTATATTCAGGACGACTGGAAGATAACCCGCCGGCTTACGCTGAATCTGGGCGTCCGGTTCGACTATGACGGTCCCGTCACGGAGAGGTTTAACCGCAGCGTGCGCGGTTTCGATTTCGGGGCCGCCAGTCCGATCGAGACGCAAGCACAACGTGCTTATGCCGCAAGCCCCATCCCAGAGATTCCGGTTTCGCAGTTTCGCGTGCGGGGTGGCCTAACGTTCGCGGGCGTCAACCAGCCACGCGACCTCTGGCGCGCCGACCGTAACAACTTCGCGCCGAGGATTGGGTTTGCCTTCGCCGCGACGCCACGCCTGGTGGTTCGCGGCGGTTACGGCGCCTTCTTTGTGCCGATCGGCGTCGACCGCACCAGCGTGAATCAGAGCGGCTACAACATCCGCAACAATCTGGTGGCGAGCCTCGACAACGGGCTCACTTTCGCCGCCTCGTTGCGTAACCCCTTCCCCGCTGGAATCAGCAATCCCCCGGGCGCGAGCGGTGGACTCTCGACCGACATCGGCCGTTCCGTTTCGTTCTTCGTCGATCCCGTGCGCAACGGCTACATGCAGCGCTTCAGCGTTTCGATGGAACGCGAGTTCGGCTGGAGGACGTTGGGCGAGATCAGTTATGTCGGCAATCGAGGAACCGGGCTCGGTGTCACGCTCCCCTACAACCCAGTGCCAAACCAATACCTCAGCCGGTCTCCGGCGCGGGACCAGACCACGATCAACAACCTGAACCAGCAGATTGCCAATCCCTTTTTCCCGTTGCCGGGAACGGATCTCGCCGCGCGTACGGTGGCGAAATCGCAGCTGCTGCGACCGTATCCACAGTACTCCGGGGTGTCCGCGCAAGAGCAGATCGGATACTCGTGGTACCACTCCTTGCAAGCGCGGCTGGAGCGCCGGTTCGCGTCCGGATTCACGGTAAACGCCAACT
>VFZW01000606.1 GCA_016871055.1 Acidobacteriota bacterium
AGTTGCTCCCGTTGGCTCGCTTCTACCGCCAAGGGAGCTGCTGGGGTGAACATGACCCAGTATGAGGCAACTCTGCCTATATGTACATAGTTATATGAGACAGGACACTAGGCAACGTCACGTCAACCTCCAATCCGACGGGCAAAACGCTGACCAATACGGTCACGGGAGGATCGTCAGCCGCGGCGGCAGCCACAACTTTCGGCGCCAGCGGCGCGGGTACGGTACAGGTCCGGTTTCAAGGAGCTGGGCTGCGGACGCCCGTCGATATCGCTTTGACGGTTGCCGCGGGCACGACAATCGACCAGGCGCTGACGAGTCTTACCTCACTGGTTGCGACGAACAGTTCTTTGCAGGCGGCGGGAATTACGGCATCGACGGCGACACCGGGTTCGCCTTTGGTCTTCACCTCGAATCGCGGTGAACGGTTTGAGGTCATGGCCGCCGGTGACCTGAATAACCGGCTAGGGCTTGGTAGCTTCCGCGCTTCCACCGGCGCAACCGGTACATTCGACTATTCGACGGTGACGGGTGCGAGCGGTACTTTCGCCGCCGCTGCGGAGACCTTGGAATTCAATATTGGCGGTGGAACGACGGTGTCGGTGGCGGTGACTCCGACCGCGGCGACGATCGCCGGGGCGACGACGGCATTGAACGCCACGATCGCCGCCAACGCTACGTTGGCCGCGGCCGGTCTGGTCGCGACAAACGACGGCACAAACATTACGATCGCCAGTTCGAGCGGAACGAGATTCCGACTGGCGACAATTGGCGCGACAAACGTCTTCGGCTTCAACTCCGCCGGCGCCACCGGTGTTGCCGACACGGCGGAAACGCAAGCCGGCAACACGGACATCAATTTCTTCGCATCGACCGGAATCCAACAGTCCTCGCTGTTGCCGTTCACTGGAATCAGAAATGGCAGCGATGACCAAACGATTACCATAACGGCAACCGATACGGCCGGCGTGGAGCATTCCGTGCCGATCATTCTTCGTAACGACGCGACCCTGCGGAATGCCGGCACGGTCGACGAGGCCATCGCGGCGATCAATACCGCGCTTGAGCAGTCCAACGATTCGACACTGCGGCAAATCGTCGCCGTTAAAGACAAGGCCTCGGCGGGCGGCGCCGAAGGGATCAAGTTCATCTCCACGCTGAAGGGGTTCAAAGTCGCCGTAGGCACCAACGCCGGCGGCACGGGCGTTGGCAACCAGGGCACGGTCGCGACATCGACAACCACCGGTACGGGATCGACGGTCGACATCAGTTCGCAAGCCGGCGCCGAAAACGCGGTGAATGCACTGGCCGACGCGGTCACTCGACTGGGTGAAGCCCAAGCGGTCGTCGGCCGCGGACAAAATCAGTTCGCCTTCGCGGTGAATCTGGCTTCCAGTCAGTTGACCAATATCGCGGCCGCCGAATCGCGAATCCGCGATGCCGACCTGGCCGAAGAAGCGGCGAATCTCACGAAGGCGCAGATTTTGTTGCAGGCCGGAATCTCAGCCTTGTCACAGGCCAACTCGGCGCCACAGCAGGTACTCTCGCTGCTCCGGAACTAACGCACAGTTCGCTAGGAGTATCTCTCCAACAATTTTGCCTTACCCCTCTGTTACTCTCCGATAGCTCCGATATGGAGCTTGAACACCCAGCAGGAAGCCAATCGCCACGAAAAGGAATTCAAGGCGGCTCACCTGCTGGAACCGGTACCAACCCGGACTTCGTTTCAAGGAGAGAAACATGTCTTTTCGCATTAACACAAACGTCGCCTCGCTGCAGTCGCGCGAGTATTTGCGGCAAACATCGGAAGCCCAAGGTAAGACGATCGGAAGAGTTACCTCGGGCGTACGCATCCTGGCCAGCGGTGACGACGCCGCCGGTCTTTCAATCGCGAACACCTTCCGTAGCGACCAGGCTGTGCTGTCGCAAGGTATTCGAAACGCCAACGACGGCCTCAGCACGTTGCAGACCATTGACGGCGGTATCAATAACATCAGCAAACTGCTCGACCGCGCTCGAACGCTGGCGACACAGTCGGCTTCCGGTACCTTCACCGGCAGCCGCACGGTGCTGAACAGCGAATTCCAGAGCGTATTGACGGAAATCGATCGCCAGGCGCAATCGATCGGCTTGAACACCAGCGGATCGTTCGCCAAGTCACTGTCGGTGTTCATCGGCGGCGGTCGCAGTTCGAGTGGCACAACGGCCATCACCAACGGTTCGGTCGGCGTGGATCTGTCCAACTCGACGGTCGACGCCAAGAGCCTCGGCTTGAAAGGCGTGCAGGCGCAGGGCGTCAGTTCGATCGACATCGGCACCGGTTCGGCTTCGACGAGCGTGTCGGCGATTGTCGGCAACGCGACCAATGTCGGCTCTCTGGCCACGGCCGGTTTCACCGATTTCTACTTCCGCGGCCCCGGCTTCGGCGACGACAATCGCGTAAAGGTCGCGGTGAACCTCTCCGGCATCAACGACATCGACACTGCCGTTACCAACATCAATGCCGCCATCGAAAGCGCGGGCAACGGTGTTTCGGCGTCGGCGACGGCGTTCAAGAACGCCGGCATCAAGGCGGTTGCCGTGACCGATTCGGCGGGCAAGAAGTCGCTAGATTCTAGAATCGAAGATTCTAAATCAGAGTACTGCAACAAACGAAGTTACGCAGCGAGTAACTTGACGATGTCCTCGATAGCGC
>VFZW01000607.1 GCA_016871055.1 Acidobacteriota bacterium
ATGGTCGTCCAGTCCTCGTAGAGCCGGTCGAACACTTCCGGGTGAATCGGGTATGCCTGGCACAGCCGGTCGTAGTACCGCCCCTCGTGCGTTTCGCTCGGCAGCTTCGCCCCTTCGCTGGCATACGCATCGGCGAACGCCCGGCAGACCGCGTCGCGGGTCTTCAAATCCTTGATCGGCTCGAACAATCGCCTCCGCACAATCTCGAACGCTTCCTCCGTGGCCACCGGCTTCCAAAGCGCCTGCACCCGGCCGAACCGCTTCTCCAACGCCTTGAGCGCCGCTGCGCCGCGGGTGCCGCCGACTTCGGTGTTGCTCTCCGGCAAACTGGCCAGCACCACCGCCGTCGGCACCAGCTTCACTGCTTCCGTGAGGGCTTGAATGAACGACAGGTTGCTGTCGTAGGTGCCGCCGGAAAGCGTCTTGCCTTCCTCGAACTGGCCGATGTACGCCACCAGTTCGTCCATCAGCACCACGCACGGGGCCGCGTTCTCCAGCAGCGTCTTCAGCACTTCCTTGCCGGGCGAGGTGCCGCTGGCGTCGGCTTCTTTCACCAGGTCGAACGCTTCGCCCTTTCCGAGTTGCCAGGCGAGTTCGCCCCAGAGTGTCTTGATGGTTGTGCGGCCGCGCTTCCAGCCTTGTCCCGGTGAATAAGCCGTGCCGTCGAGCACGGCCACGGTCGCCTTGGGCACGTCCATCAGCCCGGCTTTCTCGACCAGCGTGGGTATGCCATGTAGATCGTTGAGAGCGCACTGACGGCTGGCGAGGTGCAGCACGGCTAGCATGGTGTGCGTCTTGCCACCGCCGAATGCGGTTTGCAACTGGATGACCGGTTCGCCCCCCTGGCCGCTGAGCCGCTGCGCGACCTGCGTGAGCAGCAAGCGCATCCCTTCGGTGATGTACGTCCGCTCGAAGAACGCCGCCGCGTCCTGGTATTCCTTCGGGGCCTTGCCCGAATACACTGCGGAAATGTCCGCGGCGAACTCGGCCTGCTGGAATGTTCCTTTGAGCACGTCCGCATGCGGGACGGCGATCTCTCGCCAGGGCTTCAAGGACATTGTGCATCTCCAACCGTGAATTGGTTGATGTCGAGAAGTATGGTGTGCACTCGGGATTCTAAATCGCTCGTACCTTTGAGCCCGAGTGAATCGTGGGCACTTTTCAATGTGGTGTCCCACTCTGAAAATGAAGATGGGCAGTATGTACCGCTGGGATGTTGGTCACCGCAGAAGTACAAGAAAATTAATCGCGCAGGGACGTTGTTCTTAAGAAAGAAGTGGAGAGTTGCCAGCCGATTTGCCATTTGGTAACACCTTGTCAGCCAGTTTTCTGCTGACTGCTTTGCTTCCATCTCATCAAGGCCACACATTTTAAGTGTCTCTTGAAATGACTGGCGAATAAGCGGGCGACCGCCATTCTCACTTGCATCAGTTCCGTTGAAATCAACCTCTGCGGGATGTCCTTTGGCCTCGACTAGAATGATTTCCCGAGTGCCTCCGTTGACGGCTTCTCCAACGGCATCCCAGTTTTGTTGTTTTCCCAGCTTTGGCCAGAACGAATCATATTTCTTCTGCAAGTCTTCCGAAGCGAAATTCACCCGTGTCCATTCGCACTCTCTGATTGGCATTCCATTCGGATAAGTATTGCTCCCGTCGAGAGGAAAGTCCATCCAATGGATTGACTCAACACCGATAGCTTGTGCCACGGTGGCTGTAAATCGCTGACGGTGCCAACCAAGACACCGCAGCAGGTGCCAGGCGCTACCGTAACCCAGTTGCAAGCGATGATCCGTCATTGCACTTCCTCGCTGTCGAATAGTGTGCCTTGTTTGGGCGACGGCAATTTGGCGGCGGTGCTCTCGATGCCGCTCCAACCGGTGACCAGTTCGTTGTACCGCCGGGCGTCCTCGGCGCGGTTGGCGCGTTCGCAGAGGGTGTAGAGGCGGTAGGCCAACTGCCGGGCGGCTTCCGTCTTGCCGGCGGTCTTGGGGTGGGCGTAGATGCGGGCGGTGAGGCTGTCGCCGCCGACGCGCTGGGCCGCGATCATCTCGTGCAGCACCTGCCAGACGGGGATGCGGCCGTCGGCGTCGATGTCCCAGTCGGCGTCGAGTTCGGCCGGGGAATAGAGCCGCACGTTGCCGCCGCCGCTCTCCAGCACGCCGGCCTGCCGCACGCCTTCGACGCTCGTCCCCTTGGCGCGGGCCAGGGTGTCGGCCTCGCCGAACTTGCCCACTTCCCACCCGTGCTGCTCGAACCAGTGCAGGCAGAACTGCGTGTCGGCGTCGAAGTCGTCCTCGGCCAGAAAGCGGTTGATGAGTTGCAGGGCGGTCTTCACGGTCATCGGCGTGCCGTCGGCCTCGAGCACCGCGTCGTAGCGGCTGAAGATCGCCATGCCGGGGCCAATGATCGCTTGCGACAAATCCACCGGGGCGACCGGCGAGTGCAGCCCTTCGCTCTCGCGGGTCATGGCGTCGAGAGCCAGCGGCAGGGCTTCGTTGAGCAGACGGATGAACTTGCGGCGGTCGATGGTGCCGGCATCTTTGAGACGCGGACGACATACTACAATGATCGAGGACGCGAGTGCGTTGGAACCAATACTTATCGAACGTTCGGCTCTCTCAGTTCGCATCGGCCAGGTACCAGTTATCGACAGCCCTGATTTTAATACTG
>VFZW01000608.1 GCA_016871055.1 Acidobacteriota bacterium
AAGTATTGTCCGCGAAGCCCAAATGCTCTGCGCTTGCCTGCAAGCAGGTGATGGTGTTCGCACGCCCTTTCCCGGTGACCTTCTTCAGCCCTTCAGCCAGCATGGCATAGTTCAGGTCAGACGCGACCACGCGCCCCTGAGAGCCCATTCGCGGCTCGACGAGCAGCGCGAGATCCGCCGTGCCGGCTCCGACATCCAGCGCCGTGCCTTGTTCGACCGGTGTGACGAACGAAGCAGCAATCTTCTTCCAACGGTAGTGGAGGCCAAAGCTGAGGAGCGTATTATTCAGATCGTAGACGCCGGCAATAGCCGTGAACATCCGCTGGACCGCGTCTTCGCGGGCCTGCCCGGACCATGTGGAAACGACCTTCGCCGGTGTGGGGGACTCTTGTGCCATAGGGGGATCGTCGATTCTCACCATGCGACGGTGGTAGCACCCGGTTCAAGGTGGTGTCAAGCCGGTGCCAATCGGTGTCTCAATTCAGGGGCGGCTCAGCTTGAGCGCGGCGGCGACGATCGGCTTGGCCCAGTTCGGTGTAGACGCCAGATCAGGAGGTCCGAGAATTTTTCCGCGCGCCATGTGCAGCACCGGTTTCAGCATCGGTGTTCGGCCGGCTGCAGGGTCCGCGTCCACGCTGTTGTCATACACACGGAGGCTGGTGAGGCGGGGAAGCAGCGTGACGAGGTTGAGGCGGCTATGTTCATAGCGCCGATGAATGTCGCGTTCAGGGATATCGTGTCCGCCCCGGCTCACCCGCGCCCGTACGCGCGTGATATGCAATGCCGGGCTGGACAGTCCCACGTACCAGACGTGGACTTCCATGCCTTGTTCAGCGGCTTTTCTGAGGAGGTTTGTGATGGTGTTTCCCCCGAGTGTGGTCTCGAAGGTAAAATCAAGGCGCTCTTCGATCGCCCGTTGCAGCAGCCGCATGCCCTGATGCCAGGCCGCGCTGTTGGCGCCGCTCTGTGTCAGTGCCGGGTATTTCCCCCTGAGGTCGTGGGCTGCTTCGTCCGGATTGAAATACTCGCCTCCGTATTGACGCACAGCCGCGCCGCCGATGCTGCTTTTGCCTGCCCCATTGACACCGGCTAGCACATGAATACGCGATTGCCTGGAGGTGTTCATGTCCGCGCAGCGGAGGGACGATGCCGCGGCCGTTTCCGTTTCGTTGCGTGGTGTGTTCGGCCTGCTTGACCCGCGGCGCGACCCAATTGTGCCGGAGAAGCGTTGAAGGCGGCCTCCACACCCTTTCGCGATTCCGGTGTCTGCATGCGGGCCAGCAATCCGTCGAACTCCATATTCAGGTCGTCCAGTGAGCGGCTGCGTTCCCTGACCAGGGATTCAAATTCGGCGAATGAGAGGAGCACGGCCTTGGGCCTGTCATGACGGGTAATGGCGACTGCGCCATTGTGCATGGTGTGCTCCAGAATTGCGCCGAATTCGTTCTTGACCTGCGTGGCCGCTACGGTAGAGATGTCTACAAGCTGTCCATGGCTATTTCGGAATGTGAGCTTGGGCATGAGGTCCTCGCCAAGTTGTGTGCGTAATGACCAATATGGCTAAAGTGTACAAATTGGATGTGCTTTGGTCAAGTAGCTGGGAGCGATGTTGTAGCTGGGAGCGATGTGCGTCCGTCCTTGATCTGCCGGGCCGATTGGTCGATACTGTGCCGCCCCAATCCGTTTTATCTCTATACAGGAGCCAGCTTTGGGCGAAACGCGGGTTGACTTGCAGCATTTGCTCGAAGACCTGCGCGACGCCTATCCGGGCGCGTTGGAAGAAACCATTTTGACCGAGGTGGTCGCCAATTCGCTGGACTCCGGTGCCACATGTCTCAGGCTCACGGCGGACCCTGCGTCATCGACGTTGACCATTGTGGATGATGGGTCGGGCATGCGGCGGCGCGATCTGGTCCGGTACCATGATCTGGCCTCCAGCACGAAGACGCGCGGTCACGGTATCGGCTTTGCCGGGGTTGGGATCAAACTGGGCTTGCTGGTCTGCGAGGATGTCGTCACGGAAACCAGGCGCGGCAAGGAGCATGTGGCGAGCCGCTGGCACTTGGCCGGGCGGCACAAGGCCCCATGGAAGTGGATCCCTCCGCCGGGGTTGGTGTCCGAGCACGGCACAGCGGTGCAGTTGAAGCTCCACAACGCGCTCTCGCCGCTCCTGGACGAGGGCTATCTCGAAGGAGCGTTGCGCAGACAGTATCAGCCGCTGCTCGAGCCGGAATTCGATGAGGTGCTCACGGCGCATTACCCGAAGGGCTTTCGGTTCGAGGTCAACGGCCGTACGTTGGAGCGTCAGCCTGCCCGTGCCGCAGAGGTGTCGAGGCTGGCGGTGTGCCTCGCGCGGAAGCGCAAGCCGGCGGCGATCGGCTATCTGGCCCGGAGCGAGTCCCCGTTTTCGGAAGACCAGCGAGGCATGGCGATCAGCACCTATGGCAAAGTCATTAAGCGCGGATGGGACTGGCTGGGGATTACGCCGGCCGCACCGGACAGAATGGCTGGGATGATCGAAGCGCCGGCGCTAGCCGCGGCGCTGACGCTGAACAAGGGAGATTTTGTCCGGGTCGGCACCAGGGGTGCGCTGTACCTGGGGTATCGCAAGGCTGTTCAGGAAGCGGTCTCGCGGCAACTGGTCCATTGGGGGGATATTCG
>VFZW01000609.1 GCA_016871055.1 Acidobacteriota bacterium
TGGACCGCGCTTGCGTTGATCTGGTTTGGCGGCTACGCACTGCTGAAGCGCGTGCTGGCGGTGTGCGTCGGCGCCATGTTTTTCACCGTCGTGCTGACAGCGCTGTTGCTGACACCGGATTGGACCGCCGTCGCGCGCGGCTTCGTACCGTCGTTACCCGCCGCGGGAACCGGTTGGGTCATCAGTCTGATCGGCGCGATCGGCGGAACGATGGCGCTCATCAGCTACGGCTACTGGATTCGCGAGGAGGGCCGCACGGGAACGGAAGGGCTGCGCGCGTGCCGTTCGGATCTGCTGCTGTCGTACGCGGTGATCGGGGTCTTCGGAGTAGCGGTGGTCATCATCGGCTCGCGGGTGCAGGTGCGCGGACAAGGAACGGCGCTTGCGCTGCTGCTTGCCGATCAGTTGGCGCTGAGTCTGGGACCGGTTGGGCGGCGGCTGTTTCTAATCGGTTTCTGGGCGGCCGTGTATTCCGCGATGCTCGGGGTCTGGCAAAGCCTGCCGTATCTGTTCACCGATTTTCTTTCGCTGCGCCGTGGCGCGGGCGCCGCAAGCGACGTCGAACGCTCGCGGCCGTATCGAATGTATCTCGTCGCGATGGCGACGATTCCGCTGCTGCTGGTGCAATGGCCGGTAGCGAAGTTGCAACTCGCGTTTGGATTGACCGGCGCGATGCTGCTGCCGCTGCTGGCGCTCACGCTGCTGATCATGAACAACCGCGAAGCATGGGTGGGCCGCGCCTTCCGCGCAGGGCTGGGATTGAACTGCGTGCTGGCGGCGGCGCTGTTGTTCTTCACGCTGGTGGGCGGACGCGAGATCGCACAGTTGCTGCGATAATTCTCCAATGCCTTCGATTGTGATTCCCGACGATCAGCCCGTTGTGATGGGCAATAGCGCCGCTTACAAACAGTGGCGTTCGGTGACCTACTACGACTCGCTCCCTGGTTCGGAAGACGGACTCATCGAACGCATCCGCGATTTCGAAGTTGTGATCAACATTCGCTCCTCGACCAAGTTCACCGAACGCGTATTCGCCGAGTGCCCGTCGCTGCGCATGCTATCGATCTGGGGGACCGGCACCGACAACGTCGATCTGGCGGCGGCGAAGCGGCACGGCGTCACCGTGACGAACACGCCAGGCGTGGCGGCTGTATCGATCGCCGAACACTCGTTGATGCTGACGCTCGCGGTCGCGCGGCGGATCGTCACGATGCACCAGCAGGTCGTAGCGGGAGCGTGGCCACGCGGGCAGTCGGTGCAGTTACGCGGCAAGACGCTGGGGATTATCGGGCTGGGCGCGATTGGACGGGCATTCGCGCGGCTGGGCGAAGCGATCGGCATGCGCGTCATCGCATGGACGATGAACCCGAATCCGGCGCTGGGATTCGCGCTGGTCGAACTGGAAACACTGCTGCGCGAAAGCGATGTCGTCAGCATGCATCTGCGCCAATCGCCGCAGACCATCGGATTCCTGGGCGCCCGCGAACTGGCGATGATGAAGCCATCGGCGATCTTGATCAACACGGCGCGGGGGCCGATCATCGACGAAGCGGCGCTAATCGGGGCGCTGCGCGAACGCCGAATCGCCGGCGCGGGTCTCGATGTTTTCGATGTCGAACCGCTGCCGCCGGGCCACGCGCTAACGGCGCTCGATAACGTAGTGCTGACGCCGCATTGCGCCGGCGTGACGCCGGAGGTGCTGGAGGCGGGCTTGGCGTTGGCTCTCGAAAACGTCGACGGCTATCTTACCGGCGCACCGCAAAACGTCGTCTAGGCCGAAACGGCCCAGCCTTCAAAACGCGAAATCCGGGTTGTCCCACATGAGGCGGCGCCGCCAGGCTGGATCGAGGCGCGGCAAGAACTCGGTGTAGAGAAACGTGTATCCGTTGTAGCGGCCGCCGCCGGGCTCGCCCACTCGATACCAGCCGGAGTCCTGTGAGATCAGCACGCGCGACAGCGGTTCCCTTCCCGCCATGTGTTTCACAGCTTGCAGGTGCCACGCGGCGCTTCGCAGACTCACGCCATCGAACGACACCCAGCCGCCCGCGCGCGCGACCCGTTCGTGAATTTCCAGGTCCGGCTCATTCTGCGCGTGGACCCAAACCCACTTGCGAACGGGCAGTCCGGAGGCGCGCACTATTTCCAGTTGATCGAGCGCGGCGCGCCCGTCCCCTGTGTGCACGGCAATCGTCAAACCGGTCGCCTTCGACGTCAGGATGGCGGCCTCCACCAGCTTCCTGTCGAGCGGGTGCAGAGGTCCCCGATTTACGCCGATCTTGATGAAGCGCGGTCGCTCGCCATCGACTCCTTTGCGCGCCTCCTCAATCCACCGCCTCGCCAATTGCCCCGCCGTTTCCGTCTTCGCATACTCCGGCAGAAACAGAAAATCGCGCGCGCCGTAGAGTCCGGTGTTGGTCCAGATCTCCATGTTGGCGGCCTTCGCCAGACGGCGCAGCAGACGCGGATCTCGGCCCAGAAAATTAGGCGTGCATTCGAGCAGTCGCCGACAACCCAGCGCCCGGACTTCCCGCAACTTCGGCAGCGCGGCGCGAAAGACCTCTTCGGCATCGTAGTCTCCTGTCTTGGATAATTCGTTACAACGGCGCACCTTGTCGAGGATAACGTCTGCGGAGGCCTTCCATGTGAAGGGGGTCG
>VFZW01000610.1 GCA_016871055.1 Acidobacteriota bacterium
AACCGCGGCGACGGCACTTTCGCCGACGTGACCGCCGCGGCCGGCATCGGCTCGCAGCATTGGTCCGTCGCCGGAGGTTGGCTCGACTTCGACAACGACGGACTGCTCGACCTCTTTGTGGTCAACTACGCCCGCTGGGCTCCGGATTTCGACCGGTTCTGCGGCGACGCCTCGCGCAACCTGCGCGTTTACTGCCACCCCCGCTACTTTCAGCCCGAGCCCAATCAGCTCTATCGGAATCTCGGCGGCGGCAAGTTCGCCGACGTCTCTGCCGCGGCGGGTCTGAGTGCGCATCCGGGACGCGGCATGTCCATCGCCTTGGCCGACTACGACGGCGACGGCTTCGTCGATGCCTTCGTGCCGAACGACAAGATGGAGAACTTCCTTTTCCGCAACGTTGGCGGGAAGCGCTTCGAGCAATCGGCTCTCGCGGCCGGAGTCGCGCTTCCGGATGAAGGCCGGCCGATCTCCGGCATGGGCGCTGACTTCCGCGATGCTGACAACGACGGTCTGCCCGATCTTATCCTCACTGCGCTGAGCGGAGAAACGTTTCCGCTGTTCGTGAACCTCGGGAAGGGGCAATTCCGCGACGCGACGCACTCGTCCAAGCTCGCCTCCGCCGCGCGAGTTTACTCGGGCTGGGGCGTCTCGCTCGCCGATTTCGATAACGACGGCTGGCGCGACCTGTTCACCGCGAACTCGCACGTGAACGATCTTGTCGAGAGCTTTGAACCCTATGCCTACCGCCAGCCGAACACAGTGTTCCGCAACGCAGGCGGCGGCACGTTCCGGCTCGTCGACTCCGGCATGAGCGGGGTGAAAGCCGCGCATCGCGGAAGCGCGGTGGCCGACTTTAACGGCGACGGGCTTCCGGATGTCGTAGTCTCCGCGCTGGGCGAACCCGCGGAGTTGTGGCGCAATGTCAGCCCGCAGGGCAGGGCATGGCTCGACGTACGGCTTGCCGGGCGCAAGTCGAATCGCGACGGCCTCGGCGCGGTGGTAACGATCGGCGGGCAGGCGAACATCATGACGAGTTCGGTGGGCTACGCATCGAGCAGCCTCTCGCCGGTTCACTTCGGCGGACTGGGAGCCAGCGTCGACCTCGAGATCACCTGGCCCGGCGGCAAGCGCCAGCGGGTAACCGGCGTCGCCACCAACCGGATCGTCACGATCACGGAGGAGTGATCGCGGTTTCGCCCGCCTCGGCCCCCGCCACCCGGAGTTCCTGACTCTTCCGCGCCAGCGCCGCCGCTTCTGTGTTGCGGCCCACCGCCGCGAGCGAACGGCTCAATTGAAAGTGAACGGCGCCATCGCGGTCCGACGCGAGCGCTGCCTGCAAATGCGGAATCGCTGCGGCATGGCTGCCGGTCGCCTGGAGCGCACGGCCCAGGGATGCCCGCGCCGCCAGCCGCTTCGGATCGAGGCGAACGGCTTCTGAGAGAGGCTGCAGCGCATCGGAATGCTTCTGTTGCGCCACCAGCGACTCGCCGAGAATCCACTGCAGTTCGCCGTCGCCGGGAGACTTCAGAACCAGACCGCGCACTGTGGATTCCGCTTCTTCGTAGCGTCGCGCCGCCAGCAGAGTACCGGCCAACTCGCGCTCAAGGCCTGCGTCGCCCGGCTGAATCGCCAGCGCGCTTCGCCACTCCTGGATCGAATCGTCGTACTTGCCGCGATTGCGATGAAGTCCCGCGAGAAACGCGCGCCAGTCAGCCGAGTCCGGGAACTTGCTCAATTGCTCGAACGCTTCCCGCGCCAGTTCGTTGTAAGCTTTCGCGCGCCAGTAGAAGTCTTCCGCGGTCTGACCCGGCGCGCCGGCCGCGGCGACGTAACGCTTGGCCTTAAATTGGCATTCGGCGCTCGGGGCGGCGCAGGTGGGCGCAGGAAGCCGCGCGGCCGCGGCACGCTCCGCCGTTGCCCAATCCGCATGACCGGCCTGTTCATAGAGCGCCGCAACGAGTTCCTTCCAGTCCCGTCGATTCGACTTGGCCAGCGCCTGCCGCAGCAGCGACAGCGCCGCCCCCGAACGTCCCTGCTTCATGCGCGTTTCCGCCACCAGCGCCAGCCAATGCGCCGATCCCGGCGCACGCTGCTCGAGCTTCTCGAACGCGTCTTCGGCCAGCGCTTCGTAGGTCCGGCCGAGTCGCGACCATGCCGGTGCATCTCCTCCGGCCGCGGCAAGTTTTCGCAGCGCGGCTGCTGCCGCTGTGAAGCGGCCGGACATGGAGGCCGCGTCGGCGAGCATGCGAGTCACCTCCATATCGTCCGGCATCAGGCGCGCCGCGCGTTCGAGCAGGTCGACCGCTCTCGCCGGTTGGCCCAAGCGGATGTAGGAGCCGCCGGACATCACCAGCGCCGGACCATGATCAGGCTTGATGCGGAGCACTTCACCCAACGTGGCGACAGCCTCCTTGTCGTGCTCTGCCATGTGTTGGGCGACCCCGAGATTCAGCTTCCAGCCCGGGTTGGCAGGCTGGGCTGCGATGAGTTCGCGATACAGCCGGATTGCGTCATCAAAACGCCGCTCGGCGAGCATCTGCCTGGCCTCGTGTGACTTCGCCGCCGCGTCCTGTGCTCGCGCCGGGGTGGCTGTGGCGAGCACCAGGACGATCCCGGCGTGTAACGCTCGCAACAAT
>VFZW01000611.1 GCA_016871055.1 Acidobacteriota bacterium
AGCACCTCGTTTGCGCGCGAACGTTTCGAACTCTGTTTCGAGCGCGAGGCTGTCGGCGTATTCGCTGCGAAGGGCCGACGGGTAGCGCGGGCAACCTGGATCGGCGGCGGAAAGTATTCCCGCCACGGTCAGATACACAAATGCCCAGTGTAAGTTACGCATGAGTGGTATTTACAGTCTACCACACGCGCGCGTTATTCCCAAGGGGTCAAGGTACTTAGCACGCGCTCTGGAAGTTCGTAGGGGCTGGCCAGACGGAGTACGTGGAAACCGGCGGCGCGGCCGGATGCCTCCCCGGCTTCGGAATCCTCGACAACGAGCGGGTTTTGCACCGCGAGAAGAGAAGCGGCCAGCAGGTAGGGGTCGGGCGCCGGCTTGCGGCGCTCGACGCTTTCGCCGGTGACGAGAACTTCGAAATACCGGCGGATGTTGGCCTTTTCCAGGACGGGTTCAACTTCAGCGCGGCCCGAGGAGGAGACGACCGCGAGCTTGAGATGGGCCAGGGACGCAACTAACTCCCGTGTGGCGGGTGGAATCGGCGGGTTGGCGAGCGCCTTTTCGCGGAAGAGCGCCTTCTTGCGCGGGTAGTGGGTCCAAAGGTCTTCGATGTCGTGAGGCGGCGACTTCTGGCGGCAAAGAACTTCGAGCATGTCGCGGTCGGTGATTCCAATACAGCTCGCGCAGTAGGAGTCCCAGCTCAAAGGGATTCCCAACGGGGAGAGAATCTCGGTCCAGCACTCGAAGTGAACGCCTTCACTGTCGGCGAGCACGCCGTCGAAGTCGAAGAGAATGGCGTCAAATGGGGGCAATTGGCCAGCCTAGCATGAAAACAAAGGGAGCGCCCCGGCATCCATGCCAGCGCGCTCCAAAGGCTCTCGGAGAGGAACTACGACGCCATACCGAGCCGGGCCTCGCGAAGCGAATGCTCGAACCCTTGCAGGGAATCGATCAATACGGATGCGTCTACCGGTTTGACACCAAGCCAGTGCAGGGCCAGACGCATTTCAGCCATCAGTAACAGACGGCGGAAACTCATCTCCAGGCGGAGCAGAGTTTCGATTTCAACGGAGCGGTCGGTTTGAGAACGAAGCACCGCTTGACGGACGCCGTCCGAAAGGCGACCGAAGTCTTCCCGGATCAAGCGGAGATATTCCCGGAACATACGGCGGCGCTCGGCGCGGAAGGCGGCCCGGGCGCGTGGTTTGTCTTTTGGGTTTCGAACCGCGGATGCGATCCAAAAATCCTCTTCCTCGCGCGACAACAGCCGCCGCATGGGAAGGTACCGAAACGCGGAGAATGATTCAAACCACTGTTCGGACCAACCGGTATACGCGGAATCTTTTCCGGGTTCCGGCAAGTCAATGGCCAGATCGTTCGTATTCCGCTGCACTAACTTGTAGAGCAAGAGAACGAAAACGACGCTGCTGGCGACAGCGACAACAATTGGGATAGCCATCATTGGGGTGAGACACCTCCCGTCTGTTTGAGGACCGGCGCACACAACGGCGGACCGAACGGCTACTCAGGGTGATTTGCGCGCTCGGCGGCGCGCTCAGGCTTCGACTATCTCCAGAGTAAATGTAAAACAGACGCCTTGCAAGCGTAAATCGACGGAAGACGAAAAAATTCTGGTCAACGTCCGGCAATACCCCGGTCCAGGGCGCGGTTGAGGGCGTCCAATTGCGTAAGGATTTGTTGCGAATCCGCCGCTGGCGGCCGCTGGATCCCCGTGACATGCTCTC
This sequence comes from Acidobacteriota bacterium, assembly GCA_016871055.1. GTDB lineage: Bacteria > Acidobacteriota > Terriglobia > Bryobacterales > Bryobacteraceae. Next base: position 1,743 of record VFZW01000611.1, read on the forward strand.
CCTCGGGCCGCAGCAGCCAGGCCCAAGCCGTAAAGCAAATCGACGAGGCGATAGCGAGTAAGCCGTTGGCCAGGGAGCGACCCTCCAGGCTGGAGTTGCGGTTCTAGAAGTGAAAAACGAGGGCGCCCGATACAAAATAGGCGAAGAACACCACAGTGTGGCGGACGGTGTTGTCGGGGAGCGGGACCGGCATCCAACGTAAGAACAAGAGAATCAGAAGAAGGTAGACTACAATCGCGGCGCTGACAACCCGCTCGCCAATTGAGGCCACCAAGACGCTGATCGTATTCAGCTTGTTGCCAAATTCCTGGTCCACCGTGAGCGGTGATACGCCCACCGCGACCAGCAGACTGATTGCGATCACTCGACGTCCGGTTCGTGCGATACCGCGATACGAAACGAATACCCGCCCAAACATCTCACACACTACGTAGGTGTAGAGCGCCCAGCCGACGATCGTTGGGACGACATACCCTATAATCCTGTAATCGGTGGGCAGCCATTCGAAGACGGCCCAGGAGGTCGCGTGCAGCCCAATGAGCGAGAGAAATGCCGCGTAGGGTTTTGCCATTCCGCGCCGGATTATGAGTAGGATTAACCAATACCCGAGCGCCGCCGGAAGCAAGTTCAGAACCATTAACCACTGCGGGGGCATGTGGAGCGTTCCTTAACCTAGTGGAGTGGGATACCTAGACGTTACCACCAAGTACTAAAACTTCCAAGACCCTAATTGCGGCTGGCGGGTTGTGCCGCCAGCCGTAAAGAGGTCAAAGACGGGGGAAGCTAGTGTCCTGTCTCATATAACTATGTACATATAGGCAGAGTTGCCTCATACGGGGTCATGTTCACCCCAGCAGCTCCCTTGGCGGTAGAAGCGAGCCAACGGGAG
>VFZW01000612.1 GCA_016871055.1 Acidobacteriota bacterium
CGCGCGTTCCGTCATTGTTTTGGCCTTTTCTTCCGCTTGTCTTCTGGTGGCTTCCGACGCCGGAGCGCCTGCTTCCGGTTTTGACACTTCCAGATTCTCTCCCATGCCCGCCATGAATACTCCCGCCGCGTCCTTGAAGTTGCCGGTGTTGATTAAGTGCCTCGCCGCCTCAAATAGACTTGGGGCGATTCGGAACTGCGCCCCTGCTATCCGAACAAACCACCCGAGCAGATTCTCCAGCCAGCCGACGAGTATCTTGATGCCGTGCGTCAATTCTGCGAGGGCGGCTACATTCTTATCGGAGACAAGAAATCCGGCAGACCCAAGTGTCTTTTGATAATCTTTCAGACCAGCCGCGCCTCGTTCCAGCACGTTGTTGATGTCCCCGCCCTTCTTGCCGAAGAAGTCCATTGACATCGACGCGCGGTCTGCGCTGCTGCCGGTGTTCTTGTAGGCGTCGGCCAGCTCAAGGAACAACTGCTCTGCGGTCTTGGCATTGCCATTCGCGTCATTCAGGCTGATGCCGATGTCTCTGAACTTCTGAGCAGCCGCGTCGCTGCCGCCGCGCGCCTCACCGATGAGCGCGTTGAACTTGAACAACGCGGCATTCATTCCATCTGAGGACAACCCAACCTGCTCGCCGGCAATTTGAAGCGTTTGAAGGAAGCCGAGGCTCATGCCCACATCCTCGGCCGTGCGTTTGAGTTCGCGCATCTTCACCACCACGGCTTGGATAGCCGCCGCCACTGCCGCAACGCTCACCGCCTCGGCAAACTGCGTCTTCATCTTCGCGCCGAACTGCTGCGTGCTGGCCTGCATTTGCGTGAGCGCGGCATCAAACGCGGTCTTGTCCACGCCCATGCGAATCGTGATGTCGTCCTTTGCCATCGCTTAGTTCCTCCCGACCGACGCATCCTTGCGGTTTTGCTCCGCAAGCCAATCCGACTTCACCTTGTCGCTCATCGGATTGAACAGCGGCAAGTCCGGTTCCGTGCGCTTCCGAATGATGCGGAGATATTGGAACGCGCGCGACATCGGCAGGTCGAGGATGGACTGCTCGCTCCAGCCGTATTGCGACGCCAGCACATCCACCAGCGACGCAGCCCAATGCCAGTAGGATTCCGTCGTGCCGTTATGCTCGCGGGTGGCGGGCATATCAGCGAAGGCGGCTGAAATACGCGCAAGGATGGACTTCGCCGTATCATCGAACGGCAGCAACCCGGCCCGCTTCACCAGCGCATCGCGCGCAGCATTGTCACCGGGTTTGAAGTGCGGGGAGCAAACCCACAGGAATTGCACCACGTCGGCGGGCAGCAGATGTCCGCCACAGACAAACGCATTGCCCGCTAATTCGAGAATGAGAATGTGCCGGACGGACAGCGGCTCAATGGCAATGCCGCCGATGGCGTCAGGCGCTCTGAGGAACGACGCCACCCGCGCCATGCGCTCCGACTCGACGGCATCGCCGTAGCCGGGAATGAGTTGCCGAAGGTCGCTCATTCATCGTTGTCACGTCCCGCGCCTTTGCCTTTGCCTCTGCCCTTGTCCCTGTCCGGCGTGGCCGGAACGAGCGGAATCAGATACGTGTTGCTCACCGATGCTTCAACACCGTTCGCCAATCGCACGAGGCAACATTCGTTGTCGAGGGGCAGAAGATACACGCACGCGCCGAGTTGCGCGTGCATCAGCTTGTCGCCATCCTTCATCATGCCTGCTTCTTGCGGAAGCTGATGTTGACCTTCTTGGCGTCGTTCTGGCCGTAGGGATGGCTGATTTCGGTGATGATGAACACCTCCGAACCAAAGGCCGACTCCAGCGTGACAGTAAACGTCAAGCCGAGCGTCGGCCATGCGGTCGAGCCGCTCGCCAGTTGAAGGACGGCGGTGCCGGTTTCAAAGTTCCGCACCACGACCTGCCCGTTCGGCTCGCCAAGCTCATTGAGCCGCTCGATGATTTTCGTCGGACGCGAACAGTTGAGACTCTCGGCGATGTAGGCGACCGAGTTGATGGTCAGGACGTAGCTGCCATACTGCACCGTCCCGTCGTTGTAAATTGCTGCCATAATTTAGGTGAGTTGATGTTGCTTGCCGGTTCGTATCACGAACGCCCGCTGCTGTCAATCTTACGGCCAAGCCGTCGAGCGGATTTGAAACTCCATGACCCACTGAATCACAGTCACGTCGTGGTTGTTTTCCTCCTCGACCTGCGGCGAGCTTGACCCTTCAAAGAACTTGGTGACGGCATGATACGGCAGATTGTCCGTGGTGATTTGCGCCTGCGCGTCGTAGAGAAGCTCGCGCACCTTCGCCCTGAACGTCGAATGGCTGGCGTCGTTCTGCAATCGCTCGGTGACGATGGTGGTTTGCAAGGTCGCGCTCCATGCGTCGTAGAGCGGCTTGCTGTTGTAGTATTTCATTCGCCCTGTGGCCGTGCCTGCCTGCAACTGAATGGCCACATACGGCGCAGCCACCGTCGCGCTGTTGCGCTGCTTCACCGCCGTCACGCTGGCCGCGCTCAGGATAGTGACGAACGCCGCCTCCAGCGATTCCTCATACTTGTAAAGCTCGGCGACGTTTGGCGCGGGCATGATGCTGTCCTCGGT
>VFZW01000613.1 GCA_016871055.1 Acidobacteriota bacterium
ATGTTCTGTTCCAGGATGATCTCGGGGTCTTCCGCGACCGATATAAAAACCCTACGAACGAACGGATGACCCGTGAAAAACGATTCCACATGGCTGATAGTTGCCCTTGCCCCGCGCTGCTCTACTGTCCGGTTTTGCCACTCGCCGCCGGCCGCGGGTTCGCGGCGGTAGTGATTGGATTATCGGTCACGAAATAGGATACGCAATCCGCAATCCTTTGTTCCTCATTCTGCTTCTTCTGCCGCCAGCCGATGAACGATTCCTTCTGCTTGGCGACTTCATCCAAGTTAGCTTGTAATTTCGCTTTCTGCTCGGACACGTACTTGTCGAGGTCCGCTTGGATCTTCCGATTCTCCTCGATCTTCCGCGCTTCCAGGTCTTCGACCGCTTTTTGATGCACGCGTTCGAACGCGTCCAGCGCCTGATCGCGCCGTACCGCGTCTTGAATCACGTCTTGAATCTTCACACCCGCCGCGTCCAGCGCCAACATGATCGATCCCTTCTTCATCTCCGCCGACATGTTTTTGATATGTTCGCTCGCGAGCATATCGGAGACTTTGAAGATCGTGAACCCGTTCGGCGCGCCCTTGATCTCGGCGGCCGTGTAGATATCGTCGAAGCTGGTTAACTGTCCCATCGCCGCGGCGGCCGCGGGCTTGGCGAAACTCGCCGGTGGCGGTGGTGGAGCGACGGTAGCCGCGATCTGTGCGATCGCCATGGCGGCGTCGTTAGCCGGAGGCGGGGCGTTGGGGGTATCGCTCTCGACGGAGACAAAATGTTCGTACCACTTCTTGGACATAGGCACTTGTTATTGTGCCACGAGGTCAACTCCCAAAAAAGCGAACGGCCCGCCAGGCGGCGGGCCATTCATGCGGGGGCCAGATTAGATCTTGGGTTAAGCGGCTTGCAGTTTGCGCAAGCGGGCCGCGATGCGCGACTTGTAGCGCGACGCGGTATTTTCTTTAATCACGCCCCATTTGGCGGCGCGATCGACGATCGAAAAGGTGGCAGGCATAGCCTCGGTTGCGCCTTTTACGTCTTTTGCTTCCAACAGGCCGCGCAGCCGCTTCAGGCCGGTGCGCAAGCGCGACTTCCGCGCGCGGTTAAATTCGGTTCGGCGTTCGGTCGACCGAACACGCTTAAGGGCTGATACGTGGTTTGCCATACACTAATTCGTCATTTCAGAATACCATCTGCGGCGGGGGCCGTCAAATCGCATGTGTCATTCCATGGGTTACGGGACCTCCAGTAGCGACGGGTTGCGCGTGCGTGCGGCCCAGAGGGCGAGTGCGATGGAGAAGGCGAGATCGTCATGCGCGCCGGCGAGGTTGGGATTCGCCGAAAGGCCGATCAATTCGGCGTCGAGCTCGGGCCGGAGTTTCAGCGCGGTGGCGAACTTGAGCATGCGGCGTTCGAGCGCGATGCGAAGAAGGGACAACAGGGTATTTCGGCCGATGGTGTAGAAGCCGTTCTTGGGCGATTTACCGTCGCCCGCGGCGGTGATGAAGGCCGCGAGGATATCGGCGCCGAGCCCGGCGCGGTGAAGCATATCAACGACCGGCACGCCGGGGCCGGAGGCGTCGACAGCAACGGTAACCCGAGTTGGGTTAAGGACCGTGACCAAGTTCCGCAGCCGGGACGGAAGGCTCGTATACGGCGTTCGCAGCGGCAAGCGCTTAAGATACGACAGGTGGAGTTCGGTGTGGAGAACCGGCTGGCAGGAGACCTTGTCACGGCCGGCAAAGATCTGCCTTTCCGTGAAGGCCGCGATGGCCGTGTAGTCCCGGCGCTGGCCGAGATCGACGCCGATGTAGTGATTCATGGTGGTGATACGCATGTCGATGATCCTTTCGCTAGTCGAGTTATTCGCAGTCGATGACGGAGACGGAGTCGTCCCAGGCGGCGAGGATGAGATCCTTTTCGAGGAACTGGGTTGGGCCCGCGGTGAATTTGCAAAAGTACTCGCGGTCGAAGGCGTCCTGGCCGCGGGTGATGCGTTCGGCCTCGAGGAACTGTTTGGAGATGCGAGGGCAATCGGCGGCTGTGGCCTGGTAGAATTGCCAGCCGAGGGGTTGGCGGGTCCAGGTTTCGTAGAAGAATCCTTTCTCCTCGCCGGCGGAACTGAGGAGCCATAGTGCACCGTTGGTAGTGGCAAAGGTGGGAGTGATCGCCTCGAAGAACTTGTCGCGGACGAATGCGGCTTCGTCAATGATGACGAGGCTGCCGGCGGAGAAGCCGCGGATGGTGCGCGGGTTTTCGGGCAGGGCAACGATGCGGCTGCCGTTGGCGAACTGGAGCGTATTGCGCCGGCTCTTCGCTTTCTCGGGCGCGAGGGCGCGGGCGGTTTCGAGCAGTTCCAGCGATTGACGCTGGGACGCGCTGGCGGCCAGGATCAGCGACTTCGGCTTGGAGAGCGCGATGTAGAGCGCTTTGGCGGCGGCGACGGTGGATTTTCCCCATTGGCGGCTGCAACAGAGCAGGAGCCGGTTGGATTCGGAGTCGAGGATTCTGGTTTGGAGCTTGTCGGGAGTAAAATTGAGGTTTTTGGCGACCCACTGGCTGATTTTTGAAGACACTACGCCTGCAGGAGCTGTTTTCG
>VFZW01000614.1 GCA_016871055.1 Acidobacteriota bacterium
ACTACCTCCCGCGCTTCGCAAACTTGCCGGATCAGGTCCCTCGCCCGCTCCGCTATCCGTCCCCGCAACACTTTGTATCGGTACTTCGTAATCCACACCACGTGGTACTTCAAATCAAAAACCGCATCCGCGCTCCGTCGGTACTCGGCCATCTTTCCATTTTGCAGTACCGTGGCTGAAAGCAGCCCGCCTGAAAGGCGGGGGGATTAGACCCGGCGCTGCGATACTAAAACGCATGGGGATGAGGGTCCACGTCTTCGGTCCGTTCGAATTTGAGCGAACCGGTTCCACGCGCGTACTCCGCAAACATGGCATCCGGCTCAAGCTGCACGGCCAGCCGCTCGAAATTCTGGAAGCGTTGATAGAGCGGCAGGGATCGATTGTCACACGGCAGCAATTGCAGGACCGCCTCTGGGGCTCCGAGACCTTCGTCGATTTCGATCGCGGCCTCAACACCGCCGTCAAACGCCTACGCGCCGCGCTGGGCGACTCCCCCGACGAGCCACGCTATATCGAAACCATCGCACGCACTGGCTACGTTTTCATCGCGCCTGTCGCGGAACTCATCCGGGAACCAGAAGCCGTCCCGCCGCCACCGCGTATTAGTCCAATTCCGCCCGTGGTCGAAGCGCCGCCGACCGCTCCGCCCTCACGACGCCGCTGGTTTTGGGCCGCCGGAAGCGCGATCGCGGCCAGCATCGGAGGACTCGGCTATATTTCGCGCCCCCGTTCCGCCGAGTTGAAACTGCGACGCTTGAGCTTCGGCGACGGCGCCATTAGCAACGCCTTCTTCACGCGCGACGGCAAGTCCATCGTCTACTCCGCGCGCTGGTCCGGCGATTCCTGGAATACCTACCTGCATCGCATCGGATCCGCCGAACACGCGCCACTCAAACTCGCGGGCTATGGCGTGGCTACGATTTCCGACAACGACGAACTCGTCCTGTTCGCCTACGATCCCAGCGTCTCCCGCCCGGGTACGATCGTCCGCGCCGAACTCGACGGAGGTCCACCGCAATATATCGACGAGCACATCAAGTCGGTCGACTGGGCGCTCGACGGCAAACACATCGCCTGTGTGCGCACCGATGAAAAGGAAGACCAGGTAGAGTATCCGGCCGGGCGCGTGCTGCATTCCACGCGAGGCGTACTCGGTCCGGTCCGCGTCTCGCCGACCGATGGCGCGGTCGCTGTCATCGAAAAGCCTGTACGCGGCGATACCGGCGGCTACATCCTGGTGCTCGAACGGAACAAGGCGCCTCGCAAGCTCATCGAGCACTGGCCGCATCTGGCCGGCATCGGCTGGCACCCAAACGGCCAGGAGGTGTGGTTTACCGGATCGAAGGACGGTTCGACAGTCGCCCTCTGGGCCGTCGACCGCGCCGGCAATACGCGCATGGTCGGGCTGCCCGGCATGGCGGACGCGTCTTTCGATATTCACCGTAACGGCAATGTCGCCTTCATCAAGAACGCCGCGCGGGTCGAGTCCCAGTTGCTTCTCGATGGCGAACCGTCCAGCCGCGAACTGCTTCACCTCGGTTGGACCCGGTTCAGCGCTATCTCCGATCGCGGCGCGGTGGCGCTTTTTGATGAAAGCAACGAAGCGGTCCAAAACCGCTATCGTGCGTATGCCTTTTGGACCGCCTCCCGAACGATCAAAGACCTCGGCCCCGGCTGCGCACAAAGCATTAGCCCCGATGGGAAAACCGCCCTTGTTCTGGACCAGGACTCCCGCTCGAAGCTCTCGTTGGTGGATACCGCCTCCGGGAACCGAATCGGAATCGATGAACGCGGCCTCGTCTATGAATCGGCGGCTCTGTTCCCGGACGGCAACTGGGTTCTCGGTACCGCGAGGTGGAAGGATCGCATGAACGCGATTCCGTTTCTCGCCGTGCATCCTGTGTCCGGGGGATCGGTTGAAGTCTTGCCGTTCAGCGAAGGCTCCGGCAACGCGCGTGTCGGCCCGGGCGGAAAATTTGTCGCCGCCGGACGCGGCATGATTCTGTGCTGGGATAAATGGGACGAGGCGCCGCGCCAGGTCCGTATCGATACAACCTGTAATCTCATGGGCTTTGACGAAGAAGGCCGATATATCGTCCGCGCCGCGTCGAAAGAGTCTTCCAGCGTTCGGCTTTCGCTTTTTGTTGTCGACGATGGGCGGCTTGCCGAAGAGCCTCGCTGGAACCTGACGCCGCCCCATTCGCGTGGCGTCGGGACGATCGCCGCCGCAGTGGTTTCGACCGACGGGAAATCGGCCGGGTTCTGGCTGCGCCGCGTCTCGGCCGAGTTGTACCTGGCCGAAGGTCTTTCCTGACCGGAATTTCGCCCCATATTTCTTGCGGCCTAGCGGGAGTTTACTGCGAAGCGGCCAAGCAGACCTCTAAGCCAAAGATTTTCCGAGGGTTAGAGCGGCAAGGGTGTATTACCCACGTTGGGTACTACACAGCGCCTCCAAGCCGAGGGCGTCGGCGAGAGCGTGCTGCGATAGGGATTGTTTGGACAAGACGGTGGCGACGCGGTTAGGCCCTTTTTCTCCTTGGGGCGGGTAGAGGAGAACAAATTGCTGGACGGTACGCAGTTCGTCGAGAA
>VFZW01000615.1 GCA_016871055.1 Acidobacteriota bacterium
CGAGCTGTTGCAGCCCCTTGCAGCCCTTGAAATTCGCCAGCCCCGCGTCCGTCACCGCCGTGCCGCGCAGGTTGACAGTCGTCAGAGTGAATCGCTCCTTCGGCAGGTCGGCCGCGGCCTTGAATTCGCGGTCCTGCCCTTCGATCATCACGCCGCCGCCGAGCGACACGACGTCCTCGGCCGCCCGCCGGTCCGGGTCACCGGTGACGGCGGGCGTGTTGCCCCCCGAGCCCACCTGCGGGAGGGTCTTGCTGTCTTTCTCCTTCACCGTAACGGTGGCACCCTCGGGCACCTCGATCTTCGTTTCGGATCCGTCGCGGTTGCGGATGACGATGATGACCCCGGCCAGCAGTGACAGCGCCGCCAGCCCGGCCGCGACGATGCCCCACGGCCGACGCGGCTTGCGCCGCACTGCCGCAGGCGCGGACTCGGCCACGGGCACCGCCCCGACCTCGGTCACGTCCAGGTCGGCGAACGGGCTGGCCCCGGGCACCGCCGTCACCTGGATCGGCGCGTCCACCACCGGGGACGCGGCACTCTGCCCCCTAATCGCCCGCACCCGCTTCACCACCTCGTCGGCCGACGCCGGCCGCGCGTCGGCCGACTTGGCGAGCAACTGGTGGATCAGCTCGGCCAGCGGCTTCGGCACCTTTGGATTGAGCTTGCGGATCGGCGTCGGCTCGTCCGCCAGCACCGCCGCCAGCACCGCCATCACGTGCTCGCCGGCGAACGGGTTCCGCCCCGTACACAGCCGGTACAGCACCGCCCCGAGGCTGAACAGGTCGGTGCGGTGGTCCACCTTCAGCCCGCGGGCCTGCTCTGGGCTCATGTACGCCGGGGTGCCCACCAGCGTGCCGCTCCTGGTCAGCTCCGCGTCCGCGGTCACCGGTCGGGCCAGCCCGAAGTCGAGCACCTTCACGCGACCATGAGGCGCCTCCAGCCACAGGTTGGCGGGCTTCACGTCGCGGTGGACCAGCCCCTGCCGGTGCGCCGCCGCCAGTCCGGCGGCCGTCTCGGCGGCGATCTTGAGCACCTGCTCCGGGCTCAGGTTCCCCTTGCGATTCAGGTACTCGTCCAGCGAATAACCCGCGAGCAACTCCATCGCGATGTACGGCACCCCGTTCCGCTCGTCGGCCTCGTACACGGTGACGACGTGGTCCTGCTTGACCCGCGCGGCGGCCCGGGCCTCGCGCAGGAACCGCTCGCGGGCCTCGTGGTCGATGGCACTCTCGGGGAGCATGATCTTGAGCGCGAGCCGCCGGTCGAGACGCATGTCCACGGCCGCGTAGACGGCGCCCATGCCACCCTTGCCAAGCTTCTTGACAATCCGGTACGGGCCGAGCGTGCCCACCTCCCCGGCCGCAACCGCGGGGCCGAACCCACCGGAGGCCGTGCCGTCGGTGGGCGGGTCGCCGCGGACCGTCTCGTCGAGCTGGCCGCTGGCGGACAGAGCAATGCTCGCATCAACACTCGGGCGTGCATCGGTGTGCGGATTCATAAGAACCCTCGATTCATGATATGAGCCCCTCCAAAATACCCCCCGGCCCAGGGGTTCGCAACTGTCCGGCACCGAAATCATGTGCGCGGCCGAGCGCTCCGCCCAGCGAACGGCCGATCGCCAAGTTGTGTTGTTCTGCGATAACTGTCTAATCGGACAACCAGCGCCGAGCCGCTCGTGCGTCGCGAAGGATTCCTGGCTCGTCGGGCGTTCCTCTGCTTTGTCGGTAACCGCGAGAGTCAAAAATCAAGACGCCGAGACGCCGGTCTCGAAGCAGCTTTGCGGCCCCGGAACACTTTGCAACGCTTTCCGCGTTTCCGTTGCAAAACAAGACGACCGCACATTGCTCGGGATGATCGTAGAACCGACCGTGCAATTGGATGGCATCGTCTGCAGTGAACCGCGCGTCGATGGCATTGTCGTCGTCGGTCTGCCGCGATGACGGAGTTCCTCCACGCGGGTAGATCAGTCGCTGTTCAAGAGGCCTCGGTGGCGAATACCACCCACTCATCGCACATCCGCTGGCGACCAAAGTGCCGAGTGCGACCACGATTGTCACACATCGTCCAGTCACGGAGGGGTTGTGCGATCATTCTCGGAAGCATGTCAAAAGCGACCATACAAATTTGATGTGCCGAAACCGCACGAATGGTCTGGTCAGCACAGGTTCCGTTGTGTGGAATCGGCCGTTCAGGATTCAACAACGCACGCATTCTTCGCTGAACAGGTAACAACCCGAGAGTGATGACAGAGCGGCACGCGATTTGTGCTGGAAATCACCCAGAACTTCGCGATGTGGTTGCACGATCCGCAGCTCTCCGATGCGCAGGCCAAGCCGGTGGCGACCCTCTTGCGACACTCGGAAGTGCTGCGGACTCAGCCGTGGCAGGTGTACCAGGTCAAAGACACCCACCAGGGTCCGATGATCTGGGAAGTGAAGTTGGTGGCGTGTTGGCTGCCGCGCGTTAACGGTGTGGTCGGCCTGTATTATTTGATCGTGGCTCGCAACGTACTCAAACCCGACGAACACAAGTTTTCCTCAGCAACGCCTCGGCCGG
>VFZW01000616.1 GCA_016871055.1 Acidobacteriota bacterium
CAGGCTCACACCATCACGATCGGTCCCGCTCGCATCGGGCTTCGTATCACATCGGCGGGCATCGACGCGGAAATCCGGGGTGTTGGACGCTGGTCGCGCCAAGTAGAGGTCGACGCCGACCTGGCGGCCGGCATCGCCGCAAAGCTGGTCGGCCGGCCCATCACAACGATGATCTACGTCGCAAATCGCCTGATCCTGAATCGCTTTTCGCTCGATGCCGCTGATCGTGGTTCGGTCCAGCAACAGTTCAAGAGCCCGAAGCCGGGCCAGCAATGGGAATTGGATTTGGGTTCGAGCGCGTCATTTGCGCCGGTCCGCGCTGGCAAGCTACGCCCGCGCCGGAAACAACGCGATCGGCGAGGGTTGCCGTTGTTCGCAACGACCTGAAGCCTGCTGGCTTAATCGTGAGAGCGGACAGCCAGGAGGTAACGGCTGCTAGCGACCGAGTGCCGCTCAAGAGTGTGCAATCGCGCCCAACAATGACCCCGCACCTGAAGACTTTCAGATCATTGAACTCATTCGGAAATAAGAAATATTGGAGGGGTCATCTTTCGCGCGAAACATGACCCCACCAATTTGTCAGTTTTCCAGGCATAATCAGGGAGTTGCTCTGATTTTGAGGGGGTGACGATTGGAAGCGATTTCACAGCGATGACGCGCCGTGCGCTCGACCTGCTCGGCTCGCGCCGCAACGACCGCTACGAGGCTGCGCTGGCCGCTCTGCGCGGGGATACGCGGGACTGGTGGGCGGACACGCTGGCTCGCGATCCCGAAGACCTGGGCGAGGGCGAGGAGCCGGCCACGCCCGATGAGGACGGCCTGCCCCGCTTCCTCGAAGGGACGGTGATGCCGTGGTTCGATGGGCGCAGGAAGGAACTCGCCAACCGCCCGCTGATCCGCGAGCAGGCCTTCGGCGAAGCGCTCGACCCCGACAAGCTGGAGCGGCTTGGCCGCTACGAGGTGCACCTCGACCGCAAGCTCGAGCGGATGCTGGCGATGCTGATGCGGCTCAAGGAGCTGCGGCACGGGCCGGTTGCGGGCTGATCCGTTTGGCAAAATGTGCGGACGGGATTCTATCGGATAGATGCTGGCACCGGACGATGGCACGGGATAGTCGACATCTTCCGAATGAAGCATCACGACCGGTAGTTGCGCCCGCGTTAGATTCAGGCGAGGCTGTTTGCGGCGTGGACCGTTGGCAAGTGGGGGCTGCCAGCTATGGGTCGGGAAATTCCTTCGCGACTTGTAGAGCACCTGATCGAGATCGGCATGGCCGATCGGGTAATCGGTTTGGACGACCTCTTTGCTCAATTTCCAGACCTCCGAGACGGCGCATTCATGCGGCGTGGCTGGGAACCTTGGCACGATGTCGCGTCATCGCTCAGGTCCGATCAGTTAATTGCTCTAATTAAAGCGCTCACTTTGGTGGAGAAGCTCCCGAACTGTTCGAGTGGGAGCGTCTCTCCGGTCATATTGCTGTTTCGGAAATTGTCGGAAAGAGCGGGAGATCAGGCTCTGCATCTGGCCAACTGGATCCTTGCCCAATCCGACAATCCCTACTTGCCGTTTGGTAGGTTCAATTTTGGCGCCAAGTCGCTGGCGCAACTTCAGCAGCTGTCAAAGGAGTTTGAGGACAGCAAGCGAGCACGACAGTCTGCCGAGCAAGCGCGACAACAGGAGGCCAGGTGTCGAAAGGCGTTTACGGCTACTCAAAACCTCTTTGGTGCGCTTCGGCGGCGCGACGAGAGAGCTGTCGTTGCGCTACTGCAACGAGGCGCCGACCTGAAAGCCACGGACAGCGAAGGGCGGACGGCGATCGATGTCGCCAAGTCTGTCGGATTGGCCCACTTGGTGGGAGACAAGTCGGAAACGGCGAGAAGCTAGTGTCGTCGCGAATTGAGTTTGATTGCATGGCAGCCGCGGCTGCGTCGGAGTCGACCTATTGAGCACCAAGAACAAGGATTCGGCTGAAGTTGTCCTGTTCATGACGGCGTTCGCGCGCCTGAAGGAGTGGTGCGACGACGCACCGGAAGATCTCAAGGCCTGTGCGACTGCGGACTCGAGCATTCGGGATCTTTGCACCAAGGTTTTTGACCTCGGCAACGAGCTTCGCCGAAACGAGCGGAGACACAGGGCCCTATATACGGCTCCGGTCGATCCAGTTTTCATTCGGGAGTGGCGCGATTTCGAGAGCCGGTACGAAGTGGTCCTCTCCGAACTTTGGCTGGCGGACATTTCGCCGTATCTGGCGTGCAGCGAACCAGTTAAGGCGGCGCCGGCGGACGCTCAATGGATCAACGAAGACGATGAGGCAGATTTTCAGGCACGAGGCGTTCAGGAGTCCATCGAGTTTGCCCAGTTCAACGCGGTGCAGAGCCATCGCTGGGATGAGGAGCAGCAAAATTTCATCCGTCACATTCTTGAGGGAGTAGCGGCGTGGGAACGATTGAAGCAAGACACCGGCTTCGATCTGCGTGGCGTATTCAGACGTCGGGCATTGGTCCCGTTCATTCTGGTGCCGCGGCGAATTGCTGCGAGGCATGGGAGCGAGGAAAA
>VFZW01000617.1 GCA_016871055.1 Acidobacteriota bacterium
TACCACTGGCTGGCCGGTTGGAACGGAGCCCCGACCCCCTTCACATGGAAGGCCTCCGCAGACGTTATCCTCGACAAGGTGCGCCGTTGTAAAGAATTATCCAAGACAGGAGACTAGGCGCTGGTCGGCCAGGATCGATTCGCTCGACCTTTGTCGGTCGCGGCTCCGCCGTCGGCGCCCGCGCAAATTGTGCTATCGCTGATTACCGGCTTCGAAAACTACACCGTCTTCAAGCCCAACCCTCATCACGCCGAGTCGCTAGGCACATTGCTCGACCAGGTCGTCGCCTGGAGCAAAGCGTTGAAGACGCTGCGCGTTAGCTAAACACCTTCGGAATCACATTCCCGCCAAAGTCGGTCAGCTTCTCATTGCGGCCGTTGTGCAGGTAGAACAGCTTGTTCTGATCGAGGCCCAGCAGATGAAGCACGGTCGCGTGAAAGTCGCGCATGTGATAGCGTTCGCCCACACCGTGCAGACCGAACTCGTCGGTCTCGCCGACGATGCGTCCGCCCTTCGCGCCGCCACCCGCAAACCACATCGTGAAACTGTGCGGATTATGATCGCGCCCGTTGCCGCCTTCCGACATCGGCAGACGACCGAATTCGCTGCCCCAAATCACCAAGGTGTCGTCGAGCAGTCCGCGCGCTTTCAAGTCCTTCAATAAACCGGCGACCGGCTTGTCGCTCATACCCGCCATTTTCTCGTGATTCAGCACAAGGTCCTTGTGCGCGTCCCACTGAATCGATACCGGCCCGCCGCCGTGATAAATCTGTACGAACCGCACGCCGCGTTCGATCAACCGCCGAGCCAGCAACAGCCGCGTGCCGAACTCGCGCGTGCGTTCTTCATCGAGTCCGTACAACGCCTTCGTCGCCGCCGATTCGTTCACCACATCCACCGCTTCCGGCGCGGCCGACTGCATCTTGAACGCCAACTCATAGGACGCGATTCGCGCGGCGTGTTCGGAGTCGCCCGGCGCCGAATCCAACTGGTTCATCTTTTGCAGCAACGCAAGCGTCGCCTTCTGCCGCTCTGCCGACACGCCTTCGGGCGGCTTCAAATGCAGAATCGGGGACGGCCCCGAACGCAGCAGCGTCCCTTGATAGACCGCGGGCAAGAACCCTGAACTCCAGCAAGGCGTGCCGCCCTCGGGCGTGCCCTCCGGCTGCGGCATCACAACATAAGCGGGCAGGTCGTCGGCCGTCGATCCAAGCCCGTACGTCACCCACGCGCCCATCGACGGGTGCCCGGTCAGGATGCGTCCGCTATGCACCTGATACATCGCCGGCGCATGCACAACGCTTTCGGTGTAAAAGCTGCGCACCATGCAGATGTCGTCGGCGCACTGCGACACATGCGGCGACAGCGTTGAAAACGGCAGACCGCTCTGGCCGTACTGTTTGAACTCCCACAGCGACGGCAGCAGCGTCGTCGATCCATCGGTGAACTGGCTAATGATCTTGCCATAAGACTCGGGCAGTTTCTGCCCGGCGAATTTTTTCAACGCCGGCTTCGGGTCGAACATGTCGATCGGCGACGGAGCGCCGACCATAAACAGAAAGATTACGCGTTTCGCTTTCGGAGCGAAGTGCGGCATCTTCGCAGCGAGCGGATTCGCCGCCGGCGCCGCGCCCAACTCACGCTGCAAGAGATACTCCGCCGCAAGCGCGCCGAAACCGTTGGCCGCCGCGCGCAAAACACTTCGTCTGTTAAGGGATGTAGACGAACTCATGCCGGTTC
Organism: Acidobacteriota bacterium; assembly: GCA_016871055.1. Classification (GTDB taxonomy): domain Bacteria; phylum Acidobacteriota; class Terriglobia; order Bryobacterales; family Bryobacteraceae. Next base: position 1,741 of record VFZW01000617.1, read on the forward strand.
ACCAGTGCCTTCGTAAAATCTTCCAGCGGCATCTTCTTCGCCGACAGGAACTCCCGCGCCATCTTCAACTCCACCGCCGACGGCCCTCGCTGCAACGCAGCCGAATAGGCTGCTTTCACACGGCAATCGACGTTCTTACACGCCGCCGAAACGCGCGCCGCCATTGCCACCGCCTGCTCATGCATGAACGGCGAGTTCAGCAAGGACAACGCCTGCAACGCATGTGTCGACACCGGCCGCACCGGGCACGAGTTGATCGCATCCGGCTGGTCGAAGTTCGTCAACATCGGCAGCCGCACCGTGCGCTTGTTCAACAAGTACAAACTCTTGCGGTACGTCTCCGCTTTGTCCTTGGGCAAGGGCCACAAATTGTCGGGCTCGCCTTCGGTGAAGATGATGTCGTAGATCTCAGGCTCCAGCGGCGTTTTCACTGGCGCGCCAAACTGCTTCGCGTTCAACTGCCCGCTCGCCTGCAGGACGGAATCGCGAATCGCCTCGCCTTCCAACCGCCGCGTGTTCATACGCCAGTAGAAGCGATTGTCGTTGTCGATGGCGGCCTTTGCCGCATCGATCGCCGCCGCCTGCCTGTACACCGCCGACGTGACAATCAGTTTGTCCATCGCCTTCACGTTCCATCCCGAAGAAACAAACTCCGCCGCCAACCAGTCCAGCAACTTTCGATTCGACAGCCGTCCGCCAAGTTGCCCAAAATCGTTCGGCGTCGGCACGATGCCCGAGCCCATCCGGAACTGCCAAATCCGATTCGCCATCACACGCGCTGTCAGCGGATGCGCCGGATCGGCCATCCAATTCG
>VFZW01000618.1 GCA_016871055.1 Acidobacteriota bacterium
CAAGGTCACGGTGCCGAATGACTGACAACGGGGCAGCGAAAACCGGAATCTGGAGCGGCTTCAGCCGCGTCCTGCGACTTTCAGTCGCCCATCGACCCCACCGCCTTCAGGCGGTGGTTGTTCAGTCGCGCTGCTTTTTGATGGGTGCTCACTAGTTCTCTATCCATTCAGACTATACCCACTATGTCTATCGGCGGGGATCGCGAAACCCTTTTGGGGGTATTTGCCTCAGTTTATTCCGAGGCAAACTCAAGGGCCGTTCCCCAAATCAAGTTCCCGTTCCTACTCGCCGAGATCCTCTTCCAAGCCAACTTCGAAACCGGCGACTTGAGCGAATGGGCCAAAACCGGCACCCGCGGCCAAAACGCCACGCCCCGCAACATCGAACTCGTCACCGGCATCGGACAGCAAGGCAAGTACGCCGCCAAGTTCACCATCCACCCCGACGACATCTTCAACGCCCAACAGCTCCGCGTGCAAGTCGGCGGCCCACGCGTCACCGTCGCCGACGGCGACGATACCTACATGTCCTTCTACCTCTACATGGCCGGCGCGCCCAAGGACCGCGACAACTTCTTCTACTGGGAAGGCAACCCGCCCCCGCGTTACAACAACGTCATGACCTAGTGGATCGAGCCCACCGGCGACGGCGCCGCCATCAAATACGGCACCGGCAACCTCGGCCGCAACGGTACCGAGTGGGAAGCCAAGTTCTCAATCGGCAAATGGCACCACCTTGCCGTGCACATCCATTGGTCTGAAGATCCAACCAAGGGCAACGCCCGCCTCTGGTTCGATGGCTCCCTCGTCCTCGACAAGAAGCTGAAGACGAAAGGCGCCGAAGCCGTCTACTTCTGCCAGCCCGGAATCCACCGCAGTCCACATAAGCCCTCGGTCGATTCCATCTACTTCGACAACTTCGTCCTCGCGACAACATTGGACGAAGTCCTCATGAAGCCGTGAGCCGAATCAGAACGTAAGCTTCCAACCCAACTGCACGTTTCGCTCCGCGAACTTCGAAGTGACGAATCCGAAATCTCCCGCCCGTGGACCCACCGACGGATTACTCAACAGCGGGTGATTCGGAAAATTGAACACTTCGAACCGCAGTTCGCTCCGAAACCGCTCACTGATCGGAATACTCTGGAACATCGCGACATCCCAGTTCTGGAATCGCGGTCCGCGGATAATGTTCAACCCCGCATTCCCAAACGTGCCATCGCGCGGGCGCGTAAAAGCAGCCGAGTTGAACCACCGCTGCCCCAGCCCGCGCTCGGACACCGCAATGCTCCCATTCACGTCCCAAGGCTGATTCACGCTGCCTTGTCCGACACCGGCAACATCGACTCCGTCCACAACAGACTGCAACGTTCCCGAACGGAAGAACACCACACCCGAAAGCTGCCAGCCCCGCAACACTTTGGCCCGCGCACCCGTCGCGCCTTTGAAGAATGGAAGCTCATAAATGTAGTTAAGATTCAACAAATGCGGCCGGTCCAAGTCGTCCCGCGACCGCACGTTCCGATACGCATCGAATGGCGTCAGGATGTCGCTAATGCTCTTGGAGTACGTGTACGACAAACCAAAACTCAAGCCTCCTCGGAAGCGCCGGTCCAGGCTCAATTGCATCGATTGATAGTTGCTGTGTCCATCGCGCGTCGTGACATCCACTTGCCCCAGTCCATGATACGGTCGCAGCGCCGTCGCGTTGATCCCCGGATTCGCCTGCAGCGTGCCCGCGCGCAACTGATTCACGTTCCGGGTTCGCTCCTGATTGACACCCGACTTCCCGACATACGCGATCTCCGCCAGCACCGATCCCGGCAACTCCCGCTGTAGCGAAACGCTATAGCTGTACGCCGATGGGTACTTCCAACGCAAGTCGATGCCGCGCAAATAAAACGGGAAGTCCCGCCGCGTAGCGCCGCCGGGCCGGTCGACTTCGCCGTTAAACACCTGCACCTGAATCTGATTCGGCGCATTGCGGAACAGAGATCCCTGATTGTGCATCTGACGGTGGTGGAACAAGCCGCCGCCCGCGCGAAGCACGGACTTCGCCCCCAACCGGTACGCCACACCGATTCTCGGCGCGAACGCGTTCCCATACGAATCGGAGAACCCGCGCGGCAACCCATGGAACAGCCGCGCCACGATCGGAAGAACCGCACCAGTCGCACGGCCTCTCGCCGATTCGGGGAACCCCGTTCCCGGCAGCACAACTCCGTTGTACGGATCGCCCGAAACGATGAATCCGCCCCGCGGATCCACCACCGCTCGCTTCGCCGGATCGAAGAACCGCGCATCGAAATTCGCGATGTCGTTCCACTTGGCATACCAAGGTTGGTGATACGAGAACCGCACTCCCAACTCCAGCGTCAGGTTCTTCGATGCCCGCCACGTGTCTTGCACATACGCTTCAACGGAATTGCTCCGCAGCAACGTATAGGCCGCCGGTCCCTGCTCCGTATAGGTGTCGAAATGGAGTTGTCCCCAAATCTGAGACACGAGTCTAGACACACAAAAATTCCCAAAGGAGAATTTGAGTCATGTCCGT
>VFZW01000619.1 GCA_016871055.1 Acidobacteriota bacterium
ACTTTGTTCCCAGCGCCGCACACCCCCCTCTTCGTCTAACTCGTTTGGAGTGTGTCGATTGCCCCGTTTTGCCAAGGGGAACTTCGGGCTAAACGGAAGCGCGAACAATCAGGCGAAAGCCTGATTTCATTGGGCTGTGGTATGATGGAGCAAAGCGGGCGGGAAGTAAATTAATGAGCCGGTAGCTCAGTTGGTAGAGCATCGCACTTTTAATGCGGTGGTCCCGGGTTCGAGCCCCGGCCGGCTCACCATTTCACGCCGGGTATTCGATTTGCACGGGTCCAGCCGGCGCAGTGGAAGCCACACGCGGCCAGGTTCGGGCGGACGCTGCTTTTGAGCCACTGCCGCGTGTCGGAGGGGGCGATGAGCCACCAACGCACGCCCGGCTGAACGGCGCGCTATGTTCCGGGTGTAGCGGCGGCCAGTGCGGCCAGCGTCCCAGCGATCCATTCGCGACGCGTCATGCCGTTGGCATATCAGTCTCAATCAAGTTGTACGACCCAGCGGAAAACACCGGAAACGGCGAACTCGGACTTCCTTCGTACGGAGTATCCGGGCTGTTCCAGGGATGCATTTGCCGTTCAAAAAAAGTCCCGGAACCCGCCTCCGTCATCGACTCCCGCTGATATTGATTTCGGAACCATCAATGTATCGGTGCTGATGGCTTCGGACATCACCAACCAGTCCCTCGTCCTGCGGCCTCGCGGGGCTCCACTCCAGCCGTCCCCAGACCATTGCCCCTATTGTGCTTCTCGGTTGCCCGTCTTTCACAGTCTGCCGGGCTGGCCGATCCTTGAAGAAGGTCGGCGCCGGTCGAAAGCGTGACGTTTTCGGCCTCCCGTCAACTGAACCTCCGCGAGGGCTGCCGGAATCGAGCCGCGCCGTCAGCTATTTTGTAACGAGCTGTCGTCTGCGGTTCGGTTGGATATCCTTCACCAACGGATGTTTCGAGATCGCGTCGATCTCTTCGTCGGAGGGATGAACACTCACGGCGCCAGCCGCCTTTAGAAGGACCGGTGGCGTCGTCAGCATGGCGCAAAGGTAATCATAGAGCTCCGTCAAACGGGCATTGCGCAATTCTCCTCCAGTGGTGGCGATACGGGAGAGTCGCGCTCGGCCATGGCCGAGCGCCCTCGTGAACTGCGTCTGGCGCGGTGGAAGGCGCGCCTGTACGATCCATTCGCTGCCGCTCGGGACATTCACTTCGCTGCTGCGGCGGTTGGCCATCTTCTTTAATCAATAACCCCGTTCGCGCGCTATGTCAATGGCGCGCAGCACGTTGAGAACTCCGAAGCCGAATCGGTGGTCCTGTCCGGCTTCGCCGGCCTCATCGACCGACCCAGTGATCAGATCTTGAATCACGAAGGCGCGGCGGGGGCCGGCCTCTTTACTCCGGATCGTCGTGGCGCCCAGTAGCAACGCGATCGCTCCAGCCACATGGGGTGTTGCCATCGAGGTGCCGTTGAAGCTCTTCCACTTTGCGCCGGGCGTGGACGAGGTTACCGCTACGCCAGGCGCGGTCAGGTCCGGCTTGGAATAAGGCAGAGGCAAATGCTTCGGATCGATGAATTCGTTTTCCAAAATGATCTGTGTACGTCCCCCGGAGAACCCGGCCACGCGTCGCTGCTGGTCGATTGCGCCCACGCTCAACGCGAACACGTCGCTGCCGGGAAGGCCCGAGGTTTGGTGTCCGTCGTTGCCGATCGCCGCAACAACGGGGATTCCGGCTTCGATGCACGACAGTATCGCTTCGGTGTAGGTCGGCGGCGTTTCGGCGTTCATCTCGAGGCCGCCTAGGGACATGCTGAGTACGTCGACGCCGGCGTCTACGGCCCAATCGATCCCCTTCAGAACTTGCGCATCCGTTCCACCCTGCCCGCCGTTCAAGACCATCGCCGCGGCAATCTTAGCCTCGGGCGCCATGCCAATGAACCGTCCCGAGGTATTGCCTCCCACGATGGTGCCCGCGCAATGCGTGCCATGTTCATCGCTGTCGTGCGGTTGCGAGCCTGAGACTTGCTTTCCTTTTGCATCAAATTCGGCCCATTTACTAATTCTTCCGGCCAGATCTGGATGTGCAGCGTCCACGCCTGTGTCCAAAAGGCCGATCGTTACGCCTTTCCCCCGCGTGCCGTAGGCGCCCCATGCGGCGAGAGCTTTCGTTTGCTCGATTCCCCAGGTGGACACGCGGAGATCCGTTTCCTCAAGTTGGAGCGCCTTGGTGGCCGTCGTGGGGGGAATCATGAGCCGGCGATTGAGGCTGACCGACCGAAGTTCGGGAACCTCGACCGGTAGTCTCACCAATTCGTCTTTCTCCAGCGAAAGGAGAATCGACTGGGAGGTCCAGAACTGCGCCGGCGCAAGACGGGCCGGGCGGTTCTTGGCGGTCGGTGCGGTCATACGCGCGAATACGTTTTGGATCAGCGCGTTCTTCTTTAACCCGAAGTTCCCCCGCCGATAAGCAGTAGTTTTCACCGCAAGGTTCTCAGACAGCGTGGGTTGCGCGTTTTTTTGCCTTGTTCTGTATACCCATGTAAATACTCGTATA
>VFZW01000620.1 GCA_016871055.1 Acidobacteriota bacterium
AATCCCCGGCGCACGAAGCGCGCTGCCGCCCGAGTCGGTCGGCACGTCGACCAATATTCGCGAAGTGCACTTCGGTACGCTCGGCGACGTCGCCACAATTCGCCCGAACATCTTCAACGAAGCGCGTTTCGGGTTTGTCGTGCTGTCGTCGAAGTCCTTCGCGAACGTCACCGGCCAAGCGCTGGTCGATCGCATCGGCGTGCAGGGCCTTCCGCCGCGTGGCGCGCCTGGCATTCCCGTGCTCAACATCACGGGTCTCTCTTCACCGCTGCAGACACTGCTAGGCCCGGTCAACGACGGCCACTGGCAGTTCTCCAACAACCTGACATGGAACCGAGGCCGCCACACGATGAAGTTCGGCGGCGAATACGTCAACTGGTTCGTCAACCGTTATCTGCCCGCCGTGCAAGGGCTCTATGGAAGCTTCAGCTTCACCAATCGCTGGACCGGCAACCCGTACGCTGACTTCTTGCTTGGCCTACCGACCGCGGTCACTCGCATCGACCCCTATCCCACGCAGTTCAACCGCTGGTCCGATGCGTCATTCTACGCGCAGGACGATTGGAAACTCACGTCCAGGCTGACGCTAAGTCTTGGCATGCGTTATGAATTCAACCAGCCCGCGTTTGCGCGCGACGGCAACATGTTCAGCTTCGATCCAGGCTCCGGCTCTGTGATCGTTCCCAGCGATAACGCTCGCCGTCTCTTCAGCCCCTACTTCCCCACTGACGTGCCGATCGTCACCGCGCAGAGCGTTGGCCTGCCGAAGGCCCTGCGCCGCGCCGACAACAATAACTGGGCGCCGCGATTCGGCTTCGCGTATTCCTGGAATCCGAAGGCCGTGATTCGCGGCGGCATCGGGGCGTTCTACGGACACTTCTCCGGCGTCTTGCCGGCGGCGGTTTCAGGCGGGCCGTTCTCGTTGTCGACAACCGCGAATAACAGCTTCGTCAACGGCGTTCCGGCGTTCACGTTCGAAAGGCCGTTCGCGGCGGCGGGCGTGCCCGGCGCTCTGAACCTGAATGGCATTTCGCCAAACCTGCGCGCGCAGTTGTCGACGCAGTACAGTCTCACCGTTGAGCGCGAACTTACCGGCGCAATGGGCCTGCGCGTCAGCTACATCGGTTCAAAGGGCTCGCAGTTGCCCTACCAACGCAACATCAATCAGCCGCGCGCTTCTTCGACGCCGTTCACCGCGGCGCGCCGTCCCTATCCCCGCTACAACAACATCATCTACGCCGAGAGCGGTGCAAACAATCTGTATAGCGGCCTGCAAGTGCAAGTGAATCGCCGCTTCGAGAAGGGCTTCTTGTTGACAAGCGCATGGACGCTCGCCAAGCAGTTGAGCGAGGTCGACGACACCGGCAGCGCCGAGTTGAACACGACGATCGAGGACGCCTACGATCGCGCCCGTGATCGCGGCAACGTCTACTCGATCCCTCGCAATCAGTGGATGAATCAGGTGCTGTACGAGATTCCGTTCGCCAAGAACAGGCTCTGGGGCGGCTGGCAAATTTCGGCGCTGCTGAACTTGAGCAGTGGCCATTTCCTCAACCCGCAATTCGCGGGTTCCGATCCGTCCAATACAAACACAGTGGGCGGGCGGCCAGACAAGTTGTCCGACTTGAAGTATCCAAAGTCGCTGGCCGCCTGGTTCGATCGCACCGCGTTCGGCGTGCCCGCCGCCGGACGATTTGGAAACGCCAAGCGGAACTCAGTGAACGGCCCCGGTTACGCGGTCTTCAACATGGGTCTCCAAAAGGGATTTTCCTTCGAGCGCTATGGGAGATTGACGCTCGGCGCGAACTTTCAAAACGTGTTGAATCATGTCAATTTCGGGCAGCCAAACATGACTTCCAACATCCCCAACGGCGGCGTTATCACCTCCACGCACATCTTCCCGGCGGCAGGCTCAGCGAGGCTTGGCCAGCTCGTATTGCGCTACTCGTTTTAGATAAAACCCTTAAAACTACAATTGCAGTAAAGTCCGTTCACAAACTTCGAAAATATTTTTCGGAGCGTAACTCTTTTAGAATCAATACTGATACAATCGATCTCTCAAAAACAGGCCAAGAAAATTTGGAATCGTCTGCTACTCTTGAGATAGGAGTAGCGACTTTTCCCACCCGCAAGCCGACGGCCTGCGGGTTTTTTGTTTCCTGGAGGCGTTTTCATGCGCAGTTCGAAACTGTGGGCGTTCGTCGTCCACCTGATATTGCTGTTTTTCATTGTCTCTGTCCCCGTCTCGGCGATCCCGCCGTTGACTACGGTGCAAGACACGCTCTACAAAGCCGACGGCGCCCGTTTCAACGGCGTTGCCTACATCGAATGGAAGTCCTTCCAGGCGTCGGATGCCTCGGCCATTGCAAGCTCCAGTGTTCTCATCCCGATTACGGATGGCGCGCTGCGGGTGCGGCTGGTTCCCACCAGCAACGCCAGCGCGGGAGCGCACTATTTTGTTCGTTATCACGCCGACGGGCGCGTGCAGTTCACCGAAACGTGGAATGTGCCACCGTCGACGACACCGTTGGCCGTG
>VFZW01000621.1 GCA_016871055.1 Acidobacteriota bacterium
CCGGAACCCTGACCGTGTGCGCGCACTCGCCAAGCTGGTCAACGCCGAGCCCCTTACCGTGGAGCAGGCTTCGAGCCGGCATTTCGACGCGCTGATTCATTGCACGCCGCTTGGAATGTTCCCCAACACTTCGGGGTGCTTCTTCAAAGACGAAATCCCGGCGGATATCGTGTTTGATATGGTCTACAACCCGCTTGAGACGGAACTGGTCCGCCGGGCAAAACAAGAAGGTCTCGAAGTGATCCCCGGCCTGCAGATGTTTGTTGAGCAGGCAGTGCATCAGTTCGAGACCTTTACAGGCGAGTCGGCCCCACGCTCGGTGATGGAAAAGGCTGCGTTAGAAGCATTGGGGCACAAAATGACCGCCCCAATTGTCTAATTTTCGAACCGGATCCTGTACCAGGTCGGCTTGCGAAAAGCTTGCGAAAAAGCGTCCCATAGCGTAGCCTATCCTTCGACGGGTCAATGTTTTCCATGCGCGCCCTTGCCACTCTCGCATTCTCCACTCTCGCGATTCACGCCGAAGTTTTCTATGCCGACAAGAGTCATCTACTGCACTCGATCGACTCCTCGGGCGCGCGCCGCGAGATTAAAGGCAAGGGTGAGTGGCAGCGTACGCGCCGCCAGCACATCCTCGCCAACATGCAAGCCGTCATGGGACCTCTACCCGCGAAGTCGAACGCGCCTCTCGACGTGCAAGTGATCGAAGAGGTGAAGTCCGAAAAGTTCACGCGGCGCAAGATCACGTTCGTCTCCGAGGGACAGGATCGCGTGCCCGCCTATGTGTTCCTCCCCAACGCCAAGGGACGCCGTCCGGCCATGTTGTGCTTGCATCAGACAACTCGCGTGGGCAAAGCCGAACCCGCGGGTGTCGACGGCAAGGCCAATCTCCACTACGCGCGCGAACTCGCCGAACGCGGCTTTGTCACCATCGCTCCCGACTATCCGAACTACGGCGACTACAAGTTCGATCCGTACGCCGCCGGGTATGTGAGCGCGACCATGAAGGGGATCGTCAATCACCGGCGCGCGGTCGATGTTCTCGTCGCGATGGCGAACGTCGACGCGAAACGCATCGGCGTGATCGGACATTCGCTCGGCGGCCACAACTCGCTCTTCGTCGCGGTCTTCGACGACCGTTTGCGCGCCGTCGTGACCAGTTGCGGATTCAACGCGTTCCCCAAGTACTTCAACGGCAATCTCAAAGGATGGAGCCACCGCGGCTACATGCCGCGCATCGCCGAACTCTATGCGATGAACCCAGCCAAGATGCCGTTCGACTTCACGGAAATTCTCGGCGTGATCGCGCCGCGAGCTGTATTCATCAATGCCCCGACCGGGGATGCGAACTTCGACGTCTCGGGAGTGCACGACTGCGTGCGTGCGGCAAGCCCGATCTACAAGATGTACGGAAAGTCCGCGAACCTCGTCGCGGTCCACCCCGATGCGCAACACGACTTCCCGCCCGCCATCCGCGAACAAGCCTACGAATTTCTCACTCGCGTGTTGCGATAACTGATAGAACTGCCGCTATGCCTCATAGGGTAATCATCACACTTATCACATTTGTAACGGCCACGCTTCTGCCAGCGGCGACTCTCCACGTCGCCAATAACGGCACCGACAGTCCGGAATGCGGACCGATCAACGCCTGCCGCTCCATCCGCCAGGCGATCGCGAACGCGCAGGTGGGCGCTGACATTGTCGTCGGCCCGGGCCGCTACGGCGACGTCAACGGCAACGGAGTTTTCGGCGAGTCTGGCGAAGAGGGCTACGGGCCGCGCGATCCGTGCAACTGCCTGATCCAGGTCGGCAAGAAAGTCTTCATCCGCTCGAGCAAGGGCGCGCGCGTCACTCTCATCGAGGGCTCACCGGCGTCGAGGACGTTTTGGGTGACCGCCACGGGCGCGGCCATTGGCGCGGGTTCGGTGGCGGCCGCGACCGACAGCGGGTTCCTTCTCACCAATGCGAACACCGGCGTCGAATCGACCGCGAACAGCACGACCATTCAGCGAAACATCGCCGTCAAGAACAATGTAGGGTTCAAGATTGGCGGATCGTCGGTGACGATTCGTGAGAACGAAGCGCGTGTCAATAGCGACAGCGGATTCGTGATCACCAGCGGTTCGGGCCGGACGGTCGAAAGCAACACCGCGACGGGCAACGGCGCGGCGGGATTTTCTGTTTCGGGCGATGCTGACACCTACGAAATGAATGTCTCGAGCGCGAACCGTTGGGGATTCGATGTCTACGCGACCAACAGCCTTTTCGAGCATAGTTCTGCCGTCGCCAATTTGAATTTTGGCGTCGCGTTCAAGACCGGCGCCTCGGGGAACAAACTGCGACTGAGCGGCGTTGTCGGCAACGGCGGCTACGGTGTTTGGATCTGGCAAAACGCCGTCAGTGAAGTGACCACCAACTGGATCTATGGAAACCAGCATCCGCGTCCGGGCAGCGAGCCGGCCGGCGGCAACTGCGGACTCCTCAATTCGAGCAACGCCCAAGTCGACGCGCGCTACTACAAC
>VFZW01000622.1 GCA_016871055.1 Acidobacteriota bacterium
GAACCGAGCCCCGACCCCCTTCACATGGAAGGCCTCCGCAGACGTTATCCTCGACAAGGTGCGCCGTTGTAACGAATTATCCAAGACAGGAGACTAGTACTCGAGGCGCGCGACCTTGTCAAACGCTACGGCGCGTTCACTGCCGTCGAAGGCGTCAGTTTTTCGATCGCGGGCGGTGACGTGCTGGGTTATCTCGGCCCGAATGGTTCCGGAAAGAGCACGACCGTGAAAATGCTCACCGGACTACTGGAGCCGACCACGGGCGAAATCCTATTTCACGGCCGGCCGGTTCGAGAAGACGTTGTCGCGTTTAAGCGCGCGATCGGGTACGTGCCCGAGGAGGCGCAACTCTACGGCTTTCTAACTGGCTGGGAGTATTTGGAGATGGTCGCGGTGATGCGCGAAATTCCGCCCACCGTATTTGAACGAAAAGTCCGCGCGATGTTGGAAGCCTTCACGCTGTACACCCATCGAGACGCACCGATCTCTTCCTACTCCAAAGGCATGCGGCAACGGATGGCGCTGATCTCGGCGACCATGCACGATCCAGAACTCCTGATCCTCGATGAGCCGTTTACTGGGCTAGATGTCACCAGCTCGATCGTGTTGCGCCAGGTAATCGAAAAACTGGCGGCGTCAGGCAAAGCAATTTTCTTCGCGTCGCCCGCGATCGAGGTAATCGAACGACTGGCGACCCATCTCGTTCTGCTGCGGAAGGGCAGACGAATCGCGGCGGGGTCGATGGCCGAAACTCTGCGACAGCTTGGCCACGACCGCCTGGAAGACGCATTCGTGCAAATGGCCGAAGAGACGGACACGGCGCGGACGGCGTCAAACATCGTCGCCGCAATTCAGGGCGCGTGCTGTTCCGAGCGCTTGTCAGACACTTCGTGCGGCGACTGACGCAGCCGGCCTCTGAAGACGCGGGCGAGATCGAGTTTGGACTCGGCGCGGCGCTGGCGCTGCTGGCGACGCCGGGCGTGTTCCTTGCGATCGGGCTGCTCGATAAGTATTCATCGCTGTTGCGATGGTTTCGCGGGAAGCCGGTGTATGTCGATCCGCTTCCGCGCGCGTTCGCCGACGGCTACACTTTGTTGCTGTTTTCGATGTCTGTTACTGCGCTGGTGACGATTTGGAAATGGGACCGCATTCTGCCCGACGCGGTCGACCGGCTGAACTTAGGGCCGCTGCCGGTCTCGCAGCGGCGGGTCTTTCTAGCGAGTCTCACCGCGATTGCAATGGTCGTTGGCGTGTTCATACTCGATGTGAACGCGGGATCGCTCATTGTATATCCGATGGTGGTGATGGCCGAGCGGATGTTCAGCGAGTTCCTGCGATTATTGATCGCGCACTTGGTCGCAGTCGGTGCGGGCAGCGTATTCGCGTTCTGTGCGTGCTTTTCAGTGATGGGTGTGTTGATGCTTGTCATTCCGGCGCGTGTGTTCCCCGCGGTTTCGGTGTTGGCGCGCGCGGTGCTGGCTGGCGGCGTGCTGGCGATGTGGGTGACTGGCGTTGGGCCGGCACGGTGGTTCCGTGCGATGTATTATCCGCTTTCAGGGTTAGAGGGCGACGCATGGTTGGCAGTGCTGGCGTTGGCGGCGTCGATTGGAGTGGCGCTGGCCGCTTATGCGTTCGGGTATCGGCGCGGTATGGAAGGTCGATTGGCTCGCGAGTCGCGCCCGCTGCGGTTCTCCTTGCGTTGGGGCGCCACGCCGATCGAACGCGCCGCGTTTCCATTCACTCTGCGCGGATTGTGGCGAGACGAAGCGTTGAGCTTGTTGGTGGTATCGGCTGTAATGACGTCGATAGTTGTTGGCGTGCGCGCACGTAGTTGGACCTACGTGCCGCTCTATGTGGGATACGCGATGACGGTGTCGGTTTACGTGGCGATGCAGTCGGCGGTGCTGCCAGCGTCGAACTGGATATTTCGATTGCTGGCGGTGGGGGTTGACGATGCAATGTATCGGGTGGCGCGACGTGTGATCTGCCTGCATGTTGGATTGTTGGTTGTGCTGCCCGCGTTGTTCCTCGCTCCGTTGGTGGCGCTGGCTACAGCGTGCTTGTGTTTTATCTTGACGGAGGCGCTGCTGTTCGACTTTCGCGCGATTCCGTTCACACTGCGGCCGGAGGGGTTTCGGAATACGCGTGTGCTTCACATGTTTCTTGGCGTGATCGGGTTGGCGATTGTGCCTTGGATCGGGGCCTGGGTTTCGCAACGCCCGGCGCGACTGGCGGCATTGTTGGCGGTTGCGCTTGCCGCGCCACTGATCCGAAGGCGTGCACTGGAGGCGGATCGTACTCCTTTGGTTTTCGATACGTCGCAGCCGGAAGTGGTTCGCCTCGGCCTGTGACGTACTAGATTCTAGAATCGAAGATTCTAAATCAGAGTACTGCAACAAACGAAGTTACGCAGCGAGTAACTTGACGATGTCCTCGATAGCGCGGTCGGCCTTGTAGTATGCGTTTTCGAGTGCGGAGTGGGGTTTGTGATCGGGCGACGGCCG
>VFZW01000623.1 GCA_016871055.1 Acidobacteriota bacterium
CGCTCGTGCATTTGGACGGCGCGGAAGAGGGGGATGGTGGCTTTGGCGTCGTCCTGCGAGTAGAGAGGCTCGACCGTTTCGCCGTTGCCGGTGTCGATCAACTTCTTGCGCCGCGCGTTACGGCGGTTGATGAACTCGGCTTCGCGCTCTTGCACGAACGCGGAGTCCTGTAACATCGAGGCGCAAAGATCGATGGTCGCGGCTGAAGTGAATATTGGGCCGCCGTAGCCGTTCTTGACGAGGTTCGGCAAGTTGCCGCTGTGATCGATGTGGGCGTGCGATAACAGAACGGCGTCGACTTCCGAGGCCGGGTACTGGAAATGTTTGTTGCGCAGGGCGGCCTCCTTGCGGTGGCCCTGATAGAGGCCGCAGTCGAGGACGATGCGTTTGCCGGCGGTCTTCAGTTCGTGCTGAGAGCCGGTGACGGTGCGCGCGGCGCCTCGGAAGGTAATCTGCATAGTCATTCCAGGTTATCCTCAATGAACGCACCGCATGAAGAGGATCTTGTTTGTGTTGCTGGCATTAGCGCCGTCGCTTTGGTTCGTCTACATCGCGCGCGGTGTGCCGCATCTTGGCCATTTTCACGACGATGGAGTCTACGTAGGCACCGCGGCGTCGATCGCCGAAGGGAAGGGACCTCGCGTCGAAAGCTTGCCGGGCGAGCCATTCCAAGTACGCTACCCGCCGCTGTTCCCGTTGTATTTGGCGCCGGGCGCGCACAACGAAATGACGCTGGCGGTGCTGTTGACGTTGACGATGGCGGGTCTGCTTGGAGCCGTGTATGCGTGGAGGACCGATCCGCTGCTCGTCGCGCTGTGCGGTTGGAATGCATACGCAGTATTGTTTGCCAACAGTGCTTTAAGCGAAGTGTTCGGCACGATCTGGCTGGTGCTGGCCGTGGCGCTGTTGGAACGCGGCCGAGTCGGTGCGTCGGCGCTCGCGAGCGCGGCGGCCTATTTAACGCGGACCGCGCTGATCATCGTACCCGCCGGAGCGATACTTTGGTTGCTTTGGCGGCGCCGCTGGAAAGACGCGCTGTGCTACGGCGCGGTGTTCGGCCCGGCGTTCCTGGCGTGGGGTTACTTCGTCGCAACGCATACCGAACCCGGCGTTACCGGCACACGCGCGTTCTACTCCGATTACTCGAAGTTCTTCGGCAACAACATGAGCCTCGACTTGCTGCCAACCGTTGTGTCGACGAATATCCCGCAGCTTTTCGCGGGCGCCGGAGGGCTGTTGTTTTTCAATGGCGGCGACGATTTCCTCGAGGTCAATTTCGCTCGGCTGCTGTTGTTTGCTGCGATTGCAGGGATCGTCCGCCGCGCGCGTACCGATGGCCTCGGGCCCTTTGATATCGTAGTGGCGCTTTACTGTTCGGCGTTGATCGTGTGGAACTACATTCCGCAGGAGCGCTTTCTGTTTCCGATTTTGCCGTTGCTCCTCCACGGATTCTTAATCGAGATGCGGTCGTTCGCGGGTCTGCGACGCCTAAGTTGGGTGAAGCAGCGCGGCGCGGCGATCGTGCTCGGTGCGCTAGCCGCAGCGGGTTTGTTGTGGGCCGCGCATCGTGGCGTTATCGCCGCGTGGAGGCTGGCGCCATCGATTCCGAAGCGCTACCGGCCGCTGCTTGCGGAGCGCGAACAGGCGTTTCAATGGATCCGGGCGAACACGCCGCCCGAGGCGAATTTTCTCGCCGCCGACGAGTTGTCGCTGCGGCGCGCGACTGGCCGTCATGGCATCGGCTTTCACTTTCCCACCAGACTGTTCTACTTGAACGACTCCGCCGGCATTTTCTCCTATCATCGCGATATCGTGCCTCGCATGCGTTCCGAGAACTTGCAGTACTTGCTGATCGGGCCGAACGACATGGAACTCGATCTGCTTCCCGCGACAAGGGAGAAAGTGATCACGCACTGGATGGCGGCCCGGAGTTGGAGACGGTCTATGAGAGCCGTCTGTACCGCATCCGCAGACTTCGTTCCATACAATAGAAAGACCGTGATTCTTCGTTTCTTGTTGGTTTGCGCGGCCCTGTACGCAGGCGATCAGCCCGTGACGCTGGAGATCGCTGCATCGTCGCGAGCGCCGGAAGTGTGGACGCCGTTGTGGTCGCCCGGCGGCGGCGAGTTCGCGTACGTCGAAGGACGGCGGATTCATATTTATTCCATCGCGGCGAAGTCGTCAAGAGTGATCGCGAACATGGAGGAGTTGAGCGCGAAGGCGAAGGCGCGGCCGGCGGGAGAGCAGGCCTGGCAGAACCGGCGTGTCTCGGCGGTGCGGCCGCAGTGGTTTGCCGATGGCAAGCGAATGCTCGCGGCCGAGGGCGGGGATTTGTTCGTCGTCGACGTCGCGTCGGGCACCGTGCGTCAATTGACCGCGACGGCGGCGGCGGAAGAAGATCCGCGGCTATCGTCCGACGGAACTCACGTCGCATATCGAACGGAAAACGATCTCTACGTGTTAGCGGTGGATGGCGGCAAGCCGCGGCGGTTGACCACGGAC
>VFZW01000624.1 GCA_016871055.1 Acidobacteriota bacterium
TACGACGGAAAACTGTTCAAGGACGGAATCGCCGTGCGCACGAGGATCGAGCCGACAAGGAAAGCCGCCTGAATCTTTTTACACACCTATTGACAAGACCTCGCGTGAGGAGATCAGCCGGGGCCTGGCGCGGGGCGAGAGCCTGCGGGCGATTGGACGACGATTGTCGCGTAATGCCTCGAGCATCAGCCGCGAGATTGGGCGCAATGCTCGCGATCCGGCCCGCTATCGGGCGACGGCGGCGCAGCGGCGAGCCCAGCGCTGTGCGCATCGGGCACGACGTGGGCGCAAGCTCGCGTGGCGCTGGCTGGCGCGCTATGTGGGGGTGCGCCTCATGCTCGGCTGGTCGCCCCAGCAGATTGCCGCGCGCCTGAGACGCGACTACCCTCAGGACATGCGCCGGCGTATCTCCCACGAGACGATCTATTGCTCGATCTACATCATCCCGCGGGGGGAGTTGCGTCGCCTGCTCATTGGCTGCTTGCGCCAGCACCGCAAGCGGCGCCGGCCCCGCTACCGCAGTGGCGAGCGACGCGGCCAGATTCCCAACCGCACGCCCATCGGGCTGCGTCCGCCCGAGGTCGAAACTCGGCGCGTGCCCGGCCACTGGGAAGGCCATCTGCTCAAGGGGCGCGCCAACCGCTCGGCAGTGGGCACCCTGGTCGAGCGCACCACGCGCCTCGTGCTCTTGGCACGCCTGCCCGCCCTGGACTCGCTTGGGGTCTGCCGCGGCTTTGCCGGCAAGCTGGCATGGGTGCCCGCACTCTTGCGCCAATCGCTGACCTACGATCAGGGCCGGGAGATGGCGCGCCACGAGCTGCTGCGCAAGCGGCTCCGCCTTCAGACCTACTTCGCCGATGCGCACAGCCCCTGGCAACGCGCCTCCTGTGAGAACACCAACGGGCTGCTGCGCCAATACCTGCCCAAGAACGCTGATCTGGCCCGGCTCTCCCAGCGCGAGCTCAACGTGGTTGCCGCCCGCCTGAACAACCGGCCTCGCAAGACGCTCGACTGGATGACCCCGAATGAGGCCTGGGCCGCTCAAGTGAAATCCTTCAACGTTGCGCTTGGAACTTGAGAACACGCTGTGATTCGCAAACATGAATTCTTGCACAAGGCAGGTTCGATCGCCTTGCTTTTAATCGCCGCGATTTTATGGATTCCGCTTTATCTCGCACGCCTAAGATTCGTTCGGGTCTCCGCATTTGAAAGGATTGGCCACCTGGCACTCGAGCCGGATGTTTTTATAAAAGAACAAGCGTTGGGGATGAGTAAGCGTTGTAAGGGCGTCATCGTGAGAACTTTCAGCATTGCCGCGAACGAGTGTTTATTGGAGTATTGGGGACGCGAGTTTCGTATTGTGAATTCTCCAATCTTGAGGGTCATGTTGGCGCGCGTGAATAGACTTCCTTATATTGGATATGATGTTAGGCAAGTAGCGATTAACCAAACCGCTCCACATATAGCTGTGCAGAAGGCTTGGGGAAGCCGTCCTGCCGTGCTGGCGTTGACTGAGAAGCATCGCCGTAAAGGCATGGAGGGGCTTGAGGAATTAGGGGTGCCGCGTGACGCAGAGTTCATATGTTTTCATTGCCGAGAAGGAAATTATTCACCCTCGGATGAGGAGTCACACTCATTCAGAAACTGCAGTGTTGAGAATTACCTTCCAGCTGTTTCCGAGCTCGCACGCTTTGGCTATTGGTGCATTCGTATGGGCGATCCATCCATGCGTCAAATTCCAAAGCTGGAGAGGGTGATCGATTATGCGCATCTGAGGGCTCGAAGCGACTGGATGGATGTCTTTCTCTGCGCGACCTGCAAGTGTTTTCTCGGCTGCGCATCAGGGCTTGTTTTTTTGCCATATGTATTCGGTAAGTCGTCCGGATCGGCAAATCACGCTACATTGTCGACAGTGCTTGCCTTTTCCCGGAACGATGTTGCCATTCCAAAGTTACTCTGGTCTGAAGATAGACAACGATATCTCAGTTTTCCAGA
Organism: Acidobacteriota bacterium; assembly: GCA_016871055.1. Lineage (GTDB taxonomy): Bacteria > Acidobacteriota > Terriglobia > Bryobacterales > Bryobacteraceae. The sequence continues at coordinate 1,996 of VFZW01000624.1, forward strand.
AATATTCCGTTCTGATGTAGCAAATTTTCGTTTCACCGCGTTATTTAAAGAGAATAGGATTCGGCCGATCGAAAATACGGCGGATGATGTCCGGGCTCTGGCGCTAGAGATGCTCGAGCGCTCGCGGGGCTTGGCGGCATATACGCCGGAGGACGAAGAACTCCAAGAACGGTTCAAGGCGCTGATGCGGCCCGGCCATTACAGTTACGGGGGAATAAATCGTATCGGCCGAGATTTTCTGCGAAAGTACGCCTACTTGCTTGAGGACCGTTAGGAATCTGCGATGGGGCCCCTTCCTAGAGCGAAGCCACGTGCGCCCAACCAAGGGGTCATCGAAATTGAGGTTCAAACTTAGGCAACGTCCTAGTTAGTGGGTAAAGCTGCCTGTGGCGCGAGCAGACGTTGAAGCACCAGAGCAATGAAATCAATGTCTTCAGGCAGCCGATGTTTGAAGTCTGCCTCGACGAGATATCTC
>VFZW01000625.1 GCA_016871055.1 Acidobacteriota bacterium
GATCATCAACCCGAGCCCGCGCGTGTCACCCACACACCGGAACCGCCGCGGCCAGTCGCGGATCGAATCCAGCATGTGCGCGCCGACCGACTGTGCGTTGGCCAGCAACTCGGTCTCCAACAACTCAATGGTGGTCAGCGCCGACTGGATCGCCACCGGGTTTCCGCCAAACGTCGACGCATGCGCGCCCGGCGGCCAAGTCATTACTTCGGCGCGCGTGACGATCGCACCCAAAGGCAGTCCGCTCGCAATGCCCTTGGCCAGGGCCAGTATGTCTGGCGCGAAATCGAAATGTTCACTGGCGAACATGCGGCCGGTGCGGCCCATTCCGGACTGCACCTCATCGGCGATGAGAAGCATGCCATGCCGCCGCGCGATGGCCGTCAACTCGTCGAGAAACTTCCTCGGCGGTACGACGTAGCCGCCTTCGCCCTGCACCGGTTCGACCACAATCGCGGCTACTTCGTCGGCGGGCAGAATCGTCTTGATCAGTTGATCCTCAATGACGCGGGCGCATTCAACCGAGCAGGTTTCCGGCTGTTTGCCATACGCACAGCGGTAACAGTTGGCGTACGGAATGTGCGTGACGCCGGGCACAAGCGGCCCGAATCCGCGCCGCTGAACAGCCTTGGAAGACGTTAGCGATAACGCGCCCTGCGTACGGCCGTGAAAGGCGCCGAAGAAGGCGATGAATTTATCGCGCCCGGTGTGATACTTGGCCAGCTTCATCGCCGCCTCGATCGCCTCGGCGCCGCTGTTGCCGAAGAACACGCGCCGCGGACCGCCGCCCGGCGCGAGCGCCGCCAGTTTCTCGGCCAGCGCGACCATATTTTCGTAATAGAAATCGGTGCCGCTCATATGGATCAGCCGCGCGGACTGTTCGCGAATGGCGTCGACCACTCTCGGGTGGCAGTGGCCGGTCGACGCCACCGCGATGCCGGCGTTCATGTCGAGAAACCGGTTGCCGTCAACATCGGTAATCAAAGCGCCTTCGGCATGCGCGACAACCAGCGGGTAGTCGCGCGTATAGGAAGGCGAAAGGACCGCATGATCGCGCGCGACAATCGACGCGGCGACCGGGCCCGGAAGCGCGGTGCGGATCTTCGGAAGGGACATATCAGCTCCTGGGTATTCGTAGGCGGCAGGTGCGGGACGCAATGCGCACGCGGACTAATCGGAGCCGAAAAGCGACGGGCGGGCGGAGGCTGGGCAAGTAACGAGCGCCGTCATACCACCAGCATAGCCTTGTTTTGCGAATTTTGTACCTGTAAGATAAGGGTGCGCGTCCAAGTAGGCGATAGGAGTGAACCCATGCGAAGCTTCAGCAAGACCTTAGCGTTGGCGGCGATGGCCGTCGGTTCGATGTACGGTCAGGCCGTGGTATCGGCAAAGGCCGGTGTGGTGCACTACATCGAAGGCGACGTCAACCTGGGCGACGGAACGACCTGGACGACCGTCGAAGTGAAGACCGACGGCCGGCTGACCGAAATGAAGGAAGGCCAGCAACTGGCCACCTCCGAGGGCCGCGCCGAAGTGCTGCTGAATCCGGGCGTGATCCTTCGCCTCGGCGAGAACAGCAAAATCAAGATGATTTCGAACAAGCTGACGAGCACGCATGTCGAACTGCTCGACGGCGTTGCGCTGGTTGAAGTCTCCGATGGCCTGGAAAACTCCGCGGTGAGCGTGACGGTCAAGGACGTGACGGCGTCACTCAAAAAGATGGTGCTCGCGCGGTTCGCTACAGCTTCGGGCGTCCGCATCTATAAGGGGGAAGCCGAACTCACCGCCGCCGGCGCGAAGCAAGCCTTGAAGGACGGCCGCGAATTCCTGTTCGGCGAGAACATCGTCGCCAAATTCGACACCAAAGTCACCGACCCCCTCTATCGCTGGGCCAACCGCCGCGCCGAGTACATCGCAATGGCGAACGTCTCGACGGCGCGGATGGTGCAAAGGAACGGCTACGCCGGTTACGGCACAGGCTGGTATCTGAACCCCTACTATGGACTGTTCACCTACCTTCCGATCGGAGGTGGGATGTATCGAACTCCGTTCGGCTACGCGTATTATTCGCCGACTGGCGTCTTCCGCTGCTACCAGAATTATCTCGCCGCGCGCACCCCGGTTTACGCGGGTGGCAGCTCGGTTGGGAATTCGGCGGGCCGTACCTGGAATCAGGACTACGGCTACTATCAGACGCAGGGCCGATCGGCGGGCAGCGTGTCGTCCGGAAACTCCGGTTATGTCGGCAACAGCAGCGTGAGCGCGCCGGCCGCCGCCGCCCCCGCGCCAGAACCGGCCGGCCGCGGCGCCGATGTCGGCACCGGCCGCGGTGGAGCTTCTTCGTCGGGCCACTAGTCTCCTGTCTTGGATAATTCTTTACAACGGCGCACCTTGTCGAGGATAACGTCTGCGGAGGCCTTCCATGTGAAGGGGGTTGGGGCTCCGTTCCAACCGGCCAGCCAGTGGTAGA
>VFZW01000626.1 GCA_016871055.1 Acidobacteriota bacterium
GAGGTGGTGCTAAACCACGGGGCCGCGCCAGCGACCCCGACCAGCCGCTTTGAGCGGCTCACGAACGAAGGCCCCCGGCTCTGCCGGGGGATCGTTACCGCGATCGCGCCCACTGGCTCAGGTAGGCCTCGTCGGCGATGTCCTGCAGTTCCTTGGCGGCTGAGACCTGCCATTGCGCGCGGGCTTTGGCTTTCAATTTGAGGAGCAGTTCTTCGTCGCGGCGTGCGTCGACGAGGCGTTGTTGTTGCCGCGTCAGATCGCGCCGGATACTCTCCGACTGCGCCTCGAACTCGCGCAAGCGCCGCGCCGCCGCGGCGCGGAAGCGGTCGAGCGATTGGAGTTCCACGGCGGTCGTTAGGGAGACGCCGACACCGTCTTCCGCCGACTTCAGTTCGACGAAGAGATTCCGTGCGGCCGCGGCGATCGCTTCGAGTGCGGTAGCGATCTGCCGGTACTTTTCTTCTTCAGCTTCGACGCGACGGCGGCGGAGTTGTAGTGCGGCGTCCAGAGGGAAATGGAACTTTTTCATGTTTCCCTACTTGCGCGTTCGGTGCTGCAAGGGTGCCGGCGATGTGTTTGAATAGCGCCTCACGACAGGGACCTGGAATTTCGAGGAGCAGGCGCCGCCGGTAGCTTTGTCGAAATCGGCCGCGGGAATTCCATAATTACTTATGCGAGCGCCGCGGCGATTCGGGAGAGCGAATCGAGCGACTCCTCGCGCGAGACATTGAGCGCGGCGTCCTGGCGAAGGAAAGAGTCCAGTTGCGGGCGGGCCTTAATCACCGCGTCGAGCAGTGGATTCGCGCCGGCGACGTAGGCGCCCAGGTTGATCAAATCCTCCGACCGGCGATAGGCCGCCATCGCCTCGCGAACGCGCCGCGCCGCCTCTTTTTGCTGGGGTGTCGACACGGCGCTGGCCAGGCGGCTAACCGACTGTAGAATATCGATGGCCGGATAGTGTCCCGCCGACCCAAGCTCCCGGGAAAGGATGATATGGCCGTCTAGGATGCCGCGAACGGAGTCGCAGATCGGCTCGTTGAAGTCGTCGCCTTCCACCAGCACCGTAAAAAGCCCGGTGATCGAACCCTTCTCGAAGTTGCCCGCGCGCTCGAAGATCCGCGGGAGCATGTTGAATACCGACGGCGGGTAGCCCTTCTGGCTCGGCGGCTCGCCCGCGGCCAATCCGATTTCGCGCTGCGCCATCGCCAGCCGCGTGACCGAGTCCATGATGAGCAGAACCTTGGCGCCCTGGTCCCGAAAGTATTCGCTGATGGCCAGAGCGACGAACGCGGCGCGAAGGCGAAGCGGCGCGGGTTGGTCCGAGGTCGCGCAGACAACGACCGAGCGCGCCAGCCCTTCCGGGCCGAGTTCGTGTTCGAGGAAGCCGCGAACCTCGCGGTTGCGTTCGCCGATCAGCGCCAGCACGCTGACATCGGCGGCGTTGTGCTTGGCCATCGAGCCGATCAACGTGCTCTTGCCGACGCCGCTGCCTCCGAAGATGCCGACGCGTTGGCCTTCCCCGCACGGCAGGAGGCTATCGATCGCCCGGATTCCCGTCGTCAGCGGATTCTTGATCGGAGGGCGCGCCAGCGGTCCCGGTGGTACGGAATAGAGCGGGTAAGCGTCTTCGGAATCCAGTGCCGGGCCGCCGTCGATCGGCCGGCCGAACCCGTCGAGCACTCGCCCAAGAAGGCTGTTGCCGACCGGCACCAGCGCCGCGCCGGCGCGCGCGACAATTGTGTCGCCGAGTTGTAGCCCGCCGGTGTCTTCAAGCGGCATTGACAGCAGCCGACCGTTACGAAATCCGACGACTTGCGTCCGGACGCGCGCGCCGCCCGCGAGTTCGATCTCGCAAAAGTCCCCTATGCCCGCGGCCGGGCCTTCGGATTCGACCAGCAGTCCGATCATCTCGGTGACCACGCCCGTGCAGCGGAGCGTCGCCATGCGGTCCAGGTCGCGGATGTAGAGGTCGGACGAGAATCGTTCGGTCATTCTTTTCTCCCTGGCGTGGTGCGGTCGGCGAAACCGTTCTCGATTTCGGCGAGCTGCGCTTGAATCCCGGCCTCGACGGTTCCGCGTTTGGTTTCGATTCGGATCTCTCCGCGCGCGATGGCGGGGTCGCCGGAGACCGACACCGTTGCCGGCAATTCCATTTCCTCGATGCGCGCCTTCAGGGTGTCCGCGTCGGAGGCATGCAGGCGGACCTGCAACAGCTCCGCCTGATTGATCGACTCGATCGCGGCCTTGAGAACTCCGAGCAGTGCGAACGGGTCCACGCTGACTTCCCTGCGGAGGATCTTCTTGGCGATAGCCATCGACAGCTTTAATAACTCGGGCTCGGCCTCGCGCCGAAACCGGGACCGAAACGTGGCCATGTCGGCTATGGTTTGGCCAAGGCGCTCGATAAGCGACTTCCACTGCAGCGCCGATTCCGCCGAGCCCTCCGAGATCCCCTGTGCCAATCC
>VFZW01000627.1 GCA_016871055.1 Acidobacteriota bacterium
ATTTCCTGCCAAAAAATGTCAAAATCTTATTGGATAGATACTAAGATCTTTGTAATCTCGATTGCCACTGGCCAGAAGATCTGATTCAATCGTCAGGGTGCCTTACGACCTCCATCTTGATCGAAACGCGGCCAACTTCACGCCGTTAACGCCCGTCGCCTTCATCGGTTGGGCGGCTACCGTTTACCCTGACCGCGTCAGCGGAATCTACGGGGATCGCTTATTCACATGGAGAGAAACCTATCATCGGTGCCGTCGACTGGCCAGCGCCCTCCGGAAAGCCGGGGTCATCCGCAATTCAACCGTCTCGCTCATGCTTGCCAATACGCCGGAAATGCTTGAAGCCCACTTTGCGATTCCCATGGCAGGTGGTGTGATCAACACCCTCAACACGCGATTGGACGCAGCATCGATCCGGTTCATGCTCCAGCACGCCGAAACGCGCGTATTGATTACCGACACCGGTTTCGCTGACACAATGCGCCAAGCGGTGGCCGGCCTAGCGATCACGATCATTGATGTCTGCGACATCCCTGGAGCCCGTGTCGGCGAGTTCGATTACGAATCGTTTGTAGCCTCGGGCGATCCAGACTTTGATTGGCAGCCTCCGGCTGATGAATGGGATGCGATTGCACTTTCCTACACATCGGGAACGACAGGCGACCCCAAAGGCGTCGTAACCCACCATCGCGGCGCGTATTTGGCGGCGATCGGCAACATTTTGGCATGGAGCATGGGATTGTTTCCGGTATATCTGTGGTCGGTCCCAATGTTTCATTGCAACGGATGGTGTCATGCATGGGCGGTCGCCGCCCGCGCGGGGACCAACGTATTCCTGCGAAAAGTCGAGCCGTTGGTGATGCTCGACTTGATTAAGGCACACGGGATCACGCACCTTGGCGGCGCTCCAGTTGTCCATAGTATGCTCTTGAACGCTCCCCTGACGTCGTTTGAGGGAATCGCTCACCCAGTCCACGCCATCATTGCCGGAGCGGCCCCGCCTGTCGCCGTCATCGAAGCGATGGAAAACCGAGGGTTCAGGCTCTATCACGTCTACGGCCTCACCGAGACCTACGGACCGGCCACAATGTGCATGAAACACCCCGAATGGGACGACATGCCCTCGGCGGAGCGCGCCAGGCTAAACGGCCGCCAAGGCGTCCGGTTCCCCACCGTGGAAGGTCTCAGCGTGCGGGATCCCGCCACCATGGCGGAGGTTCCGGCCGACGGCGAAACAATTGGCGAAGTGATGTTCCGGGGCAACATGACGATGAAGGGTTATCTTAAGAATCCGTCAGCGACAGCGACAGCGTTTCAAGGAGGCTGGTTTCACAGCGGTGACCTCGGCGTCGTACATCCCGATGGGTATATCAAAATCAAGGACCGCTCCAAGGACATCATCGTATCGGGCGGCGAGAACATCTCGTCGTTGGAAGTCGAAGACGTTATTCACCGGCACCCGGCGGTTTTGGCCTGCGCGGTCGTGGCGGCGCCGGATCCTAAGTGGGGCGAATCGCCGGCGGCATTCATCGAACTCCGCGAGGGGTACGCCGCTACCGGCGAAGAGATTCTCGAGCACTGCCGCGCGCATCTGGCGCGGTTCAAGTGCCCTAAACAGATCGTGTTCGGTTCGGTACCGAGGACGGCGACCGGAAAAATTCAGAAATACGTTCTGAGAGAAAGAGCACGTTCCGCGTCGGCGATCGATACGTAGCGTGCGCCTCGGGATCATGCGGTCCAACGCAATGGCGAACCGATTTCGGCGCGGCTCATTCGGCTAAGAAAACATCCTCCGGCAAAGCCGGAGGCTTTCCGATCGCTGGTTCCTCAAAGAGGACCGATTCGCAATCGAGGCCGCACCCGGGCAACGTTGGCCGTCCGCGCAAACACCCCAATACAGTGTACCGACGGTCTGGCGCACGCAATCGCACTCAGAACGCTCTCGGAACCGTCAAACTGCTACTACCACCCCGGCCGGGATTAGGCAATCGATAGATCCGCACGCCGATCCAACTGGCCTCGTGCCTCGACGAGGCCGCGCCGCTCGAGACGACCCGCTGTGTTCTGCAGTCTCGAAAACAATGCCGGACACGTTTCGAGCCTATCCGGGTTGAGCGGCGTTGGATGGCGAGCAAGTCCTTCCAGACGGCGCCCTCCACGATTTGGATTAGGACGAAGGACCAGGCTGGATAGGAAACCCCCTTCCGTTCGCCAACGTTGTTAGAATGATGTCTCTCGATGGCATTTCGCTCGCTTCTTCTCGTTGTTTCGGTCTCGGCCGCCTATCCGGCGGACTATGCAATCGACGGCGCACATAGTTCCGTTTCCTTCTCGGTTCGCCACATGATGGTCACGAACGTTCGGGGCCAATTTTCCGGGCTCAAAGGAACAATCTCGTTTGATCCGAACAACCTCCCGGCGAGCAAAGTCGATGCAACTATAAAGGCCGGGTCGCTAAA
>VFZW01000628.1 GCA_016871055.1 Acidobacteriota bacterium
CTTCCGTCTCTTCGACTACTGCGATTCTGCTAAAACTAAAACTAGCTGTCCACTGCTTTTTTGCAGGGGCCGCCAACTGTCTCTAAACTTTTGTCTCACCGTAGGGGACAACCTCATTTGCAGTCCCACTTACTATGGTTTAGACTTTGGTTTTCGTCCATCAGGATTCTCCTTTCGTGTGCTTGGCGGCTCACGTTTGGAGTTTCCCTGATGGACTCCCGGAAATGTCAAACTGCTACTGCCACCCCGGCACAGCCGGGGGGCCTCTTACGTTAGGCTAGCTACTTCTTGAGCTTGGCGTAGACGGCGCGAATCGACGGCGTATTGCGCGATTTATCGGCGCCCCATGTGCCGTGGGACGTCAGATCAAGCGACTCTGCGAGTTGGTCCGCGGTTTGACCGCGCGCGATGCCAGCACGGACTCCGGCAATCATGGCCGCCAAGTAGGCGCGCTGGCCGGCGAGCGCGGGTTTGCCGCCCAACGCGCCATGACCGGGGATTACTTGCACCGGTTCGAATGTGGCCAATTTGTCGAGTGCGCGCACCCAATTTTCGGGGTCGGCGTCGACATCGGCGACGTTGTTTCCCGGCCGCTGATTCACGCAGAGGTCGCCGGTGAACAAGATGCGCTCTTTCGGGAGCCAGGCGACGGCATCGCCCATCGTGTGTCCAGGACCAACTTTGATCAGTTCCACGCGGTGCGTGCCATCGTCGAAAACGAGTTTGTCCGGAAAGCCAATCTGCGGATGTTCGAGTTTCTGATCCTTGTAGTCCGGATCAATCGCGGACCGCTTCCAGGCGGCGGGGTTCTTTCGCCAGGATTCGGCGAGGCAATCAGCCGAACAAAGAATGGTCGCGCCGGCATCGACGAAGACTCCGTTTCCGTGTGCGTGATCGCCGTGATAATGCGTGTCGAACACGTACTTGATGGGCTTGTTGGTGGTCGCGCGGATGTCGTCGAGAATCGCGCGCGCGCCCCATGGATAGTTGGCGTCGATGACGAGAACGTAGTCGCGAAACACGACCCAACCGGCATTCGCGCTGATGCGTTTGTCGGGTTCGGCGGCACGCCAGTAAACGTCTGGAGCGAGCTTGTGCGCCTGGCCGGATTGGCTCGACCCCTTGCGCGGGAACGAGAACAGAAGCACGATGACGAAAGCCCAATAGAACGTGGCGCGCCGCATAGGGTTACAGAGTATCACGCCTGAACGCGCCAACTGGCAAAGCCGAGCGCGGCGATGCAAGCGGCGAGGATCAGAAATACAGGTGCATACGAGCCTGTTTGCGCGAAGGTCTTGGCGAGCAGCATGGGGCCGATCGCGGATGCGAGGACAGTCATCGTTTGCGCGGCGCCTTGAATGCGGCCGAGTTCCGTACGTCCGAACAATTGCCCCCAGACGGAGAAGAAGACAACGGCAACGACGCCACCCGCGATGCCCATGGCGGCGTAGAGCATGACGTGCGTGTACGATTCGACATGCGGCAGCGCCGCGACGGCAAGCGCGAGAATAGCCATACCGATTCCGGTGATGCGTTGGATCGGCCATTTGTCCGCGAGCCATCCCGCGCCGAAGTTGGCCGCGAGTCCGAGCGTTGTGCTGACAACGAGTACAGTGTGATAGACGCTCGGGTCGAAGCCGCGCTGTGCGAGGATCGATTCGTTGAAGAGCGCGATTCCCGAATAGACGAGACCGAAAAGCGAACTGGCGAGAGCGAAGATCCAAAAGGCGGAAGTGCGGATAGCGGCGGCGAAAGGGATGTCGGATGTCCGCGTGGCTTCCGGATCATCGACGATGGTTGTGTCTTTCACCAGCAGCCACGACAGTGGCGCGAGTACTGCGATCAAAACGCTGCCGATGCTCAGCCATGCCGCGCGCCAGCCGTAACTCAACACGGCGCGACCAACCGATGGGAACGCGGCGATGAAACCGATGCCGGCGAGTAGGGAATAGATCGCCATCGCCTTGTTGATGTTCGCGCGGAACTGCTTGCCGACAAGAGCGAGACTGACGACTGACAGCGCGCTTTGGCCGACGCCGCGCGTGAGGGTGATGCAGACTGCGAGCGCGATCGGCGAGTCGACTCGGCTCATTGCGATGACCCTGAGGCCAAGCAGAGCGATCACCGTGGTCTGTACGGCGCGCGAGCCAAAACGATCGGCGAGCCGTCCGCACGGAAGGCAGAAAAGCGCTCCGATCAGCGTGGCCCAGAAGTTGATGGCGGCGTAATCGACGCGATCGATTTGGAGATCGGCGAGCAGCGGCTCGGTGATGAGTCCGAGGCCTTGCGTGCGGCCTGGCAGCGTGCCGACCATGGCGGCGGCCGCGATGGCAAGAACTGGAAACGGTTTGACGATGATGTAGTCTAGTGTCCGGTCTCATATAACTATGTACATATAGGCAGAGTTGCCTCATACGGGGTCATGTTCACCCCAGCAGCTCCCTTGGCGGTA
>VFZW01000629.1 GCA_016871055.1 Acidobacteriota bacterium
TGACCCCGTTCCAGCTCCCCGAGGCCGCTCCGGGCGAAACCCTGGACGGGTTGCTCGCCTTCGCCGCCACCGAGCGCGCCGACCTTTTGGTCGTCGGTGGCAATGGTCACCGGCTGGCTCGTCGAGCGGCGATGTTAGCGCCTTGTTCGGTACTCGTCGTGCCCGACGGCGCGACGGTCACGCTGGGGCGGATTCTGGTGCCGGTGGACTTCTCCACGGCTTCGGCGTCGGCTCTCCGCGAGGCGTCGCAAATCGCGAAGGCCGCGGGATCGGAAGTCACGGTCGTTGCCGTCGAGTCGGATGAAGATCCGTGGCTCGATTGGAAAGACTATCCGGAGCAACAACAGTCCAAGCTGGAGCAGTTCATCGAGGAAACCCTCGGCCCCGCGCACGATTTTCAGGCCCTAATTGAACCGGAGCACAGCTTAGATCCAAACACCAACATCGGCAGTGGCGGGTTCGACAGCTTTGAGGGATCTCGCACAGCGGCTTCCATCGTCGCCGTCGCCGACCGGCTGGGATCGACTCTCATCGTTGCCGGAACGCGCGGCCGGACGCAGGCGGCGGCCGTCCTGCTCGGCAGCGTTGTGGAGAAGGTCATTCAATACTCCCGCGTGCCCGTGCTGACCGTCAAACGAGATGGCGACCACCTGAGCCTGGTCGAGGCTCTGCTCGGAAAACTTCTCGACGATCGGCAACTGGTGGCCAGCTAGCGAATTGGCCAAGCCACCCAAATTGATAACTCTAACGGAGAAGACATGAACAAGCCACGCAACGTCGACGCCTTTCAGTCGCTCTACGACGCCATCCCGGATGTCTTCGGAGAATACGATGCCGATGCGCATTTGGCCAAATTGGTGAAGGAAGAGATTCCGGTTTCGACGGACGAAGCGGCGCCAGACTCGACGAGCGGACTCAGCAGGCTGATGTCTCGGTTCAAAGCCTCGCTCCGCTAGGCTGGGTAGAACAAAATGCCGCCCGACCGAACCGAATGCGACAGCGTCATAGTGTATGCTCCTATGATGAAAGTCCTCGCGTGTTTGCTTCTGGGTGTGATCGGTCTCGCCGCGCAGGAATCCCGCGCCACCATCATCGGTGAAGTCAAAGACTCCACCGGCGCCGTGATCGCCGGCGCTAAAGTCACCGGCGTCGCCACCGCGACAAACACCATTACGGCTTCCAACACCAATCAGGCCGGCTACTTCGAACTCCCCTACCTGCTCCCCGGCGTTTATCGGGTCGAGGTTGAACTCAAGGGCTTCAAGAAGGCCGTTCGCGACGGAATCGAAGTCCGTGTCAGCGACCGCATGACCCTCGACTTCGCTCTCGAAGTCGGCACCGTTTCCGACTCCATCGTTGTCACCGGCGAAACGCCGCTGCTCGAAGCCGCCACGGCATCTCTCGGCGTCGTCATGGACGAACGCCGCGTTGCCGAACTCCCCGTCGTCGGCGGCAATCCCTTCTATCTTTCGCGCCTCGCCTCCGGTGTCTTGTCGAGCGGCGGCCGCAGCGCCGGCAACCCCATGGACAGCGGCGCCGCCACTGGCATTATCGCCAATGGAACCCGCGGCGGTTCGAGCGAGGCCAACGTCGATGGCGCGCCCAACATGACCAACCGCAACGCCGTCTTTTCGCCGCCGCAAGACCTCGTGCAGGAGTTCAAGATCCACACCGCCACCTACGACGCCGCCATCGGCCACGCCGCCGGCGCGTCCACCAACGTTTCGATGAAGTCCGGCGGCAACGCGCACCACGGCACGATCTACTACTTCCATTCCAATCTCCGCGCCGTCCCCTGGTTCACCAACGGCTTCATCTACAACCCCCTCACCGGCCCGATCAACCAGGAGAAATTCGATCGCAACGTCCCCTCCTGGTTCCATCAGCGCTGGGGCGTCACAGCCTCCGGGCCGCTGCGTATCCCGAAGTTCTACGATGGCCGCAACAAGACCTTTTGGACCTACGGCTTTGAAGACCTGAACATCGATCGCAATCTCAGCAACACCGCGACCGTCCCCACCAACGAAGAACGTCGCGGCGATTTCTCGGCGCTCCTCCGCGCCGGCGGAGCGCGTTATCAGATCTACGACCCCTTCACCATCGTCCCGGCCGCGCAGGCCGGGCGCTTCTCCCGCCAACCGCTGCCGAATAACGTCATTCCCGCCTCCCGCATCAGCCCCATCGCCCAGCGCATGATCGCCTTCTACCCCGAAGCCAACCAGCCCGGTACCTTGGACTTCAGCCAGAACTACTTCCGCACCCGCCAGATCAAGCGCGAGAACTACACCGCCGTCAGCCGCATCGATCACCAACTCTCGGCCGCCAACCGGCTCTTCTTCCGCATTAACAACTCACAGCACGACAACAAGACCGACACGCTCCCAGGCGCGATCTTCGAAGACATCCTCGACCGCACCGGCTGGGGCGCGGTTCTCGACGACG
>VFZW01000630.1 GCA_016871055.1 Acidobacteriota bacterium
GAGAACGCGCTGTTGGGGCGGTTGCGATACTCCTGCCGCCAGCGATGCAACTGGTTTGGGTTAACCTCCAGTTCACGCGCTACGCGGCCCGCCGGGACCCCGGCGTCCAGACGCTTGACCGCCGCGAACTTGAACTCGCGGTTGAACTTTCTTCGTGACACGGACATGACTCAAATTCTCCTTTGGGAATTTTTGTGTGTCTAGACTCGTGTCTCAGATTTGGGGACAACTCCAGACGTCCGCTTACGCTCGGATATCTCGTGGACCGCTATCGGCAGCGCGCGGGACACACGAAAAGAGATCCGAAGGAATTCGTCTTCACCCGCACCGACGGCACCGGACTCCTGCTTTGGGATTCTGGCGTCCGCCAAGGTTTGAAGCGCGCCGCCCGTCTCGAAGGATGCGATTTCCCCGGCTTTGGCCCACACTCCTTCCGAAGAGCGAATCTGACGTGGTCGCAAGAGGTCGGCGCATCCAGCATCGAGGCCTCCCGCATCGCCGGGCACAGCACCGTGCGCATGACGGAGGAGTACACGAAGATCCAATTCTCCCGGATGGACGAGCTTACTCGCTTGATTCAGGAAAAAGTGGCCAATGCTCGTAAGCAGCCACCAGCGCCCTCGGTGCCGGTGCTGTTGTCGAATTGAAGTCCGCTCGGGCGCATTGAGCGACTGGATGCATTCAGCTCTGGAGTGCCAAGCTGAAGCATAGCTCCGCTCTCAGACCGCGACTCGCTCCTTGGCCACAAGTAACCGACGTTTCACATCCAACGCCCTGGCGGGAGGATCGCGCCGACCATGTTGGAAGCACCCTCTGGAAGGACTCCCAACTTGTATTGGAGGGACAGGCGGACTCGTTTCGCAAGATACGTGGGGTTGTGCTCAACGGACAGTCTCCCCTCAAGCCGCGCGGACACGATGCGCATGATTACGCGGTCCATCGAATGGAGGCAGCGGCGGACAACACTATCGACGCTGCCTCGACCGAAGTAATTTCAAAGCTGGACCAGGAAGTTCAGGCGATAGGTTGATTTTAATCGTCAAGCAATTCTTGCCAACTGCTCTGACGGGTACCGGCGGCGCGAAGAGGCAAGCCATTTGCCCGTCCCGGTGGGGAGTCCTGGAGTCCGCGTGGAGTCCAAACGTCCAAACGTCGCCGCGTGGCGTCCACTGGCGTCCAAACCCCGCGCCGCTAAGTCCTTTGTTTTCTCGTAATATCTCTGTAAGTGATTGATCTGGCCTAAATGGCATGGAAGAGGTCAAGGGTTCGAATCCCTTCAGGTCCACCAAAATACCTCCTTGGTTCCGCGTGATACGATTTCGACTTCGTGCCTGCGCCATCCACACTGCTCTGCCTCGGTGAAATTGTCTGGGACATCTACCCCGACAGACGTCTCCTCGGCGGTGCGCCTTTCAACCTCGCCGCGCATGCGGCCCGTTTGGGATTTGACGCGCGGTTGATTAGCGCAGTCGGCGATGATGCTCTTGGCCGCGAGGCGTTGAAGAACGCAAGAGACCTCGGGGTCGATACTTCACTCACCCGCATTCACGGAACGTTGCCAACCGGTGTCGTCGATGTCACTCTCGACGGTCGTGCGCAGCCCACCTTCCATCTGCGCCGTCCCTCGGCGTGGGAAGAGCCGCGGGTCGAAGCCGTGCCGAAAGCGGACTGGCTCGTTTGCGGAACCCTGCAACAAACCTGCCCACAAGCTCGCGCCACGCGACTCCGGCTACTGGGCATCCCGCTTTTCTACGACATCAACCTGCGCCCCGGTTTTGAAGACCGCGACACGGCTGAAGAACTGCTCTCGGAAGCTACCGTCGTCAAATGCAATGAGGCCGAACTGGCATGGCTCGGCGAAGACGAAGCGTCGCTGCTGCGCCGCCACAATATCTCCGCGGTCTGCGTCACGCTGGGCGCGCGCGGATGCCGCATCCACGCCAACGGCGAGGCCATCGCGGTCGAAGCGCCGACGATCGAAGCTGTCGACACCGTCGGCGCGGGAGACGCCTGGTCGGCCGCCGCGCTCTACGGATTTGCGCAACAGTGGCCGCTCGACCACACGGCGCGTTTCGCCAACCAACTCGGCGCGATCGTTGCCAGCCGCGCCGGCGCGATTCCCGACTGGTCTCTCGACGAACTCGAAGGATCCGGTATTCGGCTCCCGAAATCGATGTAGTTTCTCTCTTGTATGCGTGTCCCTTCTAGAAATCGCTATCGAAGATCGCGTCGGCGTCTTCCTGACTGACTAACTGTTGGTGGCCGGCGACGAATTCACACAGATATTCGCGGCTGAAGACGGTCTGGCCCATGGAGACTCGTTCGCGGGCGAGGAATTTGACGCTGATGCGCGGGCAGTCGTCGGCGGTGGCCTTGACGATTTTCCAGTCATCGGGCCGGTTGAGCCAGGTTTTGTAGAAGAAGCCGCGTTG
>VFZW01000631.1 GCA_016871055.1 Acidobacteriota bacterium
TCCAAGACAGGAGACTAGCCGATCTTCGTCCGCTGCGGAATCTGGCCGAAGCCGGGGAGCTTTATGGCCGCATGCTGCGGTCGGCCGCGCTGTATCATCCCGTCGGCGCGGAGTTGGCGAACTGGGCGCGGCCGCGAATGGACGGGCCGGATCGCGAGGAACTCGTCGAACTGCTGCGTCTGCAAAAGCAATGGGATCTGGCGTTACCGGCGATGGCGGACCTGGCGCGGTCGAAGGGCGATCCCTGGTTCTGGAACTTTGTCGAATCGGCGCGCTCCGCGGGCCGGAAACAGATGTTGGGAGATTTCCTGCGCGCCGAAGCCGCTCGCACGGACCTCCCCACGCCGGCTCTCGATCAAAGAACCGATCTTCTGGCGGAAGAGAACAGCAATGCGGCGCTTCCGCATCTCGCTAAACGCGCCAACCGGCCGGGACTTCCGCCCGGCGATCAGCGCGCGCTTGCGTGGCGGCTTCTTGAGGGCGGAGACAAGTCATCGGCCAGAAGCATCTACGAACGGCTGGCGGAACAGGCTGGCCCAACGAGCAACGATGTCGACCAGTTGCTGTATGTCTGGGGAGACAAACCAGGTGAAACGGAAGTCAGCTGGTTGTTGCGGCGCGCACGCTCCGCCGTGGGCGGCGACCGCGCGGCGTGGATCGAACGGATCGTCCATGCCGGGGCGGCATCGCAGGTGGACTCGATCGAATCGGGCGGCGACCCGCAGGTGCGGGACGCGCTCTTGCGCGCTCATCAGACGGCCAGGAACCTCTCGTAATACCGGGAGCTCCTCGGTGAGGCCATCGGAAGCGGGAGCCGCCCGGAGGAGTTCCGGCGATACGCCCGGCTGGCACGGGAGGAGAATCTGAACGATCTCGCCGCGCGGTCGTACACGCAGCTTTTGGCTGTCGCCCCGGCGGATGGAGAAGCGCTGCGGGAGTCCGGTAAATTGGCCTACGCCGAAGGCCGGTACAAAGAAGCGGCCGGTTTGCTCTACCGCGCCGAGCAAGACGCCGAATCGTTGCTCCTGTTGGGTGATCTGGCCAAGCGAGCCAATCAGGAAGAGCAAGCGCGGCAGAAGTGGACCTTGGCCCTGGCTGCGAATGAAAACAAACTATTGGAGGCGCAGTTGCTGGCGCGGCTGGATCGATGGAATGAGGCGTCCGAGGCGTTTGCCGCTCTCGCCGCGGCCGAACCAAACGATCAGAGTGTCAAGGCCGAGTATGTCTCAGCGCTTTTGGATAAAGGGCGTCTGGTTGAGGCCGGGCAAGTTCTGGGTGATGGGGACGCGAGCGTCCGGCTCTCGCAGTTGCGCGCGCAGCTGGCTGCCGCCAAGGGCGATACCGCCTCGGCCGCGCGGCAATTGGAAACTCTGGTCGCGGGCGAGCCGCGCCGCGCGGAGCTTTGGGCCCAGGCGGCGAGCGTCGAATATCAGGCGGGCCGCCGCCGCCGCGCCGCCGATTGGTATGCGCGGGCCAAGCGGTTGACTCCGCGGCGCGAAGACTGGGACGAGGCGATCGAGCAGATACGCGTTGAATTGATTCCCGAGTCCGGCTTCGAAACCACTTCGAAGTCGGTTGGTCCGGGATGGCGCGAGTTTGGCACGAAGTTGGCGGGAGAGTTTCGCGTAAGTCCTGCCTGGACCGTCGGGATGACAATGGAGGTCAATCGGGTTTCTCTCACCGATTTCCATGGGACGATCCGGCGCGGCACGATGTCGGCCAAATGGGAAAACGAAACCGCCCGGAAGTTGACGGTTGAATTGTATCGGTCAGAACAGTCGGGCGCGGGCGCTGCCTATAGCTGGCTCACCGGGAAGGGCCGGACGACAGTCGGCGCGGCCTATTCCGAACCGTTTTGGGAATATATGGAAGGGCTCTCTGCCGCGGGCACAAGGAGCCGGGCCGAGATCGAACACCAACAGCCGTGGGGCCGCCGCGGTGCGAGTTGGATGACGGTGCACGCCAACCAGTACGCATTGCGCGGAGTCCCCAACGCCGGCCGAACCAGCGGCGTCACGGGCGGCGCCAGCTATGCGATCAATCCGCGAATCACCGCCCAGTATGGCGTTGACCGCGAGATCGTCCATTCGCGAAATACACTGCCGCTCCTAAGCCGCGAGGTGCACGCCTTTACCGGCGCGTCATCGGGGAACTGGAAACAAAAGGTGCGATGGGAAGCCAGCGCCGGTTACGCCGCCGACCGTCTAGCGGGAGTTTACTGCGAAGAGCGTTTACCTCGTGCGGGAGCGCGAGGTAAGCGGTTCATTGTGAATCACTTAGCGGGCATGCGCTCGGGCGATTTGTGTATTACCCTATATTTCTGATCTCCGTAGGCATCAGGCATCGTATGGTTGACTTTCGGTTGATATTTCTGGATACTGGTAT
>VFZW01000632.1 GCA_016871055.1 Acidobacteriota bacterium
GCGGCATCCGGAGCGTGCGAATCTCCAGGATGTCGCGGAAGCCCTTTGTCGTGATCAGCCCAACCTTGGCGCCCTTGCGTTCCAGAACCGCGTTCGACGCGACCGTGGTGCCGTGACGAATCTCGTCGACCGCCTCGCCGCCAAGCCCGATCTCGCCAAACAACTCGGCAAGGCCATCGACAATGGCCTGTGCGTAGTTCTCGACGCTCGACAGAATCTTCTTGGTGTGCACCGCGCCGTCGGCGGCCAACAGCACGATATCGGTGAACGTGCCACCCACATCGACGCCGACACGGAATCGAGCCATTGCAGCTAGTCCCGGCTCGGCGGTGGATCGCGCCACTGCACGGTGGGTACTTCACGCCAGCCGCGCGCTTTTCGCATGGCAGCCCGCCGCCGCTCGGTCGCTTCGATGTCGACTACCCAACGCGCCGTGTCGATGATCACGCCATAGTCGGCTTCCGCCTTCACGGGCGACAGCAATTCGTTGCGCACATCGCGCAACACGGCTTCTGAGTCGCGCTCCAGCGGATCACCCCATCCACCGGCCCCGGCGAGGACATGCCGAAACACATCGTCCTTCCGAATGTCCATGGTGAACTTGCTCGGCAGCACGTGGTTTTCGCCGTCGGGATTGAGGTAGTTCTCGGAGGGTCGGCCGGGGCTGCCGCCATAGAGTCCGAAGGGTCGATGGTCGCGACGATCAGAGCGGACCTGGAGAACGCCCTCCGCTTCCGTAAACCGGTAGTCGCGACGAAACGGCACGCCGCCCCGATATTTTCCAGCACCGGCCTTATCCGGAACGAACTCGTAGGCGAGGAGCTGAATCGGGTGCTCGGCCTCGGTCACCTCGATCGAATGCGAGGCCATATTGGCGAACATGTGCGAGTTGCCATCGAGCCCGTCGGCCCAGGGCCGCGCCCCCCAGGCGCCGCAGGTGAAGTCGACATAGACGAAGGGCTTGCGGTCGGCGTGATAGCCGCCGATCGAGATGCCCGTGTTGCCGCCATCGCCCGCGGCTTTCACCTTGTCAGGCAACATCATGGCGAGGGCGCCAAACATGCAATCGGTCATGCGGAATCCCGTCAGGCCCCGCGCCGCGCAAGCCGCGGGCAGCACGCCGTTCCCCACCGTTCCCGCCGGGCAGATCACCTCGATCGCTCGGAAGACACCCTCGTTGTTCGGGATGCCGGTCGGGAGCACAGAGCGCACGCCGGTGTAAGACGCGGCCTTGGTGTAGGACAGCGTGTTGTTGATGGCCCCTTTGACCTGAGGATGGGTGCCGGTCCAGTCGACCACCATGTGGTCACCCCGTTTGCGGATAGTGACGAACAGGCGAATCGGCTTGCCGCGATCGATTCCGTCATCATCGATCCAATCCTCAAAGCTCCACTCGCCGTCCGGTAGGCCCTCCAAGGCCTTGCGTGTCAGTCGCTCCGCATAGTCGATCGTCTCCCTCATGAACGTCTTGGTTTGCTGCGCGCCATATTTCGCGACCACCTGCGCGAATTTCTTCTCGGCGACGTGACAGGCAGCCAGTTGTGCACGCAAATCACCGAAGACTTGGACGGGCAGCCGCACATTGCGCTCGATGAACGTCATGATCGTCTGATTCAACACGCCCGCGTCGTAGAGCTTGAGCGGGGCGATGCGGAGACCTTCGGCATAAATCTCCGTCGAATCGGAGGCATTGGAACCGGCAACGCGACCGCCTACGTCGCTGTGATGGCAAACCGTGGCCGCGAAGGCCATGCGCTCATCGCCGTGGTAGATCGGCTTGAAGATGAAAATGTCGGGCAGATGCATGCCGCCATCAAACGGATCGTTCATGATAAAGGCGTCGCCTGGCCGCATGTCGTTGCCGAAATGACGCATGATCGATTCCATGGCGGTCGGCACCGAACCCAGGTGTCCGGGCAAGGTCAAGCCCTGCGCCACCAGCTTTCCATCGGCATCGGCGAGCCCGGTGGAATAGTCCATGTTGTCCTTCAGGACGCCCGAATAGGTCGTGCGGAACACCGTCAACGCCATTTCATCCGCGATCGAGAAAATGGCGTTCTTGAACAGCTCGAATGCGATCGGATCGTACGTGGCGCTCATGCATCATTCCTTGGCGAAAATACGCGGTGCCCGGCCGTCGAAGACAATTTCACGTCTCAGCCTCGTGAAGCCGCGCCTGGACCTGCCCCCGAATGTGCTCGAGGGTTCACGCCGCTTTTTGAGCATGTTGAGCTTGTGTGAGGATGCACCTCGGGGTCAAGTTGCTGAGAAACAGGTTGGGCCTGGTGTCGTCGTGCGGGCATTGCCATTCGTCAAGCGCCGCCCGACGGCGAGCGATCGGATCCATGGCGCAATCGATATGACCTTCGCGGAA
>VFZW01000633.1 GCA_016871055.1 Acidobacteriota bacterium
TGCTCACGGACCTGGGCCACGGTCTTCTTGCTTGCAATCAACTCCGCGGCCAATTGGGGATGGCCGGAAAGAGTGCAGAGCACCGCAATCTCTTCGTACTCCGCGCGCAACCGGGCTTCGATAGCGGCGGCGTCAACCACCGGCAGGGCTGCGGCAGGAGCAGGCGCTTCCGGGAGTTTCACTTCGGCGGACACCAGCGGTACAGCGGGGGCGTCTGCCGTTTTCGTTTCGACTTGCTGACTCATCGTTGCTTCTCCTTTGGGGATCTGCGTTGCGGCAGACGCCGCCACGCGAGCTTGTTTGCGCGCCGTCGCCGCTTCAAGAACGGCCCCCAGCGCATCGTCAAAAGTCCCAACCTGATCCGCGAAGCCAGCGCTGATGGCTTTCTCCGCGTAATACAGGCCCGCCTCGGTGTTGCGGACCAACGCCAGTTTCATCTCCCGGTTGCGCGCCACTGTGCCGGCGAACATGCCGTAGAGCCGGTCGATCTCGGCCTGCAATTCGTCCTTGGCCGAACCGGACAGCGGCTCGTGTGGGTTGAAATCGTTTTTCCGCGCGCCGGCGTAGATGGCGGTGTACTTTCTGCCAGCCTTTTCATCGAAGGCCGACTGGTCCAGGTGCAGCGCGATCACGCCGACGCTGCCCACACCGCCGGTGCGGGTCACAAACACGCGTTGCGCGCTGCTGGCGATCGCATACGCCGCCGAAAACGCATCGTCGTCCGCAATGGCGATACACGGCTTCTCCGCACGCGCGTTGTAGATCTCGTCCGCGAGGTCGAACAGACCGCCAACTTCGCCGCCAGGCGAATCCACGTCGAGCAGGATGCCTTGAATGCGCGGATCGCCAACCGCGTCCTGGAAGCCGGCACGGATGCTTTCGTAGGATTGAAGCCCTGACGCCGAATCGAGCCAACTGGCCTTCTTGACGAGTGTCCCGGAGACACCGATCACCGCGATGCCATCGGGCGTTACCAGATACGGCTTCTGGCCCTGGGCCGAATCGTCCATCTCGTCGGGGTCATTCTCGTCGATGCGCATCCGCGCCACCACCGGCATGCCCAAACCCTGGACCTCGATCTCTCCGGCCGGAAGCCCCAGACGCGGCCCGATGGCTTGCAAGATGACGCTTAACTTCTGCGGCTGGATCAGCAGTGGAACGCCGAAGACCCGTCCCGCGAGGTGCGGGAGATAGTTCGCTTTCATTTCGCTGGCTCCTTCTGGCCGCCTTCGGTCTGCGCGGCGTCGTCCTCGCTGTTGGGCTGTGCGGCGGCAGCCGCCGAACCCCGTGCATCCGTTTTCCTCGGATCGGAGTCGAGCACCAGGCCCAGCCGGTCCGCGCGTTCGTTGTCGCGGGCGATCTGCGCGTCCACTTCTTCTTCGTCGAGGCCAGTCTCGTTGATGGACATGCTCCGCGACTTGAGGCCCGCGCGGATTGCCATAATCTCGGCCTTGACGTCCTTCTCTGGATCAACCCACGCCCACTTTGGCGTGTGCCACTCGACCGCCAGGTAATCGTCGCGGTTTCGCTGATAATCACGGGCGTCGAGTTTGCCCGCCAGGACCGCCTGCTCTACAAACGCGCGCCAGGTGGGACGGCAGAACTGGTAGATGAAAACACCGAACTGGATCTGCTCACACAGCCTCCGGAACGAGAGAATGCCAGCCCGGATCGATGAATAGCTCGTTTTGGACAGATCGCCAGTGAGCATGTCGTACGGCAGACCCAGCCCTGCCGCGATGCGGAGCAACTGGATTCGTTCGAAGGACTCGTAGTTCCCGCCCACATCGGCGGGTTCGCTAAATTTCACATCCTCGCCGGGTTCCAATTCCGTCATGGTTCCTGCTTCGATCTGCGCCACGGCGACGCCAGGACCGCCGGGATTCGCCGCGCCCCCGGCGTCAGTGGCTTCCTGCGGGGTAGCGTTCGGGAAGAACGCGTCGTCAGGATTCTGACGGGTGATGAAGCCCATCATCATCGCGGCAAACTTCTTCCGCAGCAGTTCGGCGTCGTCGTACTGGTCCAGTTCCCACAGCCGCACCAGCGCGTTCGCCATCCACGGCACGCCTCGCAGTTGGCCAGGACGAAGTGCCCGAAACAAATGCATCACTTCCGCGGCCGGAACCCGCATCAGATCCATTCCCGTTGGGAAGAAGATCCGCTCGCCCGGATGCTCCTTGTAGAAGTAGTAAGCCGTGCGGCGTCCGGACGGATCGAATTCGATCGACGCGCGGACCACGTTTCCCTGCGGCGTGTCCGGCGTGGGCCGCGCCAGATAGAACGGCAACTGCTCCGCTTCGAGCAATTGGAACTGAAGCGGCACGCTCAAACCCTCGCGAAGATCGCGGTCGTGCCTG
>VFZW01000634.1 GCA_016871055.1 Acidobacteriota bacterium
CTCCTTGCCGATCTCGCCACGCTGACTCAAAATCAGGTTCGCATGCGCGACCAGTCCTTCCAAATGCTTGCCTCGCCTACCCCCGTTCAACTCCGCGCTTTTCACCTCCTCGGCGTCACACCCTAACACTTTGTTCCCAGCGCCGCACACCCCCCTCTTCGTCTAACTCGTTTGGAGTGTGTCGATTGCCCCGTTTTGCCAAGGGGAACTTCGTGCTAGACGGCGGCCGCCTCGCCGACGGAACGCCTTACATGGTCATGGCGTACGTCGACGGCCTTCCGCTCGATCAATACGTGAACGGCTGCACCGTCAACGAAAAGCTGCAACTGTTCCGCAAGGTCTGTGACGCTGTGGACTACGCCCATCGCAAACTCGTCGTCCATCGCGACATCAAGCCCGGCAATATTTTGGTCACAAGCTCGGGCGAGCCGAAACTACTCGACTTCGGCATCAGCAAGATGCTCGGCGAAAACGCCGCCAAAACCGCGATAACGCGCACCGGCGCATTGATGCTGACGCCCGACTACGCCAGCCCCGAACAAATTCTCGGGCGCGAAATCACAACCGCTACCGATGTCTATCAACTCGGCGCGGTGCTCTACGAACTGCTAACCGGCAGGCGTCCGCACAACATCGACACGCTGACTCCGGCTGAAATCGAACACCTCATTTGTGAAGTCGAACCCGCCGCTCCGGGCTTCGGCGACGAACTCGACAACATCGTGTTCATGGCGCTAAAGAAGGAGCCCGCGCGCCGCTACCCCAGCGCACGCGAGTTCGCCACCGATATCGACAACTACCTCGCGCACCGACCCGTCGCCGCGCGGCCCGACACATTGCTCTACCGCGCCAACAAGTTCGTGCGCCGCCATCGCATCGGTGTCGCCGCGGCGGCGCTGGTGGCGGTGTCGATCGTCACCGGGGTCTTCATGATCGTTCGCGCGCAACGCCGCGCCGAGCAGCGTTTCCAACAGGTGCGCAAGCTCGCCAATACGTTTTTATTCGACTTAGACGCGCAGATTCGCGATATCACCGGCACAACGCAAGCCCGCGAATTGCTCGTCAAAACCGCGCTGGAATATCTCGATTCGCTCTCGGCCGATGCGCGGGGCGATGCGTCGCTGGAAGACGAAATCGCCACGGCGTATATGCGGGTGGGCGATGTCCTGGGCGGTGCCGGCATCGCCAACCTTGGCAAACGCAACGAATCGACAAACGCGTATGTGAAGGCGATCAGGATTCGGGAGCGCCGCGCGAATGGAAAGCCGGTCGGATCGCGCGAGCGGCTCGATCTGGCCTATGCGCACGGACGCATTCTTGGCGTGCAGAACGACGAGAAACTCATGGAGATCTGTTTGCGCGACGCCCGCGCATTTGCCTCCGCGAATCCAGAGAGCGAGGCTGGCTACGAAACGCTGACAGACCTGCTCGGAAAGCACTCCAGGCGTGCATTTCGCCGCTCCGATAACGCGCTCGCGATCTCCGAGGCGCGCGAACTCATCGCCCTTGCAACCGCTCGCCGAGAGAAGTTTCCGAGCGAAGTCGCCGACATTGCGCTCGCCTACGGTTACACTCTGCTTGCAAACCCGTTGTCGTTTACGGGCCAACTTGAAGAGGCCCGCGAAATCCTCATACGCTCCATCGATCTCCGCGAAAGACTCTCGGCGAAGTTCCCGGCAAACGCCACCTGGAAACGTGCTCTTTACAACGAGCATTTGATCCTCGCGCGAGTGCTTTGGTCGGCGGACGGCTTTCATATGGAGCGCCGGGACGAGGCGCACAAGCACTTGATCCGCGCGCTTGCCATCGTCGAAGAGCTCTTCGCCAGGGACCTGAGCAACGTGTTGGCCGACGTCGACGTTCTCGCCGTCGCCATCTCCCTTGGCGACCTGCTCGTGGATTCCGATCCCGCCGCGGCGCGTCGCCATGCGCTTCGCGCCCTCGCCATCGCCGAGACCGCCTTCGCGCGCTCGGGCCGCGCGGCGACCGACAAGGCCAATCTGGCCGAAGCGCTGGTTCTGGCGGCCGTCACGCAGTACCGCGACAGTCCGCCCGCGGCAATCGCGGCGGTGGATCGCGGAATCGCTTACCGCTGGGAAATTGTCAAGGACTACCCCAAGCAACCCGGACTTCGGTATCTGATTCTGCGCGACTTTCGCATCTACGCCGCGCTCTTGATCCGCGCCGGCCGCCGCGCCGACGCCGCGCGCGCATTCGCCGAGGGAGAAAAGATCGCAGAGCTCATCGACCCAGACAAGACTTCGTATTCCTACGTCGCCATCAGTGCGAACTTCTACAACGATCTCGCGGCTTTCAACGGCTCTTGCGACGCACTGGCCAAGTCGGTCTCCGCA
>VFZW01000635.1 GCA_016871055.1 Acidobacteriota bacterium
CGCAAGCCCGTGCTTCGGTACCACCAGTTCGGCGGCAGCATCTCCGGACCGGTCGTTAAGAACCGGACGTTCTTTTTTTACAACCTGGAGAAAATCCGCACACGCAGCCAGTCCACCCGAATTCTCAGCGTGCCCAACTCAAGTGAGATCGCCGGCCGTTTCCCCGGCGCAATTACCGATCCGCTCGCCAATCTCGCGCCCTTCCCGAACAACACCATCCCGACTGCCCGTATGGACCCCGTCGGCGTCGCCATCGCCCAGTATTATCCGGAGCCCAACGTTCCCGGTCAGGCTTCCCGCACCGCCAACTTTCGCGTGAACAACCCCACTGGCGGCAACCCGACCGTTATGGTGGCTCGAGGCGATCATACGATTTCCGCCAATGATCGTTTCTATGTCCGCTACCTTCACAACGTAAACAACACCTATCAGCGGCCAGTCTTCCGGGACAACACCGACCAGTACGGCGAGGTCGTCGAGAACAGCTACTACAGTCTCTCTCCAACCTGGATCCACTCGTTCAACCCCACCACAGTCATGGAACTCCGCTACGCGTACGATCGCCGCAAGTTCCATCCCATCACGGCCAATAAGGGACTCGGCCTTTCACAGAAAATCGGGATTCGCGGCACAAACCCGGACTATTTTCCGCGCGTCACTCTCACAGGCCTGGAACCCTTCCAGCGGGCCGAGCAGGAGCGCATCCAATCGCCGATTCGCGGCGATCACTACACGGGTTCGTTAACCAGGATCGCCGGCAAACACACCCTCAAGTTCGGCGGCGAGTATCGCTTCTCCCGCAACACCGATGTGCCTCTCGGCTCGGCCGGCGGCGTCTTCAACTTCACGCCTGTCGGCACCAACGACGCGCTGGCTTCGCTCCTGCTCGGCCACGTCGCCTCGGCCTCGCGCGACGAGTCGAAGGCCGTCATCTCCAACGGCGCCACCCTCGGCATGTACGCGCAGACCGATTGGAAGGTCAACAACGCGTTGACGCTTAACCTTGGATTGCGTTGGGATATCGACACTCCTCGCTACGAAAGCAGCAACCAGCAAAACTCCTTCGACCGCGCCGCCATCAACCCGGTCTGCAATTGCCCGGGCGTGATCACCTTCTCCGGCCGCGACGGACTCCCCAAGTACGCCTCCGGTTTCGACTACAACAACTTCGGCCCGCGCATCGGCTTCGCCTGGCGCGCCAGGGACAAGTGGGTCATTCGCGGCGGTGGCGCTCTCGTGTTCGTCGGGCAATACGATCAGGCTACGCCTCTCGCCGTCCGCGCCGGTTTTTCCACGGCCGTCTCGGTCACCTCCGTCGACGGCGGGCGCACGGCGGCCATCCAGCTTCGCAACGGCCTGCCGCCCACGGTGGCGAATACACTTTCGCCCGGTTTCGGTGCGGTCCCCGTCGGCCAGAACCCAATCTTCGCGGTCGAGTTCTTCAATCCAGGCAAACGCCAAATTCCCTACACACAGACGTTCAACTTAAACGTGCAACGCATCCTCCCCGGCAACACACTGTTGGAAATCGGCTATCTCGGTACCCTCGGCCACAAGCTCACGGTGACCGGCACACAGTCCATCAATCAGGTCGAGCCGTCCCGCATGCGCGCGGGCAACGTGCAGGCATTGCGCCCGTTCCCGCAGTTCTCCGACGTGCGTGAACACAGCCCCACCATCGGCAACTCGAACTATCACGGGTCGAACATCAAACTTGAAAAGCGTTTCAGCCGCGGTTTGCAGTTCGGCATGAACTACACATGGTCGAAACTCATCGACGACGTGAACTCCCGCAACGAACTGGGCGCCGCCGGCGCGCTGGCCAACTTCTACGATCGCCGCGCCGATCGCGGCCTCTCCGGCAACCACGTTGGCCACCGGTTCATCGGCAACACGGTTTATGGGCTGCCCTTCGGCAAGGGCCGCGCCGTGAAGATCGCAAACAGCGTTCTCGACGCCGTCGCCGGCGGCTGGTCCACCGGCCTCATCATAGAGTTCCGCTCCGGCGTGCCCTTCGGCATCGTCGAGAACAACGCCGCCGCCATCTACAACACCGCGGCCGCCGTACGTTCCAACGCCACCGGCCCGTATGCACAGAACGCCAACTGGCGCGCGAACGTCCTCAGCCAAACGTACTTCAATACCTCCACCTTTGTCGCGCCGCCTCAATTGACGTTCGGGACCCTCGGCCGTGCCGTCGCCACGGGCCCCGCCGCCATCATCGGCGATCTGTCGGTATTGAAGGATTTCTCCATGCCCTGGGAAAACCACAAACTCCAATTCCGCTGGGAGAGCCTGAACTTTCTCAACCACGCCAACTTCGGCAACCCGACCACG
>VFZW01000636.1 GCA_016871055.1 Acidobacteriota bacterium
CAACCAAGTGGAACGCTTCTTCGCACTGATCACCGAGCGCATGATCCGGCGTGGCACCTTCCACAGTGTCCACGAATTGGAAACCGCCATCTACCACTGGCTGGCCGGTTGGAACGGAGCCCCGACCCCCTTCACATGGAAGGCCTCCGCAGACGTTATCCTCGACAAGGTGCGCCGTTGTAACGAATTATCCAAGACAGGAGACTAGCACTCGTCTCCGCGTCTGCCTGCTGGAGCGCGGTCGAGCCGGTCGAAGAAATACGCGGGCGGTTAACGATCGAGGCGACGGCGGCCGCTCGCGAGTGCACGGTTGAGGGCACGGTGGCTATGATCCCTTCCGACGTGCAAAACGTCTTCTATTTAGAAGACGATACGGGCGGGATACTTGTACGGCATGGAGCGGCGGTACAAACGGGGGCGCGGCTGCGGCTGTCCGGGAGTTGTTCGCTGGGCCGCGGGCAATCGTTGGAACTGCTGGCGGCCAAGGTCGAAGACCTAGGCGCCAGCGCACCGTTGAAGCCCCGGCGATTGTTGCCGGATGAGGCGCGCAAGCCGGACTGGCAGCATACTCTGGCCGAAGTTGACGGCGTCGTGGCGGACGTCTTTCGGCGCGGTGAATTTGAATACGTGTGGCTTCGAGGCGAAGAGCCGTTCCGTGCGTTCGTCCGTCTAAAGGGCGAAGCAAGTGTGCTCGCGGCACTGGAACCGGGAATGCGGATTATCTTGCGGGGCGTTCTGGTACCGCAAAGCGATTCAAACGAGGCGCCGGCGCCGCATGAACTGGCGCTGCGTTCGGGCGACGACATCGTGATCGTGGACCGGCCCGCACCGATCTCGTCGCAATTGTTGTACTTGTTTGCGTTGATTGCTCTGGCGGCTGGGCTGTGGATTTATTTCCTCCGGCGCGCGGTGAGTGAGCGCACGAAGGAACCGCAAGCGGCGGTGGTGCAGGCCGAAGAGGCGTCGCGGATGAAGTCGAGTTTCGTGGCGAACATGAGTCACGAGATTCGTACGCCGCTGAACGCAATCATCGGGTTTTCCGACATTTTGCTCGATCAGGCCCAGGGCGAGCACCGGCGAGGTCTCGATACGATTCGTGTGAGCGCCAACATGCTGCTGGCGATTATCAACGACGTGCTGGATCTCTCGAAGATCGAGTCGGGAAAGTTGGACTTGTACCCGGAGATCGCCAGCCCGGCGCTGATCGTGGAAGATGCGTTGGATCTTGTCGCGACGGCTGCGTTGATGAAGAACTTGGAGATCGGCTATCTGGTGGCACCCGAGGTGCCGGAACGGGTAATGATCGACTCGTCGCGCTTGCGTCAGGTGCTGATGAACCTTTTGAGCAACGCCGTAAAGTTCACTGAGACGGGTTCAGTAACACTGGCGTTGTCGGCTGAGCCCGCGGGCGATCGGCACGTAAGATTGTTCTTCGCCGTGAAGGACTCGGGGATAGGCATCGAGGGCGATCAACTGGAAAAGCTGTTTAAGCCGTTCCAGCAGTTGGATAGCACGAGCCGCCGGAGACACGGCGGAACGGGCCTTGGGCTGGCGATCAGCCGGCATCTCGTGCGAGCCATGCAAGGCGATTTGTTTGTTGGCTCGACACCGGGAAAGGGAAGTACGTTTACGGCGAGCGTGATCTGCGAGGTGGTGCCGTCGGAGGCCTCCTTGCCGGAACTCCCGAAGGATGCGGTCTTTCGAGTTGCGATATCACGTCCCTGGACACGGAACGTCGTGGAGATGCTCCTGGCGAGGAGCCATGCGACGATGCAGAGCGAAACGCCGGCGACCATTGTCATATCCGACTCGCCACCGCCCAAGGAGTTACGCAATCAACTCTGGATCGAGTTGTCGCCGCAGCCCGGCCTGAAGTCTGTGTCGAGGATGCATCGCATTATTCCGCTGCCGCTGAAACCCCGGCTACTTTGGCTGTCTATCAACGGCACTGCCGAATCGGCGTCCGTCCGTCCCGCCGTCACGGTGGCGCAGTCCGACCTGCGGATACTGGTGGCGGATGACAATGCCGTCAATCTAAAGGTCGTGACGAGTCTGTTGAAACGGCTCGGATATCATGCGGCGACGGCGGTAAACGGGCTGGAGGTCCTGAACGCGATGGCGCGCGAAGAGTTCGACCTCATTTTCATGGATATCCAAATGCCCGAAATGGATGGGCTGGAGGCTGCGCGCCGGATCCGCGCGAACGAACCCTGGCACGAGAAACCGTGGATCATTGCCCTGACCGCGAACGCCATGAGCTCCGACCGTGACGAGTGTCTTAAACCGAAGTTCCCCTTGGCAAAACGGGGCAATCGACACACTCCAAACGAGTTAGA
>VFZW01000637.1 GCA_016871055.1 Acidobacteriota bacterium
GGAATTGGGGAAGTTGCTGTCACCCTATGTGCCGGGCCGTCACCCTGACGCGGAAGCCGATGAGGAAACGGACAGCTCTCGCAAAATCGTGTTGATCGATGATCGAAACTGGCAACTGCTGGACCACCCGTGGATTTGCGATCGACGTCGCGATGATTCCACCAAGGATGATGTTCCTACACTGCGATTGTCCGACGAGACGATTGCTCTGTTGCGTCCCACTCCCGCGCCTGGCGAACCGGCTGCGATACCCGTCGTGATCCAAATGCGAGACTACATCGATCCGGTTGGAGAATTCAGCCCCGACGAATACGGCGGGGAATGGCTAGCCGCATTCAGTCGAGTCGGCGACACCGGCTGGTTCGCGATCGTCCAAGAGCGCAAATCGGCGGTGCTGCGTCCCGTCGATGCAATGGCGGCTCGGTTGCGTCGCGACGGGGCCTGGGCACTCGTGCTGAGTGGAGTCCTCATCGGCACACTTTGGCTGGTGGTACTCCGCGGACTGAAAGAACGAAGCGAACGGAGCGTCATTCCCTCGGCGTCAATTCGTACGCTCGATGTGAACGGATGACGTGGCTCGCTTCTTGCGCCACGTCATCGCCGGACGAACCACCATGTCAGCCAGCAAAGCAACGGAAACACAACAAACAGAATCCCGAATGTTGCCAACTGCGAGCGTCGGTTGTCCGGCCAGCGTCCCATCGTCAAATCTCGATTCTCGAATCATCATTGGGCTTAATCGAAACGCACGACATTTTGATACCGCTTCGTCCGCAACGTCAGCTCCCCACCGCAACCGGGAGGCAGATGGACGACCACTCGACGATCGTTAACCGGCTGCAATCGACCGTCCATCTTCATCGATTCAATTTGATGTTCGCCGTACGCTCCCGCTTGGATGATCACGGCTCTTGGTTCCGTCTGATGCACATTCACCAGCGTGACTCGGACTTCGTCGGCCGTCAGGCGATCAACCAGCGCCGCGACATCGGCGGGCAATCCAGGACGTCCCTGCTGCGGATCGAAATACCGCAACCTCGCGTGCAACGGCGAGCCGATCTTACCGGGATCAATCCCACCGAACACCAGATGCACCAGGCTATCCACTGAGCACGGATTAAACTTCATCGGGTCATCCGACAATCGCGTGTCGGGCGTGGTCGTGTCCTTTCGCATTTCTGACACTCGCAGACGAATGCGATTCAAGTCGGCACGCAATGCGGATTCGGCATAGGCCGGCGCGCGGCCTTGCAGGTACGCAATCCACGGGTGATTGGCAACTCGCGCCAGATCGTCGTCTCGCATCGACCAGTACGCGATCTCCAAGAGTCCCGGCTCCCACGGCGAAGCTTGAAAGTCGTACCACCCCTGGTCCCCGAACATCTGCGGATACAGCTTCTTGCCGTCGACAACTTTCGCGTTCGAGTTCACCGCGTCGATCTGCCGCCGCCAGACATCGACGTATTTCTGATCGCCCGTCAGCAACAATGCATTGCCGAATCCAGTCAGGCTCAACCGCACTGTGCTGCGGTGAGCCTTCTTGCCGGTGACGGGGTCAGTCACCGTGAAGCCCCAGCCGTAGGTGCCGCCGTACCACTTCCCGCCCACCTCGCCACCGATCTTACCGTCGCGGCCAATGTTTGAAGGAAGAATCCCGTTGTTCGCGGCCGCTCGCTCGCACCACGCATCAACGTACTCCTGCACCCAGCGTTTGTACTTCTCCTCGTGAGTCAGCGCGAACGCATTAAACGCCAACGACGTTGCAAGCAGATTCTGCGGATGATCGCCGAGCGTGTCGGTGTATTCCTCGAAGTGCTTGAGCATCTCGGCAAACGTCCGCTCGCCATGCCCCGGCTTGAAGCGGCCTTCGATCTCAATCGGATCTCCTGCCCAATCAAGTGCTGTCGCTTTGCGGAGCAACGGCCCGCGACTGCCGTTGAACATGCTGCGGATCAACTTCAACTTCGAATCGTAATTCGCTGATGCCGTCTGATTGAGCGGGTTGTCGTCCGCCGGGACGTAAAAGTCGGCGAAACGGCGAACTCGATCAGCAAACTTCGGAGCATGCAGAGCCGACAGGCCCATCAAGTTGAAGACGCACAATCCCTCGCCGTTGTGCAGCCAGTCCATCATCACCGGGAACTCGCGGTAGTACATTCCATCGCGAGCGAACTCGACCTCTTTCGTCTTCGCCGCGGTGAATTGCCGCAGGTGTCCTTCCCACGCCTTGTGGACCATGTCCCGCACGACATCCGG
>VFZW01000638.1 GCA_016871055.1 Acidobacteriota bacterium
CCACCATGGTGATACGCTTCTTCATAGGCCGGTTCCTTTCTGCACTTCGAGTGCGCTTTGAAAGCTTATCGCTTTCCGTGGTGCCGGCCTTCTCATCCCATCTCTGTAGGGTTGTCGGCGTAGATGGGCGTTTGGGGTTGGGGATGAGCGATAGGGCGCGTGCGTGTTTCAATAGACTGAATGAGCGATACGGCTCCAGTGCGTCCCGGTGAGGAGTTGCCCCTGGATCGATTGTCGGCGTGGTTTGGCGAGACGGTCGCGGTTGAGCAGTTTCCCGGCGGGCATTCGAACTTAACGTACCTGTTACGGGCGGCGTCTGGCGAGTACGTGCTGCGGCGCGCGCCGCTTGGCCCGGTGCCGCCGAAGGCGCACGACATGGCGCGCGAGTTTTCGATCTTGCGCGCGCTGCATCCGGTGTTTCCGTATGCGCCGCGCGTGGTGCGGCTGTGCGAAGACGCGGACGTGATCGGCGCGGTGTTTTATGTGATGGAACGGCGCGTGGGGGCGATCTTTCGCAATCCATTGGATGTGCCCGATGCGGCGTCGGCGCGGCGGATCAGCGAGGCGTTTGTCGATTGCCTGGTGGACCTGCACGCGATCGATTTGCAGGCGTCGGGGTTGATTGCGATTGGCAAGCCCGAAGGATTTTTAGACAGGCAAGTGGGCGGGTGGTCCGAACGATGGATGCGCGCGGACACGCCGGACCGGCCCGATGCCACGCGCGTGATCGACTACTTGCGAACGACGATTCCAGTGAGCCGCGATGCGTCGGTGGTGCACAACGACTACAAGATCGACAACGTGATGCTGACGCCGGATTTGGCGCGCGTGGCGGCGGTGCTGGATTGGGAGATGACAACGGTGGGCGATCCGCTAGCCGATTTGGGTTTGACGCTTTGTTACTGGACGATCGGCAGCGCGTATGATGCGCCGCGCGGCCAGGGTTGGTTCACGCGCGAAGAGTTGATCGAACGGTATGCTCTGAAAACGGGCCGCGATGTGTCGCGCGTGCGGTGGTACGAAGCGCTGGGCGTGTTTAAGCTGGCGGTGATTTTGCAGCAGATCTACGTGCGTTATGTGCGCGGGCAGACGGCCGATGCACGGTTTCGCGACTTCCGTCCGCGGGTGCGGTTTTTGATTGATCGCGCCGGGGAGCTGATTGCGGAATGAGCCGTGTTTATTTGATTCGGCATGGGCAGGCGGGGCTGCGGCAGAACTACGACACGCTGAGCGAATTGGGGCGCACGCAGGCGGAAGCGCTGGGCGCCTGGTTTGCGCGCGAGGGGATTGCGTTGGACCGGGTGGTCGCGGGAAGTCTGGAGCGGCAGCGCGAGACGGCGCGAATTGCGGCTGTGGCCGATCCGTTGATCGACGCGAGGTTTGCGGAGTTCGATTTGGATCAGGTGTATCGGTCGCTGGCGCCGCGGTTATGCGAGAGCGATGCGCTGTTTCGCGAGGAGTATTTCGAGATGCAGCGTGCGATGGAGGCTGTCGACGCGCCGGTGCATCGACAGTGGAATCGATGCGATGTGACGGTGTTTCAGGCGTGGCAGGCTGGGGCGGCGGTGGAGGGGGAGTCGTGGGCGGAGTTTAAGGCGCGGGCGACGTCGACGATGGATCTGATTCGCGGCGTGGCTTCGGGCGAGCACGTAGCGATCTTTACTTCGGCGACGCCGATTGGGTTGTTGTTGGCGTCGTTGCTTGGCAGTGGCGATGAGCAGGCGATGCGCATGGCTGGGGCTTGTTATAACTCGTCGGTGACGACGCTGCGTGTGCGTGGGGGCGATGTTTCGCTGATGGGGTTTAACTCGGTGGCGCATCTTGACGATGCGGCGTTGCGGACGTTTCGGTAGGGGCGTGGCGCACCACACTGGTGCATCGGCTATGCTGAGTGCATGGCAACTCAACGCAAAGCGGCTCCGGCAAGATCCGTTCGGCAGAGCGTGACGATTCCAGCGACTCTCGTAAAGGCTGTCCGGCGCACGGCCAAGGAGCAACGTCTGACGATGAGCCGAGCGCTGGTCGTCCTAGCTGAACGCGGAGTGGCCGCGGAGGCTGAAGCGAAGCAGCAACTCAAAGCCAGCTACAACCGGTTCGTTTCCGAGAACGATCCGACGCTCAAGAACGAAGCCGGCAAGGACCTCATCCGCGCGATCTTCGGGCGGATCTTAGTCTCGGCTCCAAACAGAAATCGGCCTCTAAGTTGGTGGTAAAGAGGGGGTTAGAGGTTTTGTAAGCGGAATTTTGCCTGACTAC
>VFZW01000639.1 GCA_016871055.1 Acidobacteriota bacterium
ATTTACATGGGTATACAGAACAAGGCAAAAAAACGCGCAACCCACGCTGTCTGAGAACCTTGCGGTGAAAACTACTGCTTATCGGCGGGGGAACTTCGGCCTAGCGTTGGCACAAGCCCTCGCGGTCGTGATCGGCCTGATCGTGACCGCGATGGGTTTTGGCGGGCTCTTTACAGCGCAAAATTCACGCGCCGAAGACACCGGAACGGCGCTTCTGTTGGCCAGCGCCGTGATGATTCTTCTGGCGCTGGTGTTGCTTGTGGTTGGGATGGTTGCGGGTTTCGGGCTGCTCGGCGAAAAAGCGTGGGCGCGCAAGTTGCCCGATATCGCGGCGTGGCTTGCGGCCGTTGAGTTCCCGTTCGGTACGGGGTTCGCCGTGTGGTGGTGGAAACGGGGGCGGCTCGGTTAGTCGAGCACTTCGAAGATCGAGGCCACTGGGATGACGATGTCGGAGGCGGTAATCGACCCTTCCGCCGGAATTTCGTGCACGCGGCCGCCCTTGGCGTACTCCCACGCCACGCGAGATTCCGGGTCGACGATCCAGGTCATCGGCACGCCCCACTCGTGATACTCCTCACACTTGGTGACGACTTCGCCGAAGCGATCGTCGGGGGAGAGGATTTCGACGCAAAGGGGGATGGGTTCGGTGGGGTACGGATCCTGAATATGACTCCGAGGCTGAACGGCCACGTCTGGGATGAGGTATCGATCCGCACGAAGGCGAACGTGCATTTCGCCAAGCGATTCGTATTGAGCGAATAGCCGCATGATCAATTCGCTGATACGGTGCTGTAGGAGGGAGTGCTTTCTAGTCGGCATATGCTTCTGTGTCAACTCCCCATCCCGGTATTCAAACGCGGGCTTGTCGTTCATCCGCAGATAGTCCGCCACGGAATTCATCGTCGCGTTAGCCGCCATATCCAACATCATACCGCCGCCACGCCACCGACAAAAGTCGCCCGCACCTCCAACTCCTCCGACAGCACCAACACATCCGCGCGCTTACCAACCTCCAAACTCCCGACCGACTGCGCCACGCCCGCCCGCTCTGCCGGCGTCAACGACGCCATGCGCACCACCTCGTGCAAAGGCGCGCCGGTGGCCTTCGCCATCACACGCACGGCGCTATCAAGCGCGATTACGCTCGACGCCAGCCCCGATCCGCGCACGAAACCCACCGTCCCATCGCTCTCAAACCACGAGCCCGTTTCACTCGGCCCAAATCGATAACGGCCCGGCGGCATGTCCATCGCGCGGTTGGCGTCGGTGACCAGCAGCAACCGCTTCGGGCCCTTGAATCGATAGGCGAAGCGCAACAGTTCATCGGAAAGATGCATGCCGTCGGCGATGACCTCGGTCGACATCTCCTCATGCGCCAGCACAAACTGCTCCATCGATCCGCGCATCGGCGTGCCTAGCCGCGCGCGCACGCTGGCCACCGAACTCATCGCGCACCAGAAGTGGTCGACATGCCGCATCCCGGCATCATAGGCGGCCTCCATCTCCGGCCACGATGCCTCCGAGTGCCCGCACGTAATCAAACAACGCCGCCTCCGCGCCGCACGGTAGAACGCCACCGCGCCGGGCAACTCCGCCGCGCAGGTCGCGATGCGAACCTGCTTCGTCGCGAAGTAGCGATCATACTCGGCGGCCGAAGGGTTGCGCCTTCCGTCTTTCGAATGGCAGCCGACCTTCGTCTCGGCGAAGTACGGGCCGTACAGGTGAATTCCGCCGATTCGCGCGCCCGCGCGGGCCTCTCGGCACGCCGCGAACATGCGCTCCAGCTCTTCGGGCGAACCGGTCGTCGTCGTGGGAAACACGGTCGTCGTGCCGTGCCGCGCGTGCGCGAGGTTGGCGCGCTCGACGGCTTCGCGCGTGCCGTCCATGTAGTCCGCGCCTGCACCGCCATGCACGTGAATGTCGACAAATCCCGGCGCAATATAACCGCCGCCCGCGTCGACGACCGCGCTGACGCCGCGCCCGGGCCGTCGCCGCGAAACCTCGACGATCCGGCCTCCTTCGCAAAACACACTGCCTCGTTCGAAGATCGAATCGGGCAGGATGACCCGCCCAGTAAACGCTTTCATCAGCATCGAGCATACACCCGTTGGCGAACGGAGCGGAAAAGTAGCAAACTGAACAACCACCGCCTGAAGGCGGTGGGGTCGATGGGCGACTGAAAGTCGCAGGACGCGGCTGAAGCCGCTCCAGATTCCGGCTTTCGCTGCCCCGTTGTCAGTCATTCGGCA
>VFZW01000640.1 GCA_016871055.1 Acidobacteriota bacterium
CCCCCACGCTGCGATGAACATAGGATTTCCTTGCCGTCTGCGGTCCAAGTCAGGCCTCCTCCCAACAGATTGTCGTTCGCAAGCCTTCTGACATCCCCTCCCACCGTGGCGACCACATGAATATCGTCAGCGCTATCCGCGATTTCCCCCATGCCGAGATAGCCCTCGATATTGATCGTCGAAAATTTTACTCATCGTCCCGAAACCGACGGCCGCCCGGTCCGCCCACCAGCATTCCGTTAATGTCGAGTTCTTCGATCTTGAAGTCTGTGTCCGTTCGCGGGCCGATGCGGCGGATTTGGCCCAATTGGAACCCAATCGGAATTCGTTGAGCAGCGCCGGAAAGAACGTGAGGAATTTCTCTTTTTGTCTCTTCAATCGGCTCTGCGCCACAGGACGCCTTGCCCGTCAATCCTGATCAGCGGGTCGTCGATGCCCTGATCGACTCGGTACTTGTCCACCGCACGCCGGGCTCCGGTTGGCGCCCCGTAGTCGGCGCTAATCACAAACCCGCCTTTGGAAAGCTTCGGGTACAGGATCTCCAGCGTATCGAAAGTAGATTGGTAGAATGTGCAGTCCAGCCGGATGACGGCCAGCGATTCGATTGCGGCATCGGGAAGCGATGCACGAAACCATCCTGCTACTGGCCGTACACCACCGTGGAGCAAACCGTACCGGTTCAGCGTATCTTCAAATTCGCCGAGCGTTGCGCCGAAACGCCCGATCGAGCCCAAAAGGTGATACCACACCGCGTCATCGGGCGACTGCCTCGGATCGGGCTCCGGAAGTCCTCCAAACGAATCGGCCGCAAACACCGTGCGCCCGCTATCGTCGAGGGCCTTCAGGACGCCGGACATAAGTACACATTGTCCGCCGCGAAAACATCCGGCTTCCACGAAATCGCCGGGGACTGCTTCATCCACCACCGCCTCGATGCAGGACTGGAGTACATCCAAGTGCGTGGGCGGCGCGAGGGTATCGGCGTCGCGCGCGTTGGCGTCCAGCAGCCAACCCAGCGACTCGGCCGTGAGTCCGCAAACCAGCTCATCCCCGAACCTTTGCCGGGTTTCCCCGAGTAACGTGGCCATATCCACACGCCGGGATGTCACGCGCTTCAGCCCGCGAGACGTAATGAGGCATGACTTCAAAAGCTTCGTATATAATTCGCACGCAGGGTGCCGGGTCATAGTACAAGGTGCCGCCGCGTCCGGTGAAGAACGGTCGTGCGACAAAAAGGAGTTGGAATGTTCGCAAACACGCAAATGATGGGTTTCGGAGTCGCCGGCTTGTCGCCGCTGCGGGCCATCGGGCAGATGGCGCATTCCACAATGGACGGCCGCACGCTATTGGTGCTGCAGGCTGGGCTTCATGCGATGCTCGCTGAGGCGAAGAAGGCCGGAGTGCTCAACCATGATCATGCTACCGCGGAAACCGATCTGCAGTACCTGGAATCGCGCACCGGCCGTAAGATTGGGCTGCGGGCTTAGGCCCGCCCCTCACGCCACTTGATCGCGTCCACCGAACTGTGTTTCCGGGATTTCCGTTTTTGGCTTCCCGGACTCGGTGAGTATACGCCCTACGCCTCGCCCCGGCGCCGGAGTTGATCGAAATGCCCTTTCCCAGGGCGGGCCAGTGCCTGCGGATGGCTTCTTCGGACCATCGCACAAAAACGAAAACCGACAACATGCCTGTTTCCGACAGTCATCTCGATACCTCTCCCTCCTGCCCCCTTTCTCCCAAGATTTCCACCTCTCCGGGCCGATCTTCCCCCGGCCGGCAGCGCCTCGATCCGCCGCACCATGCTCCCGAACAGCCGGCGCGTCAGATGGCTCTCAGCCAACATCAGCCAGTAGTAGCGGGCGCGCTTGACCA
Organism: Acidobacteriota bacterium; assembly: GCA_016871055.1. Classification (GTDB taxonomy): domain Bacteria; phylum Acidobacteriota; class Terriglobia; order Bryobacterales; family Bryobacteraceae. The sequence goes on from VFZW01000640.1 coordinate 1,873, forward strand.
ATCTGCCGCCGGTCTCCACTAGCCGATGCTGCAAACTCGTCAGCGACCAGTTCTCGATCTGCTTCGGCAGCACCCGGCCCAGAGAGCACCCCGTCCACAGGTTGCCCAAGTTGTAGGCGATCAGGCTCAGCATCAGGCGAACCTCCTTCGATCGGAATCGATGGCAACTCAGCCGCGTCATCTTCACCGCCTGCTTGTCTTCCTTGATCCATTGCTCCGCCGTCCCACGCTTGTTGTAGAACCGCACCACCGCTCGGCTGTCCGTCTCCAGTTTGGTCACGATGAAGCCCACCCGCGGAAACAACTCGCCACAGTGGAACTCGATCTTCGCCACCACCCGGCGCGCCGTCTTCCAACTGGCCGCCCGGTAG
>VFZW01000641.1 GCA_016871055.1 Acidobacteriota bacterium
CTCACGTTCGTTGCGCCCAATTTGGCCTGGGGCAAGGCGCGACGAGCGAGCATCCCCCGCCAGTGGGGCTGTGACCGAGGAGCAACGCAGCCCCAGGCAAAATTCGGCGCAACCCGAAGGGGCAAACTCAGACCAATGCGCAACCCGACAGTTCAAACTATTTCGGAAAATTTTTCGCGCTGCAAAATCACCTCACGCGGCGGCCTCATACCACGCGCGCCGCGCGGCGTCCTTGAGTTCGACGCCGTCGAGCAACAGTTGCAACGCTTGCGGCGCGAGTTTGATTTTCGCGCCCGGCTCGCCGGCACTGTGCGGCCAGGCGAACGTGCCCGACTCCAGGCGTTTGGCCAGAACGCAAACGCCGGTGCCGTCAAAATAGAGAATCTTGATCCGGTTGCGGCGGCGGTTGCCGAAGACGAAGAGCGCGCCGCTCTTGGGATCTTCGCCGAGCTGTTGTTGGGCGGCGTTCCAGAGACCGTTGAAACTCATCCGCAGGTCGCAGGGCGCGGTGGCGACGAACACCTTCAACTGCGCGTGGAAGCTCAACATGAGCGGGCGGTGTTGAGGTGTTGAAGCAGTTGCGCGGCCAGCGCGATCTGACGGGACGATCCAATCCGCAGCCGGACGTTGCCGCCCCACTCGACGACCAATCCATCGGCGGTGGGCGGCGCGGTGAGTTCGACCTGAACGAAGGCGGGGGCGGGTTTGAGCTTGGCGCGCTGGTGGCGCCAGCCGCAGAAAGTGGTGTAGTGGAGGCCGTGTTGGCGCGCGAAGGCGGCGGCGGATAAACTACTCCGTTCGAACGCCGCCAGCAGTCGGGCGCGCTCGGCGGCGGGGGTGCGCTTGGTCCGGTGGGAACGAGGCGAAGTTTTCATCGCTCCCCGTTTACCATGTCCCGCCGGCGCCTAACAGGAGGTCGCTAAATCACCGCTTACAGAAAGCCGGTGTTCCTGGCGCGTGACGATTTGTGTTCAAGCGGGCGGAAGATAGCGCGGGAGGGGTGGGGGTGAAAATGGGAAAGGCGGGGGTGTCGGGGCGCCGACATCCGCACCAGAAGCAAAGCCGGGATGGCAGCGCGAGGTGGTGGACCCTAGCTGACGGTGCGGGCGTTCAACAACTGCGGGAGATGTCTACAAATGGCTAGCATTTCAGTAAACAACCACCATGACAACGGAAGGCTCGGTTTGCTTTACGAGGTCTTCAAGTTTCTGTCCGGTCGCGGTGCGCGGTTTTGGGAGCCCTGAAGAGACCGCAGATTGAGCCTCAAGAAATGCGTTTAGGAAAGAGCTCTTGAGGGCATAATTAACATTTTGGGGCAAAGAGCCGGAGGATGCCAAAGAGACGAACTCGTTAAGGCGGGCACTGACAATACCGATGACATTTCCGGAGTCGTCCACAAGGGGGCCTCCCGAGTTACCAGGCTGAACGGGCACGCTGATCTGGAAATGGCGTGGGTCATCTTGAACACCGGCGAGGGAGCTGATTTCGCCTTTGGTTAGTTTTGGAGATATGCCCTGAAGGTCCGGGTTGGGAAAACCCAATGTAAAAATGGTGGCGCCCATCTTGGCGTCGCGGCTGGATACTAGGGGGAGAGGCTTGAAAGCGCCTTCCACTTTCAGCAGCGCAATATCATTCTGAGAATCTGTGCTAACAATTTTTGCAGAGAGAAGGCCAGACTGAGACTTCACAAGAATGGATTTGGCGTTCTTGATGACGTGGTGACTGGTGAGCAGGTAGCCGTTGGCAGCGACAAAGAAACCGGTGCCGAAACCTTTTATTTCCGGCGACGCTGGCGTTTGTGAGGCGGAGTCAAATGTCGAGGGAGCGGTGCCCCCGCCGACTGCGGTGGCCTTCTTCGACGCTATCCACTTCAGGCCAGCGGTTGAAAGCCGCACGAAGCCACACGAATCCCGGAGCGCCGGGCGTCGCCCGGCCTGAGCGAAGGGCCAACGGCCCGACCGATCTTAGCCCAGGGCGTCAGCCCTGAGTTTGCGTCCCACAAAATCTCCAAGCCCCATCGGGGCGGCACGACCTCCGATGTGGAATAATTGTGAATAAGTAAGAAAACTTTTACCTGGACGGAATTCCATGATCGAGTAGGATTATTGCAGATGAGCACTACTTCGAAATCTGATTCCGTCTGGTTCACCACCAAGGGGCAGGTCGTCATCCCGATGTGGCTGCGAAAGCAATTTCACATTGAGGACGGCACCAAGGCCGTCGTTCAGGCCACGTCCGA
>VFZW01000642.1 GCA_016871055.1 Acidobacteriota bacterium
CAAGTCCTACGAACTGGCTGGTAAGAGCCTGGCGGAAATTGTCGACATCGTCTGCCACCACGGCGTGCCGCCCGCCGATTCCGGAACCCCCGAACTCGACGCGGTCATTCGAAAAGCCGTTCGCATCGATCCCGCCGAACGCTACCAGAGCGCCGCCGAACTCGCTTCTGATATCCGCTTGTATCTCGAAGGCCGGCCCGTCTCGGCGCGGCCGTCCACTAGCTATTACCGGTTCCGGAAGTTCGTCACCCGCAATCGCGCGGCTTGCGCCGTCGCCGCGGCGGCCGCCGTCGCGCTGAGCGTTTCGGGCGCCATGGTTGTCATACAATGGCGCGAAGCCCAGCGGCAAAGGATCGAAGCGCAGGAGCGATTCAACGGGCTGCGCAAACTCGCCAAATCGGTTATGTTCGACCTGCACGACGCCGTCGCGCCACTCGAAGGCTCAACCAAGGCCCGCGAGATGATCGTTCGTGAAGCGCTCGGCTACATGGATCCGCTGGCGGATCGCGCCGCGAACGATCCGTCGCTCGCCGCCGAGTTGATTTCTGGGTATACAAGAATGGGCCGCGTCGAAATGTCGCAAATGGGCGCTGCGCTCGGCGACGCCATTCGGGCGCGCGTGAGTTACGATAAGGCGGTTGCGCTGGCCGAGCGAAGCCTGACCGCGTCGCCCTCCGACAAGTCGCTGCTGGAAGCCGCAGCTTTTGCGCTCAAGGAACGTGGCGGCTTGCGTGTGGATTTGCAGAACTACTCGGCCGCCCTGACCGACTTCGATCGCGCGATCGAAATCAATCACAAGCTCGGCGCGGCCATCGCCCTTCGTGCCGTACTGAACGCGAAGGCCCAGGCACTCACCGATATCGATCCCGAAAGGGCGCTTCCGATTTATCAAGAGCTGCTCGGTCACTACGAAAGCGACCACCGGGCCGATCCGCGCGCGGCGCGTCCTCGATTCGGAATGACGACGATGGAAATGAACCTTGGCTCCGTCTATCGTTCCCTTGGCAAAACTTCGGAGGCCGAGAACCGGTATCGTCGCGCTATAGATGTTGGCGATAAACTTTGCGCCGACTATCCCAACGAAACTCGTTTTCGCGGAAACTTGCGGCTAAGCTATGCGTACCTTGCGCAGATGCTCACTTCCGGTGGAAGACCCGAGGAAGCGGTTCCGTTCATGACCAGGAACTTGGAACTGCTCCGCCAACTCGACAAGGACGCCGGTGATAAGACCTTCCTGACCAGCGTCGGACTCGCGTATGCGGATCTCGGCAACCTGGAAATCAAACGCGGACGCATCTCGGAGGGGCGCGCGGCGTACGAGACTGCAATCGCAAAGTACCGCGAAGCGGTCGCTGCCATGCCTGCAATTCCGCAGTATCGAGCGCGTTTAGCGATGGCGCTACACTTGCTCGGTGCCACCTTTCGTGAAGGCGATTGCCGGAGATGCGCGGCCTTCCGCGAGGGCGCCGCCGCAGCCAGCTCAGTCCCGTCGCGCGAAGGCCTCTCCGGATCGGAAAAGAGCGCCCTCTCCGAATTGCCGCGTAAAGCTGCCGCCTGCGCTACTCGCTGCCGCTAATCGCCTGGCACAACCAAAGCTTTGCAAACGACCATTCCCGTTTTACCGTAGCGGTCGATATTTCCAGAATCTCCGCCGTCTCCTCCACCGACAACCCCGCGAAATATCGCAATTCGACGATCTTGACCTTCCTCCCATCCTTTTTCGCCAAGTCGTCCAATGCCCGGTCGAGCATGATTCGCGCCTCCGGCGAATCTTCAAACGCCGCGGACTTCGTGTCCAGGTCGACACGCGCCGCATTGCCGCCCCGCTTTTGCGCCTGCTGTTGTCTGGCATGGTCGATTACTAGCCGACGCATCAGCGTCGCCGCTACGCCGTAAAAATGCTTCCGGTTCTCCCACTCCCACCCGTCCATTGCACGCAGCCGGAGATATAACTCATTCACCACCGAGGTCGGATTCATCGTCGCCGACCCGTGCACCGCCGCCGCGATCGCCTTCAACTCGCCGTAGACCAACTCGACCAATTCGTCGAGCGATTTCCGGTCCCCCGCCGACCATTCAGCGAGTAGCCGTGTTATTTCTCCGTCCGCGGTCATAGCGATCAGTCTAGAGCAAAACCTGACATAATATAAGCGCTCTGGAAAATACGGCGGCGAAAAGAGATGGCGCGACCATACTCGGATGATCTGCGTTCGAAGTTTGTAGCGGCCTACGAGGGTG
>VFZW01000643.1 GCA_016871055.1 Acidobacteriota bacterium
CCGCCGTGGTTCTCGATCCCGAGAATGACGCCGCGCGAGCCCGCATACTTCGACGCTTCGCCGAGAACGTTCACAACCCAGCCCGACGCTTCGGTTTCGTTGGAATCCTTCGGCACCGTGCCGCCGAATACACGGATGTGTCCCGCACCCAACTTTTGCGCGACATCGACCCACTTCTTCACCTCGGCGATCTCCTTGTTCGCCTCCGGCCCCGGCTTTTTGCACATGTTGGTGCGGATCGAGATCGAGTAGATGTCGACGCCGTTCTTGTACGCTACCGACTTGAGTTCGTTCAGGTAGGAATCTTCGGTCGAAGGGAACCAGTACACCGTTAGATCCACGCCGTCGAGATTGTTGTCGGCCGAGAAGCGGATGACATCGGCGTACGACATCTTTTTCGATTCGAGTTCTTTGCGGAAGGAATACGCGCAAAGCGCGGGACGGAGGCGCGGCGCGGGACCGGCGGCGAAGGCGGCGGGTGCGAGAGAAAGAAAGCTGCGGCGTAACATGTGGATATTGTACTGCCTAGAGCAGGCCTCTGCCCCATGGCCCCCAGATCGCCAGCGTGAGTGCCTTTTCGCCGACCTCGGAACCGATTGGGTGCGCGACCGGACTTCCCCACGGGGTCGCCGTGCGGACGGTCGACCGGCCGTACAGATTCATGAATAGCGTCTGTCCGTCGGGACTAAAACAAGCGCCGGCGACTTCGATCGAGTTGAAGATATTCTTGGCAAATTCGAAAATCTCGCCCTTCGGAGTAACACCGAGCAGGCGCTGGCCGGCCGCGCCGTCTTCGCAGACCACCATGCCGCCTCGCGGGCTCATGCAAATGTTGTCGGGGAAATCGAGCACATGTTGATTGGGTGTTTCGAAGAGCAGCGTGATTGTCGAAGCGACTGGATCGTGAATCCAGATCTGACCAAGCCCAGCCTGACCGCCGTTGGTGGATGTGAAGTAGATCTTGCCTTCGTGATACCAGCAGCCTTCCAATCGGCGGAAGATCGCACCGCCGGCATTGTACCCCTGCTGAAACACCACCGACGCCGTGATTCCGATCACGGTCGCCGACACCGGCCGCGGATCCGGATTCGGAACCGGAACCCAACTAACAGGCAGAGCTACGCCAACCTTCTGATCCAACGCGGTCAGGTAATTGTTGGCTAGATCCACCTTGAGCATTTCGAGGCGGCCGTCGTTGGCGGCCAAGTCGCCCGGCTTGGTGGGCTTCACGGTTGGGACGAACCGGTAAAAGCCCGAAACATCGCCCTGGTCTTCCGTTTCATAGATGATTCCCGTCGCCGGGTCGGCGGCCACCGCTTCGTGCGAGAAGAGGCCCATCGTTTTTATCGGAACGGCGGGCGCGGGATTGCCGGGCGTCGTTGTAACCGGCACTTCAAAACAGTAGCCGTGATCTTGCGCCTGGACGGTGGCGGTTGTCTGAATCAGCGTCTCCTCGCACGTAATCCAACTGCCCCATGGCATTTCGCCGCCCGCGCAGTTGCGCAGCGTGCCGACGAGGCTCCAGTGTTCGCGGACACGGCGGCGCGTACGAGGGTCGACTTCGATCGACGTCGTTCCGCCGCCCGCAAAGGCATCGTAGGCCGCACGGCGTGGGCCGTAATGCGTGTCGAGAATTCGTGCTAGCATTCCCGCCGTAGTTGAGGTCGATGTCGCCGGACGAGGACGAAAGCGATCACCCGTCTCCGCGTTCTCGTGATTACGAATCAGCAGGATGTTGCCATTGGGCAGCGCGAAAGTCCCCATGCCATCCATCGCCGAAGGCACCGGGAAGCCATCGGCCATCGTTTCGTCCTCATAGCTAACGGTCGTATAGCTGAAGCCCGGCGGGAGCGATAACTCATCGCCGGCCGGCTTCAAAGGCCCGTAACCTTCCGCAAAAATCGGATTGCGCCGGCTGACCGCCGAGACGTTTTCAGCCAAACCAGCGAACAGTCCGCCGGTAACCGTGGCCGGACTTGAGAGAAAACCGCGACGGGAGAAACGTTTGTTGGATGCCATGATGACATGGCATCTTAACAGATTCTTAACCGAATTGTATTTAGATTCTAGAATCGAAGATTCTAGAATCAGAGTACTGCAACAAACGAAGTTACGCAGCGAGTAACTTGACGATGTCCTCGACAGCGCGGTCGGCCTTGTAGTATGCGTTTTCGAGTGCGGAGTGGGGTTTGTGATCGGGCGACGGCCGAT
>VFZW01000644.1 GCA_016871055.1 Acidobacteriota bacterium
TATGAGGCAACTCTGCCTATATGTACATAGTTATATGAGACCGGACACTAGCTCGAGGGTCGAGTCGCTGACGATGGCTTGCATCTTGCGATTGATTTCGGGGTTGGCGGCGTGGGAGAGGCCGCGTTGGCGCCAGATGGCATCGACGATGCTGCAGACGATGGCGAGTTCGGCCATTTTGCGGGTCTGGTACTGGTCGATGAGCGAGTGCCACATTGCTTCGTATTGCTTGGGGTCTTCGCCGGGAATGATGGCGTTGGCGGAGACGTAGCCACCGTGTTTGACGCTGGCGAGGCGGCAGCGTTCGAGGCCTTGGGGAGTTCCAGAGCCGCTCACCGCACCATACCGGGCTTTAGCGGTCCTTGACACAGCGGAAGCCGAGGTCCGGGGCGCGGTAGCGGGCCGGGACGATCTCGATCATCGGGATGGACGTCTCGGCCAGTTTGTCCAGATAGGAGCCGCCTTTCACAACCACCCACGGGTCGGTGGCCGTCGGCGACGGATCCAGCATGGACTGGTACTTCCTGATCGCTGCGATATCCGGAGTTCCGCGGTCGGCGGTAAACTCGCGGACGTTGCCGATCATCTGCAGGACCTCAAAGGGGCTGCGGCCGGCGCGGTAGGCGTCGACAGAGACCCTGTGCTGCCAGGAGTCGTCAGGGTTGTCGGCGACGTTGGCGTGGGACGGGCTCGGGGTGTCGCCCCACGGGTAGGACCGACCGTCGGCCCCGCGGGCGGCCTTCTGCCACTCCTTCTCTGTCGGGAGGCGCTTGCCGGCCCAGGCGGCGAAGGCGCGGGCGTCGTCGATGGTCACGTTCACCACCGGATAGCCGGGCTTGCCCCTTTCGAAGCCAGGGGGAAGCGGACGGCCGGTGGCTTGGCAGAACTGCTCGTAGTCCTCGTTCCTTACTTCGGTAACGTCGATGTAGAAGCCCGAAAGAGTGAGTGGGGTCTTGTCGGGGCCGTGCCGGAAGGGACCGTCGGAAACGAAGGCCATTTCGCCGAGGTCGTCGTCGATCCGGGCGACGGCCTGCTGCGCCGAAAGGAGGAAGTAGGCGACACCGGTGGCAAGCAGGAGGGCAACGGCGGCGGAGGCGGCGATCCACCGGTTGGGGACGCGCTGGCGCCGGATGGGGGGCGCGGCCGTGGCGCAGACGGAACGTTCCTGGGTGGGTTGGGCTTCGAGCCAGGCTTCGAGTTGGAGGGCGACGTCGGCCATGACCGGGGTCCGGTCGCGGGGATCACGGGCGGTGGCAGAGCGGACGATCTGTTGCAGCTCCTCGGGCACCTGTTTTTCGGCCATCGGGGCGAACGGGATGTCATCGTGGAGGATGCGGTAGAAGATCTGCTCGGCGGATTCAGCCTGGATTGCACGCTGGCCGGTGAGGAGTTCGAACAGCACGACCCCGAAGGAGTAGACGTCGTTTTGCGGGGTGACCGGCCGGCCCATGATCACCTCGGGCGCGACGTAATGCGGCGTCCCGAGGGCGTAGCCGGCCTGGGTGAGGGTGACTTCGCCGGTCTTGACGATGCCGAAGTCCATGAGCTTCACGCGGAACTGGGCGTCGACGTGGACGTTGTCCGGCTTGACGTCGCGGTGGATCATGTTCAGGGCATGGACGTGGGCGAGCGCCCGGGCCAGTTGGATCGCGATCGAAACCCGGCGGCGGAGCAAGAGGTCCTCACCGGAGGCGATCAGTTCCTTTAAAGTCCGGCCGGTGAGGAACTCGAGGACCAGGAAGGGCATGCCGTCCTGCTCGCCGTAGTCGTAGGCGGTGATGATGTTTTCGTGCTGGATGACGGAGGAGACGCGGGCTTCGAGCAGGAAGCGGGCCCGGGTGTCGTGGTTGGCCGAGGCCTGCTGGGTGAGCAGTTTGACGGCGACGGTACGGCCGAGCACGGTGTCGCGGGCCTGATAGACCTCGGACATGCCTCCGCCGAGGTACTTCTGGAGCTCGTATTTAGATATGCGCGCGGGTAGCTTCAAGGGCTGTTCCTGGTTGCCTACCGACGAGCATATCGTACGCATAGGCTCTGGTGCAAATTCCGAGATGGGCCAAATTCGGTCGCTGCCGATGTCTCGTATCGAACCCGACTCCGATCACGCAGCCAACGCGGCTCGCCAGATCTCCGGCATCGTCGCCCCTGCCCCGCCTAGTTTGCCAAATTTGAATTGCCCCTTCTTGATCTTCTCCGCCAGTTCGATACCG
>VFZW01000645.1 GCA_016871055.1 Acidobacteriota bacterium
AGGCCTATTCGCATCTGGGGCTCGGCCGAGCCAGGCGCCGGCCAAGAAGCTGGAATCTATCACAAGACCGAATCGAGCCCGGCCGCTTCGACCTCGGCGACCGACCCAGAGGGGAACCGATTCGAGCTTTGGGAGCCTCGCTCGCCTGAACAAGCGTAGAAGCACCGTAAACGCGATTGACGTCGCGCGGCCTCGGCCTAAGACATCCCGGCCTCGCCGTGAGGGGCGAGATCGGAGGGGCGAGGGACGAGAGAAGACAATGACTTGTCGTTCCTCGCCCGTCACCCCTCACCCCCCCCTCATCTCGCCCCCGTTCCGAGGAGGTCGGAAAGCCGTGGACAACACCAACGAGACCCCCGCTGAGCCGAGCCCCACGCTACTTGGCCGGATTGGCCATGTGCTTCTTCGCTGCTGCCAATTGATACTGCTCCTCTTGGTGGTTTACCTCCTCATCGTCGTGGTCGGCCTGATCCCAGTCAACAACGACTTCGAGCCGACGGCCGACGGCGTGGAGATCATAGTCACCTCGACGGCGTACCACGGCGACCTCGTTTTGCCGATCCGCAACGAGACGGTGGACTGGAGCCGGCACTTCCCGGCACGCGACTTCGCGGGGGACGTCAGCGGCGCCACGCGGATCGCACTCGGCTGGGGCAACAAGGAGTTCTACGTCGATACCCCGACCTGGGACGACGTGACCATCGGGACCCTGTTTCGGGCGTTGTTCTGGCCATCCGCGACCTGCATGCACGTGGAAATGTGGACCGGCACGGACATCCCAGCCGGGGCCCGAAGGACGAGTATCTCCCACGAACAGTATCGCCGGTTGGTCGACCACATCCTGGGGAGTTTCCGCCGAAACGACACAGGGCGATTCGAACGCATCGTACCGGGAGCTTACGGCCCGGCCGACGCCTTCTATCACGCGCACGGTGCTTACCATGCCCTTAACACGTGCAACTGCTGGGTCGGCCGTGGTCTGAAGTCCGCCGGCGTGCGAACCGGCTGGCTGACCCCGCTCCCGAAAACGGTGTTGCTCTACATGGAAGAGTGAGCACGCCATGGACGCCGCGCGGATCAGCCCTAGAACATCTCCTCGCCCCTCGCCCCTCATTACTGGACACTCAAAGGAGTTCACCATGCTGTTCTCACCCGTCCGGTCCTTCGGTCTCTTCGTAGTCCTCTTGGCGGCCGTCACCACGATGCCCGCGGGCGAGAACTACAAGCCCCATCATGCCGTGAACCCCAAGAACCCCATTGCCTTTTTTGACATCACCATCGGCGATAAAAAGGCGGGGCGGATCGAAATGGAACTGTTCGCCGACACCTGCCCCAAGACGGCGGAAAACTTCCTGCAACTGTGCATCGGCACGAAAAATAAGGAAGGGAAGGCGCTCCACTTCAAGGGCTCGTCTTTCCACCGCGTGATCCCCGAGTTCATGTGCCAGGGGGGCGATTTCACCCGAGGCAACGGCACCGGCGGCGAGTCGATCTACGGCGGCAGATTCGATGACGAAACGTTCAAGGGCAAGGCCGGCAAGCACTTCGGACCAGGCTGCCTGTCGATGGCAAACGCCGGGCCGAACACCAACGGCTCACAGTTCTTCATCTGCACCGCCGACACGCCGCACCTGGACGGCAAGCATGTCGTCTTTGGACAGGTCGTCAAAGGCTACGACGTCGTTAAGGCGATGGAAGCCGTCGGTTCGCGGAGTGGAAAAACGTCCAAAACTGTTACCATCGCCGATTGCGGAAAAATCAAGTAATTGGGAATCGCACCACCCTGCAGCGGAAGTCGCCAGACACCCGGTCCTGGCGCCGCGCAAATCCCCTGAACTCTTGCAACTTTCGCTACCGACAGCGAGATGGTCGCGGGCCTTCTGTGCGATCTGGGCGAGTTGTTGCTTCAAGAGACGTTTCCCGAACAATATCTCACGGTTCTAAACGCCGGCACGGAGCGGCACTGGAAGGAGCAGTGTGCCCGGGAGACCGCGGAGTTCGGCGTCGATCACGCCGAGGTTGGGGCCTACTGTTTGGCGCGATGGAAGCTGGGCGAGGAATTGACCGGCGCCATTCGCTGGCATCATCAACCCAGTTCGGGTCCGCTCGGCACTTTGGCTTTGTCGTCTCCGGGAGCACCGGCCTCGATCCACCTGCGGATGATATCCTTCTCCTTTGCAGTGAGTTTCTCCTTGTC
>VFZW01000646.1 GCA_016871055.1 Acidobacteriota bacterium
AATAATGCCCAATCCGTTTGACGCACTACACTAGAGAGGCTGCGGGGGAATCAACCTGTGGTTGAGTACCTCATTGGCCGGGGTGTCGTTAGCGACCGAAAATGAACCGCTGACGGCGCGGGTCGGCGCCACCGTCGAGGATGCCGTCCTTGAAGAGGATCACGGTCGGCGCGGAGCCGTTGCTCCATTCGCCGCTGACTTGGACGATGTGGCCTTTGGCGGAGAGGGCGTCGAGGGTGGGCTTATCGAGGCGGCGTTCGAGGCGTGTTTTGCCGGGCACAAATTCGTGCGTGGCGAAGGAGCTGTAGAAGTGCTCGGTCTGGAAGCGCGGGGCTTCAACGGCGGCTTGGGCGCCCATACCGAAGTCGATGATGTTGAGCAGCGCCTGGAGCATGGCTTGGTCCTGGTTGTCGCCGCCGGGCGTGGACATGATGAAGAATGGCTTGCCGTCCTTGAGCACCATGGTCGGGCTGAGCGTGACGCGGGGTCGTTTGCCGGGAGCGAGTTCGTTGGCGTGGCCTTTCGTCATGATGAAGCTTTGCAGGCGCGTTGATAGCGGGACGCCGGTGTCGCCGGCAATGACACTGGGCAGCCACGCGCCGCTGGGCGTAGCGTTGAATACGTTGCCGAATTTGTCGGCGACGTTCACGCAGGTCGTGTCCTGTACGGAGTTGTGTTCGCCGGCCTCGTTCTTCGACAGGAGCGGTTTGTTGACGGCGCCGGGGCGCGACTCCATCGACGCTTTGTTGGGGTCGATGAGTTTGCGGCGTTGGGCGGCGTATTCCTTAGAGAGCAGGATTTCGGCGGGGATCTTGGAGAACTTGGGGTCGCCGTAGTGGGCGTCGCGATCGGCGAAGGCGAGCTTGACGGCTTCGATGACGGTGTGGAGATATTCGGGCGAGTTGTGGCCCATTTTCTTGAGATCGTAGCCTTCGAGGATGTTGAGGGCCTGGATCATGACGGGGCCTTGGGTCCAGAAGCCGGGCTTGACGATGGTGTAGCCGCGGTAGTCGGCGGTGACGGGCTGGTCGATTTCGGCTTTGAAATTTTTCAGGTCGTCGTAGCGGATGAGGCCGCCGTTGGCTTCGGAGAATGCGGCGATTTTCCTGGCGAGGGGGCCGCGGTAGAAGTAGTCGCGGACGGCCTGGACTTTGCGCGCGCGATTTCCTTTTTGCTTCTTTTCGGCGGCGACGAGTTCGCGGAGCGTTTTGGCGAGAGACGGCTGTTTGAAGACCGTCGCGATTTTGGGCGGGCGGCCGTCGGGGAGGAAGTGGGCTTTCGATGTCGGCCAGCCGGAGAGGAGGCGTTCGCCGTTGCGGATGAAGTTGGAGAACTCTTCGCCGATGGGGAAGGCGTCGGCGTATTCGATGGCGGGCGCGGCGACTTCGGCGAACGATTTGGTGCCGTAGGTTTGAAGGGCGAGCATGAGGCCGTCGAAGACGCCGGGGAGGATGGCGGCGTGGATGCCTTCGCCGGGGATGGGCGGCATTTGCGCGGGGTTTTCCCAAGGGTTCGGCTTGCGGTTTCGATACCAGTCCGTGGTGGCGAGGGCGGGCGCGGTGCCTAAGCCGCTGATGACGATCGGGGGCTTGTCCTTCATCTTGATGATGAGGGGCATTTCGCCGCCGATGCCGAAGCGGGCCTGTTCGGTGACCGAGGCGGCGAGGACGGAGGCGACGCCGGCGTCGACGGCATTGCCGCCGGCGGCGAGGATGCGGAAACCGGCTTCGACTTCGAAGTTGTTGGCTGCTCCGACCATTTCGCGCGTTCCGCGGACGGGGGAGAACATGATCTGCTGGCCGATGAGGGTGATGGCGGGGAGGAGGAAGAGGAGGCGGCGCATGATTTACTATCTTCGCAGGAAATGGCGGGCGGGTGGGGGTGAAGTGTGCGGAGTATTGCGCAATCAGATACGCTAGGAACTGAGGAATACGGCTTTGAACCTAACGATCAGCCTCGGCGACGCGGATGTGCAGGCGTTGGAAGTGAAGGCCAAAGCACGAGGAATTTCGGCCGAGCAATATGCGTTGCAGGTGATTGAGCGGGATTTGGCTCCAAGCTGGCTGCGCGAGTCGTGGGCTAGCGGGAGTTTACTGCGAAGCGGCCAAGCAGACCTCTAAGCCAAAGATTTTCCGAGGGTTAGAGCGGCAAGGGTGTATTACCCACGTTGGGTACTACACAGCGCCTCCA
>VFZW01000647.1 GCA_016871055.1 Acidobacteriota bacterium
ACGCTGCGCTAAAGGCCTGGATGACGGAAGCCGGCTACAGCGTGCTCGAGCTTTCGACCGGGCAGGGTATGGTCGTCAAACGCTGAATCGCCGACTTCGACTTGGTCGACGGACCGCTCGGAGGGTTGTTGCGCGTGTTCAGGCCGCACGCGCCGCGCTCTTGGCGGCGCCGATCGCACGGTGGAACTCGACCGGGTCGTCGATCCCGGCGAAGACGATCTTCTCGTTGCCGCCCATGCCGCTCACCAGCACGTTGCCGTAGCCGAACAGGCGGCCGAACACGCTCTGGCGCAAATAGACCTCGTCGATCCGCTCGAGCGGCAATTCGCTCGAATGGCGGGCGATGATCCCGGTCTTGATGATGACGCGGCGGTCGGTAACGGCGCGCTCGGTGGTGAACTTCTCCAAGAGCAGCTTGAGGAACCGGAACAGGAACCACAGCGCCCACAGGCCGGCGCCGCCCCAGTACCACGGCTCGCTCACGCGCCACGCCGTGAGCGCGATCGCCGGCGTCGCCGCGACCGCGAGCACCAGCCCCAGCATGACGTCGTAGAACCAGTGGAAGCCCGCGACTCGGACGACCTTTTCGTCGTGGCTGAGGATCGAATTGATGAATTTCATGGCGGTCGGGTGCCGAGGTTATACGAAGCCGCTGGCGGTATGCGACTCGGTCATGTTGAATCGCGCCGACCCGGAGTTCGGGCGCCGTTCCGACCGAGATCGCCATCTTTGGAATTGACGCGATGACCGCGTTCGCCGACCTCGCGCAGCAAAGCGCGGCCATTGGCTGGCTGTTCATCCCGAGCGCGGTCCTGCTCGGCGCGCTCCATGGGCTCGAACCCGGGCACTCGAAAACCATGATGGCGGCCTTCATCGTCGCCATCCGCGCTGCCCGAAACGATGGATGAGATTGTTGACCAGGCCGAGTTAGAATCAGCCTCACAAACTCTTACTACCACCAAGCACGAGCGTCAGAAAACACGTCATCGCAATCACCCAGGAGGATCGTTCTTGAATTCGAATAAAAAGGTTCTCTACCGTAATAAAGGAACAAAACCTAATTTCCTGGCATCTTGGATCGCGCCATCTATAATTATATTTCTTGTCCTCTTGATATTGGAAGGAGTGAATTTTGCTTTCTGGGAACTGTGGGGATCGCCACGAGTTCCTTATCATGAACGGGTTGATCTGGCGGCCACACTGGCCAGCCCCGAATTCAGGACCTGGAAAGACGATCTGACGATGCCGGACCGTGACCTCGGTTGGACGTCGAATCCGACCCACCCGAATGTAAGCGATGATGGGGCACGCGAAGCCGAAGGCCAACGGCCTGGGACCCGGGTTTACGCCTACGGCGATTCTTTCGTTTTCGGAGCAGAAGTGGGGAACGATCAAGCGTTTACGTACTTGCTCTCGCAAACGATCGGCACTGGAGTACGGAACTTCGGAGTTGGCGGCTATGGGCCGGATCAAGCAATACTCAGGCTTGAGCGGCATTTGAAAGAGGGGCAAAGACCAGAATGGGTGATTCTCGGTATGGCCAGCGAGAGTCTCGCGCGCGTCGTCAACATTTTTAGGAAACTGTACATCCCGGCCGAGATAGCCCACTTCGTGAAGCCGATGTTCGTGGCGTCAGGGGGAGCATGGCGGATCGTCAACGCAGTACCAGATTGGCCCCCCACCGGTGTCGCGGTTCAAACACTCGTTGAGGCCACGAAACTCAATGACTTGTGGTACGTCCAAAACGAAAAAAGGCCGCGGTTTGACTTCCCCTACATGGTTGCAACATTCGAGGCGGTTAAGTTCTTCGCTTTCGACGTCCTGCGTTGGCAGGATCTCTATAAAGATGAACGGACTGTCGCCACGATGACCTATGTGCTTGAAAGGTTCGTTCACCTCTCCAAGAACTATGGCTTCCGCCCGGTCTTCGTCGTCTTTCCCAACCCGGAGGATTTACTAAGGCTGCAGGCGAAAGAGCCCGCGTATTTTGAAGAGTTTCTTGAGCACGTTACGCAGAGATTCAAGGACGATATGCTGATCGTTCGTGTCTTGGACAAGGACATCGATCTGGCACGGTTTCACATCAGGCCGTTTGGAGGCCACCCGTCCCCATACGGCCAAAGAGTCATTGCAAACGCGATAGCGGAGTCACTCGCGCCCTATTTCAAGAAGTAGTTGTCTGGCG
>VFZW01000648.1 GCA_016871055.1 Acidobacteriota bacterium
CACGTTCTACCGGTTGCGGCAGTGAAACAGCAGTCAAAATCCCGCCATTGCGTACAACAAAAACCCCTCCCGGTTACTGACTCTTGGGGCGAACCGCGCCTGTTTCGAAGACCGCTACGGGAGGCTCGATTTCACTGTGAGCTTTCGCATCTTGCGCGGCCTCGGGGCGGCTGACCGGGACCGTTGACCGGCGTTCGGGCGGGGAGCGGAAATGGAATGGTCCGCCTCCCCTGGGGTGGACCGCTTGCGGCCACGAAACGTTAGTTTGCCAGGCTCACGCGGAAGAACGCCGCGGCGCCGTTCCTTGGCAGAGCGAGGGATTTGGAGCTTCCCGTGCCGATGAAGGCGCTGCCGACATTGGTCCACGCCGAGCCGAGGGCTGGGCTGGATTGGAGCTGATACCGGGTGCCCTCCGTGGTGTTCAGCGTGAGCGTGATGCCGTCACCGGTGCGGGCCAGTGAAAGGCGGGGGGCGCCGGGAGGAAGCCGGAGGACATTCGAAAACGGCGATGTGTCCGCACCCGTGGCATCCTTCAATGTGCTGGTGACGGCCAGATGGGTGGCACCGTCCAATCCTGGCACCGCAGAAAGATCGAAGGTAAAAGCCCCCGGTGATGGGTCGAGATCTCCAGGTCCTCCGTCGGTGAAGGACGCCAGCCATCGCCCGATAGGGGGATGCTCCGGGTCAGGCGACTGTTCCGAGGCATAGATATCAACGATGGCAGCCGTGAGTGCATTTGGTCCGGGGCCACTCAACGGGAGATTCCCTCGCAGGACTTGCCGTGTTGAGTTAGCCCCGAGCACGGGCGCCAGGTCCGTTTCGCGTCCAAGTCGCATACCGGCCAGGGAGTTCGCAAGTTGTTCGGAGTAAGGACCCGTATTGTTCGTGAGTACGTTTCCGCGATGAACGATTCGGGTTTCCGCTTTGGTGTGACGGAAAAGATATCCGCTGTGGTTGGCAATGCGATTGCCCGAGGCGGCAGTCGGCGCTGCCCCTGCGTCCAAGCCCACGACGGCCTGGACGGTCTGCACGCGGAGGAAGTTGCCATTGGGCAACGGTGTCACGCCGTCCCAGGCCACGCCGATGGTGTTCTCCAAGAGCACCAATCTTTCCGCAGGACCATAGAACTCGATCGCGTCCCCGCGCATGCCTCCCATGAGGTTTCGCCGGAGGGTGATGGTGCCGGTCAAGGCATTGCCTTCCACCGCATCGCCTTCGAGGATCTCCCGAATGTTTTCGGGTGGCAGTGTCTTTCCGTCGGGCAGCACTCCGATGAGGTTATGTTGGACGAGGATATCCTTTGTTTCCTCGAATTGGATGCCGATGGCGTGCGCGACGATGACGTTGATCTCGGCGAGATCGTCCGCGCCATTGCCGTCCGAACCGAACACCTGTCCGCCCTCTGTCCCGTACGCCGCGATCGCGACCTCGCCGCCTGCGAGGATCGACTGATCCGGGGATACCCCGAACCAGCAGCCACTGATCTGTCCTCCGACGGCGCCATCGCTGAAATAGACGCCGTAGTTGTCCGTGTCCCGGCCGGCAAGGACCGAAAATCCCCGGAAGTGGACATGGGATGAGGCTATCTTGAACGACCAGTCCGGCATCTCGCCTTTGGCTGGATCCTCGGCAAGCTTTCGACAGTCGAGAACGATCTTGAGTACGGCGTTGTTGGTACCGTCGATTGCGTTGGAGTTCGATCGTGCTCCGGGTTGGGAGAAACCATCGATCAAAACTCGATCGAAAAGGCCTGTCGCCAGTGGGGGAAAGCCCCCTGGTGGCGGCGTGATGAAGTGAGGTCCGTCGCCAGGGATGGCGAAGCGTACGTTCAGAAGCCGGGAGCTATTCTTGATGACTAAGGACGACTCCCCGGCGGCAATGGGGCGGCCAAGACGTTCGTTGGCGATCAAGACTGCCTCCACGAACGTCAGCCGGTCGTCCGGGGTGTTGTCGTTTCCCGTCGAGTTGACCTTGACGTCGAGTCCTTGGCCGAAAGCGGTCACGGCGCCGGCGAGTCCGACGAGGATGGGAAGAATAGGTTTATGGTTCATGATCTGACTGGTAGAGGGTGTTACGAAAGTTTTCAAAAGTTAGTTTGAGCCAAAGGGTTGGGAGAGAAAAAGCGTAGAGCCGTTTCCGTGCGGACGCAGACGATTCGGCAGGGTAGGCTGCGGCGC
>VFZW01000649.1 GCA_016871055.1 Acidobacteriota bacterium
CTGGCCGGTTGGAACGGAGCCCCGACCCCCTTCACATGGAAGGCCTCCGCAGACGTTATCCTCGACAAGGTGCGCCGTTGTAAAGAATTATCCAAGACAGGAGAGTAGCCTTCGTTGCGAATACGAAGAACGGGTCTGGAATTTGGATCCGATCCTTGGACAATCCAAAGCCAGTGCGGCTTGCCGGCAGCGAAGGCGGGCGTTTTCCGTTCTGGTCGCCCGATAGCCGCTCGATCGGCTACCACCAAGGCGTGAAGGTTGTACGCGCGCGGCTCGACGGCGGGGGCGCGCCGCAGACGTTGTACGCGGGAAGCTCCAGTGCGCTTTCCCACTGGGCCCGAGACGAAGAGATTTACATTAGCCTTGGCACAGCGGTCGGGAAGTTGCACCCGAGCACCGGGCAGGTAAGCAGGGTCGTTTCCGTGGATTCGGCACGCGGAGAATTAAGTTTCCACCGGCCGTATCTGCTTCCTAACGGAAAGCTCCTTTTGTCTATTCGCACCAACCGGCCGGGTGAATCTGGTGTGTACTTGATCTCACCCGCGATTCCGAACGAACGAAAACTCCTGGTGGTGAGCACATACTTCGATTTCGCCGGCAGCAGACTCTTCTGGGGGAACGGAGACTCGCAGGTGGCGCGGCGGCTGGACTTGGAGAAGGGGGAGTTAACCGGCGAGCAGGAGACGGTGAGTGCGATGCTTGGCGTCGAGGCAACCGATCGGATTGTCGCCCACGGCGGATCGAATCTCGCGCTCAGGCGCGCCAATGTCGGCGCCGGCCTGAAGCTGGTTTGGATCGATCGAGCGGGCCGGGCAGGTAGCGAAATCGCTCGCCTCGGCTCCCCTCATTCTTTTCGAATGTCTCCGGATGGCGCCCAGCTTTCCAGCTTCAGGCGAGTTTCCGGCCAGAATTATCTCCACGTCCGTCCCGCGAAGGGCGGGGCGTGGAACCGGTTGACCTTTCAGATCGGCTCCGTCGGGTTTCGGGTCTGGTCGCCCAATTCGAAATATGTACTATTTCAGTCGGCCGAATTTCAGATCGCCGGAAAGGCTAGCGACGGCTCCGGCCCGGAGGAACTGATCACAAAACCGCCGGGCCGCCAGTGGCCGACGGATTGGTCGAAGGACGGCAGCACGGTGCTGTATTACGAGTTCGATGCCAAGACGCAGCGGGATATCCGGTATATGCCTGTTGGCGAGACGGGGAAGCCGGATCCATCGAAAGCCCGTGTTTATTTGCAAACGCCGGCGAATGAGTATTACGGGCGGTTTTCTCCCGAGGCGCGGCCGCGCTGGATCGCCTATGTGTCGGATGAAACCGGGCGCGACGAGGTGTACATGCAAGGATTTCCCGAAGCCCGGGGCAAATGGCAAATCTCAACCGTTGGAGGCCGCTTTCCGGAGTGGAATCCGAACGGCAAGGAGATCTTCTACATGGGTGACGACTCGATGCTGCGGGCGGTGAGCGTGAGGTTGTCCGACACGGCGGTCTCGGTTGGCAAAACGACCAAGTTGTTCCCTCTTTCGAACGAGGCGAATTCGTCCTACGACGTTGGGCCCGATGGTAACCGGTTTCTGGTGCGCGCGCCGGTCGACGAGCGGCAAGCGCCGCTGGAGGTGATCATCAATTGGCCCGGGCTGCTTGGGAAAAGGTAATCTGTAAGAGGACGCGCCATGGTTGCCGCCATTCCAACACAACCGCTATCCCAATTCTGCGAACGCCATCATATCCGCAAGCTCGCGCTGTTCGGCTCGGTGCTGACGGATCGTTTCCGCGCCGACAGCGATGTCGATGTGCTCGTCGATTTCGAGGCCGGTCATGTCCCCGGTTTCATACGGCTTGCGGGAATGGAAAGAGAGTTGTCGGAGCTCTTTGGACGGCGAGTTGACATGCGCACGCCACAAGATCTTAGCCGCGAGTTTCGCGATGCGGTAGTCGCCGGCGCAGTCGTTCAGTATGAACGAGGCTGATCGAATTCGAGTTCGGCACATGATCGCGGCCTCGCGCGACGCTATCGAATTCGCGGGGAATCGAGATTGCGCGGAAATCGCAAAAGACCGGATGGTGTTTCGGTCACTCGAACGCCAGATTGAAATTGTTGGCGAAGCGGCAAGCAAGATTTCAACGGACCTCCGAAACGCGACTCCTCAAATACCGTGGAGCGACATCATCTC
>VFZW01000650.1 GCA_016871055.1 Acidobacteriota bacterium
CTTTTGTCCGTGGCCTGCGTTGGCTCGGTCCTTACAGCCCGCGTTGGGGATGCTCGGACCTCGCCGCCTTGGCCACAGCCAAAATCCCTCGCCGCAGGACCCCGCGCAATTTTCGGACACGCTCTTAGGAATATGCCAGCTATTTCCGGCTGGGAATGGAACGAAAGGTCCAATCGATGCGGGCATGGCCGTTGAGATGAGGTTCTTCTCGCCTCGCTGATGGAGATTTCATCCTCATCTCCTGGGTTTTGATGGGGAATCTCCAAAGATGCGTGAAGAACTTCCTCCGAGGCGGCCGGCGCGACCGACACCGCCGGCCGCCGGACACGCAAGCGCCGGTTCATTGGCTTTGAAGAACGCCAGTCAGAATTTGATTGCACGCGAGGCGGCTCAGTTCGCAACCACGCACTGGAGCGTCGTCCTGACCGCGGCTCGCCCGTCAGCGCCCGGCGCGCGGGAAGCACTCGAGCAACTCTGTCGAACGTACTGGTATCCACTCTACGCTTACATCCGCCGGCGCGGCTACGGCATGCACGATGCCCAGGATCTGACCCAGGGATTTCTCGAGCATCTCTTGGAACGAAACGCGCTTGAGAGCATCGCGCAAGAAAAAGGCCGGTTTCGATCTTTCTTGTTGGCAGCGCTCAACTATTTCCTGACCGATCAGCGCCGCCATGAGCAAGCCCAGAAGCGAGGGGGCGGATGCGAATTTGTCCCGATCAACGCCATCCATGCGGAGGAGCGGTACCAGTTTGAACCGGTCGATGATCGCAGTCCGGAGAAGATCTTCGAACGCCGCTGGGCGCTGACCGTGCTGGCGGAAGTGCTGACGAAGCTGGAGAGGGAGTACGACCACGGAGGCAAGAACGCGCTGTTTTCCGAGTTGCACGGGTTCTTAGTGGGAGAGAAAACCGGTGAGACTTACGCGGCGGCGGCGGCGCGGCTCGGCGTCAACCAAGGCGCCGTCAAAATGGCAGTGCTTCGCTTGCGGCGCCGCTACCGCGAACTGTTTCGGGAGACCATTGCTCAGACGGTGGCCCATCCGGCCGAAGTTGAAGAGGAATTGCGACATTTGATCGCGGCGATCGGCTAAAGCTAAGCCGTGGCCGGGCCAGCCGCTGATTGGCCTTGCAGCGCGATCAGCCAATTCTTTGTGACCTTTACAAATATTTTTCGGTGTACGGAATGAACGCCAGACTCAACGGTCATGAGCTCAAACCAAACTTGTCCTCGCTGCAGCGCGCCTTTGCCGGTCGATGCCCCCAGAGGCCTGTGCCCGAAATGCCTGTTCGCTCAGGCGGCTGATGGAACCAACCTGGATGCGGTGACGATCCCCGCTCTGCCCGACCCCTCGCCATCCGCCGAGAGCGTGCCGCCAGAAATGGCGCCTGGAACAATCCGTTATTTTGGCGACTACGAAATCATGAATGAAATCGCGCGCGGTGGAATGGGCGTCGTATTTCGCGCGCGACAAATCAGCCTCAACCGGCCCGTCGCCCTGAAGATGATCCTGGCTGGCGAGTTCGCAGGTGAAGCGCATCTCAAACGGTTTCGCGCCGAGGCGGAAGCGGCCGCCCATTTGGACCACCCGAATATTGTGCCGATTTACGAGGTCGGCCAGCACCAGGGCCAGCATTACTTCAGCATGAAGCTGATCGAAGGCCAAAGCTTGGCGCAGCGAATTTCCGATTTTGGATTGGCGATTCCGGATTCGCATTCATCCCGGGGACCGACCCGGGAAACGCCAGCGCCGATCCCCCATGGGCAATCCCAATTGGTGAGTCTTACGGCCAAAGTCGCACGCGCCGTGCACTACGCTCATCAGCGCGGCATCCTGCATCGCGACCTCAAGCCGGCCAATATCCTCCTCGACACCGCTGGCGAGCCGCACGTCACGGATTTCGGTCTGGCCAAACGCCTCGAAGGCCCAAGTGATTTGACGGTCAGTGGCGCGGTGATGGGCACGCCCAACTACATGGCCCCTGAACAAGCGGCCGGGCGTTCGGGCGAGATGACGACGGCCTCGGATATTTTCAGTTTAGCCGTCAGCAGTGGCCAAAAACACGAGATCCACCTCTGGGAAATGCCCTTTGGCACGCGGACGGGACGATCCGCCTTTGGACTCTGGACACTGGACAAGAGATACTTTCCTTACGCGGCCATCG
>VFZW01000651.1 GCA_016871055.1 Acidobacteriota bacterium
CCATCTACCACTGGCTGGCCGGTTGGAACGGAGCCCCGACCCCCTTCACATGGAAGGCCTCCGCAGACGTTATCCTCGACAAGGTGCGCCGTTGTAAAGAATTATCCAAGACAGGAGACTAGCCGGAGTGTCTGGGTTGGCAGGATGGCACCTGACTGGCGGCGCATGGCCGGACTATAAGGCCATGGCCTATAGCAGCGGCGTCATCCTGCTATTAGGGGCGGCAGCAATGATGGGTCCCGCGTGGACCGGGCGAATTCTGGGCTGGCTGGTTGTACTGTGCACGATCCCTTCGATTGCGCGGAGTTCAGGCATTTCGGACGCGCTGCCGGCTGGCGTCCTGATGTCGTTCAAGGCCGCGCTTGCATCGGCAGCGCTCGGTGTTGCGATCCTCTGTCATTCCTATGGCCGGAATCCATCGGCGGCGCCATTCGGCGCGGGTGCCGGGGCTTATGCGTTGTTTCATACACTGGCGCACGGTGTAACCAGCCTCGGGTTTGGCCAATGGCGGCCCGGCATCGCGTTACCGGCAAGCCTGGGACTGCTCGCATTGGGCGGGGCAATCACTCTGCGAACGAGAACTCAGATTGCGCTACGGGCGCCTCTGGTCGCAGGATTGGTTCTGTCCGTACTTAGCTTCGGGTTGTGGCAGAATCTGCGCAGCGAGGAGAATCTGCGCGTTTCACGGCTCAGCGGGCTTGGCTCCGATGTATCGCGGACCGCGATGCCGGAGGCGACGTTTGGGTTCGGACTACTTGCCAGCGCGCTGACCGCGATTGCGCTGGAAATGGCGCGGCGAGCGCGGGCGCGGGAGTTCGAAGCGCGGCGCGCCGACGAATTGAAGGCGAACTTTCTCGCGAATATGAGTCACGAGATCCGGACGCCGATGAATGGCGTGCTCGGGATGACCGAGCTATTGCTGGCAACTCCCCTAACCGTCAGTCAGCGCGACTACCTTGAGACGGTCCGGCATTCCGCCGATATGCTACTGGCGATTCTCAACGACATCCTGGACTTCTCGAAGATCGAAGCGGGCAAACTGGTGATCGAGGCGATTCCATTCGATGCCCGTCGAGAGTTGCTGGGCGCTCTCGCGTTGATCCGGCCGCGGATTGAACAAAAGGGACTTCGCCTGATAGTGGAAACGGACGAACTTACCGGATGGGTCGAGGGCGACCCGGTGCGGCTGCGGCAGATTCTTCTGAATCTGGTTGGCAACGCACTGAAATTTACCGAATGCGGCGAGATCCGGGTGCGGGGGCAGGCCGAACCTTCAAGCGATGGGCGCGTGCGCTTGCACTTCTCGGTAAGCGACACAGGGATAGGCATTTCCGAAGAGACACAGGCGACGTTGTTCCGGAGCTTTTCGCAGGCGGATGGGTCGACAACCCGGCGATATGGCGGAACGGGACTAGGGTTGGCGATCTCGCGCGAACTGGCGCGGCTGATGGGTGGCGATCTGACGGTCGAGAGCCGGCAGGGCACGGGAAGTACGTTTTCGTTTGACATCGAAGCCGGAGTGGCGGAGGAACCACGCGCAACGAACGCTCAACTCCCGGCGGAAGCGACGGCGAAGGGCCGGGTTTTGCTGGCGGAGGACAATCAGGTCAATCGGCGGATTGCCCAGGCGTTTTTGGAGAAGGTCGGATTCTCAGTGCACACGGTGGCCAATGGGCGAGAAGCGGTCGCCGCTGCGTCGACCGGGCTCTAAGCATTGGCACTGATGGATGTGCAGATGCCGGAGATGGACGGACTGTCGGCAACGGAGGAGATCCGGCGCTTAGAGAATGCTTTGGGGCGACCGAGGCTGCCGATCGTGGCAATAACCGCTAACGCGATGAATGGCGACCGGGAACGATGCCTGGCAGCCGGTATGGACGACTACTTGTCGAAGCCGGTTAACGAGGAAAAAATACAGGAAAAGGTTCGACAGTGGGCGGTAAGGTCCATGGCGGCTGGAGACTAGGACTCCATCGCGTTGACGCGCGAAGCGATGAGCATTTGAAATTCGAGCGGGTCGATGTTGAGGCGACTACGCTGCGCCTCGGGCAACAGATTTAGTATCTATCCAATAAGATTTTGACATTTTTTGGCAGGAAATCATGAAGTGGCGAAGCCGGAAGCCAGTTGAGGGATGATGACGAGCTCCCGGAGTTTGAG
>VFZW01000652.1 GCA_016871055.1 Acidobacteriota bacterium
TCCTTGAAAATCTCCTCCCGCCGGTCGCCCCGGTTCATGACGTGGTAGATGGCCCCGGGATACTGCACTCGAAGTTGGCGCGGCATGGCGGCGAGACTCGCCAATCAAGGAGGAATGCGCAACCTCTATACTTTCCAATAGCTGGGACTGACACCTTTTTGGAAAGGAAGGTTTAGCATTTCTCTGGGCCGTCACCTTAGAGTTAATCTAAACAGGGAATGCCGTGCAAATAACGACCAAGGTAACCCGGCGGCGGCCAAGAACCTTTGATTTCACAATCCGCCCGATCCGCCGCTCGGGTTACTGATAGGAAATTGCTTTCAACTGATCGGAAATTGCTTTCAGGACGCTGCGCGCTTCAGCAGCCATGCCAAATTCCCCGGCGGCCGCGCTCATGTGGTCCAGCCGTGCGAGCATGTGGGGATGGGTGGAATAGAGCGTCCGGCATTGCACGAAAAACTCCCCGCGATGCTGCTGCCATTGGCGGATGGCTTCCACCAGGTTCACGCGATCAGCCAACTGGGCGCCCACGGTGGCGTTCATCAGGGCAAGCTGGCTGGCCTTGACGCTGCCCGTGCAATACAAGCCCACGCGGTCGCACGTGAGTTCGCAGCGGCGCGAATGCCAGAGCGCCACCCAGACCAGCCAGGCGCCGGCCTTGGCCAGCCGCTGGCTCAGGTTCAGGTGTCCGGCCCAGTGATGGCCGAGTTCGTGCCCGACCAGCCAGGTCAACTGCTGGAGGTCGCCTTTCAACAAAATCGAATCCACCGCGCCGGACAAAAGCACGACCATGCGGCGGCCAAAGATTTTTGTCGCGAAGGCGTTCCAGATGTTGTGCTGCATGACATAGACCTCCGGCGGCTCCATGCCGAGGCGCTGGGAGCAGGTTTGCACCACGTTGAAGACCTCCGGCAATTGCGTCGGAGAGACGCGCACGGCGTTCGTCTTCAAGTAGGCCGCAAACCACATTTCCCCAATCGCCATGGCTCCCCAGACCAATCCGATGATGAGGAGCGCCCCGCCAAAAGAGGCGACGATCCAGAGGAGCAAGACCAAGTAGGCAGGAATCGAGGCGATGCACAACCACAACAGGGCCGTCTTCTCCTTGGGGTCGCGCAGCCGCGCGAGATTGCCTGCGAGCACAGGCGGAGCCGCCGGCACGGCCCAGGCCACCGGGGTGAACAGTGTTTCCAGCGGCACCCACTTCGTGCCGCCTTCCGGGCAGGCCAACGTGGTGCGGGACAACTCGTACGTGTAGGTTTTCTCGCGGAGTTCTTCGAGGGAATACGGGCCGGCGGCTTGCCCATCTTTCTGGATGTAGATTTTCATGGTGACCTTTCTATTTGAAGCTGGAGCCAGCAGTCGGGATTGAACCGAACTGATAGGAATTTGCTTTCTGGACGCTGCGCGGTTCAGGGAGAACTGCTTTTGCGTCGGGTTAATTCTGCGCCATTTTCCGTCGTTGTCGGCGCGCGTCAACCCCTTTTCCTAGCATTTCTTGGTTGTGTGGCAAGGGACACGGCGGTTTGTCCGGTGGTAACCGCCTGAGGCAGGTTTGGCTGTGTGTTCTCGTCTGGTTGATTCGGCTCACTAAGAAGAGACAAGTTGGCGGCACTCCGCAAGGCCAGAGAGAATTGCTTTTGCCAACCGGATTGCCCCCGGTGTAATGGCGCGGAGTGAACTCGCGCAAACAAGCTTTCTTTGCGGCTCTTGCTGGCCTGTTCTTGGTGTCCGCGCTCATCACGGCGCTTGTGTGGGCGTTGATGCTTGAACAGCAGCGGCGCAAGCCCAGCGGTTCAGGCAACCCTCGCGCTGAACCCACGGGCGAACTTCGCATCTACGGCGGATTACCCAACGCCTCCAACTACGGCCACCCCGTGATCGTCCTGACGAATGCCGCTTACCTTTCCGGCTACTGCGAAGCCCGGCGCAATCCCGCCTGGGTAGCTTTTAGCGTGGGCAGTATCTCCATCGGCTAGACCGCCAAACGGCCCAGCAAGTTCACCACGGACACGAGGACACGCAGCGCAACGCACGACGACTACACCGGCAGCGGTTTTGACCGTGGCCACATGGCTCCCAACTACGCCATTGGCACGCGTTACGGGCACGAGGCGCAACGCGAGACGTTCTTGATGTCTAACATCT
>VFZW01000653.1 GCA_016871055.1 Acidobacteriota bacterium
AACCGGCGTTGGCGCCCTCGCCGGAAAACAGCCCCAAGAAGGAGAAGAAGCGTGGGATATGAAAAGCTGAAACGTCCGTTGCGGGTCCCCGGCGCCAACTTCGGCGCAGCCGAGATCCGTACCGCCCAACTGAGTCTGACCCCAGCCCAAGCCAAGGCCCTGCGCGCGACGCCGCAAACGCTGGTGGCGGCTCCGGGAGAAGGATACGCGTTGCAGTTGCTCGGCGGTACGGTCATCTACGACTACACGGCCGTGTTTACGGAGACGGCCGATAACCTGGTGGTCCGCTACGCCAACGGGTCCGGCGCCGCGGCCTCGGCGGTCATCGAGACCACGGGGTTCCTCGACCAGACTGCCGACCAGATCCGGCCCATTGTGCCGGCCAATGACGCGGCCATCGTGGGTAACGCTCCATTGGTGCTGCACAACAACGGCGACGGCGAGTTCGGCGGGACCGGCTCACCGCTGCGCGTCGTCGTCGAATACATCATCGTCCGGACGGGCCTGTAAGGTGGCGTGGACGGAGCGGTTGCAGCGGATAAACCCGTTGCTGCACCGGGTGTTTGGCCGGGAGGAGGTGTTCTACTGCTCGACGGTAGACAACTCGGCCCGGCTGATCCGCCCGATCGAAATGGAAGGGGCCGAGACGGAAGACGAGGCGCCGGGCCGGGTCATGCGCCTCGAGGTGTTGCCCAGCGATCTCTCCTTCCCGCCGGCGACCTCGGACACCGTGCAGGTCGGCACGGACCTCTACATCGTTGTCCGGGTCGAACAGACGCTCACTGGCGTTTACCAAATTACTCTCCACAAAGATGGCTAACCTCAGGGTCTCGGTCAAACGTTCGGTTCGCCTCCGGGGGCCGAATCTCGACAATGGCGCGCTCACCAAGATCGGTGAGGTAATGGTGGCGACGATCAAGGCGCGTATCGCCCAGGGGTTGGACGCCGACGGCAACAAGGCGCTGCCGCTCAGCCGCTCCTACGCCATCTTTAAGGCCGGGTATCTCAAGAAGAACCGCGGGATCGGTACGAACCGCCCGATCCGCGATCTGTCTTTGAGCGGCGTCTCGATGCAGAACTACACCTTGCGGCGGGCGGCCGACAATGTCATTCGCGCCGACGCGACGACCCGCATGGCGCGAATGAAGCTCACCCAGGGTCAGCAGCAAAAGCGGAAGAACAAGGGCGTGACGAACACGCTGGGCGCCTCGCAGATGTTCGGGTGGGAGGGCCGCAACGTTGCCGACGTTCTGGCCGAAACCAGGAAGCAGTACGGCGTATTCGTGAAGAAGGCGGTGATCCCCATTGGTTAGCTTGACGCAGTTGGGTAACGCGCTGGCGACAAAGATCGGCGAGATCCCGCTGGTGGCCACCGAAATCGGTTCACCGGCCAACGTGTCCTTCTACGCGGACACTTTCCCGACGGCGATCTCCCTCGCCCGGGCAGTTTATGAGATGTCGCCGGGCCGGATTCTCGTGGCCTGGCTCTCGACCACTGTGAATACCGCCGAGGCCATGAATGCCTGGGCGCACACGTTTTCGATCTACGTGAAGGCCGCCAAGGACCGACCGGTCCTGCCGCTGGTCAACGGGATCGTCGACGGCACACCGGCCAGCAATGCGGGGTTGAAGCTGCGGCATTCACCCGTGCTGGCCGGCACGCTGCCGCCGGAAGTTCTATCGATCGAGCGCGTCACTGACGGCGATGCGATCGACCATTTCGAAGTGAAAGTTCAGATCGAGGAGACGGGGGATTAAAGGCGCATGCAGGAGCACTTGCGAGATTACGTCTGGATGGCACTGCCGGGCGGAAACGCCGAAACGGTGCCGGCCACCACCGAGGAGATCGGCCGGAAGATGGCCGCCGGGTATAGCCAGGTGTTCCCCGGGATCGACATGACACCGGTCGGTTCCCACGCAGATTCCCAGCCAGCCAGCACCGAGGAGGAGCAGCAATAATGTCCGCCAACATCCGCGAGACCCGCATCGGGATCAGCTTCCGCAAACAGACCGCGCTGCAGACGCCCCTGGCGGCCGCCGACTGCTGGTCGTTCACCAAGCTCAACGCCGCGCTTTCGGTCGTCGACATGGCGACCGAGAACGACGCCGCCGAGATCGGCAAGGGGAACGAGTTTGCACTCA
>VFZW01000654.1 GCA_016871055.1 Acidobacteriota bacterium
CCGGGCAGCGCAAAATGCACGCGGTTGAACAGATTGTAGAACTCCGCCCGGAACTGCACGTTAAATCGCGCCTCCGGTCCGAAATAAGTGTTCTTGAAGATAGACAGATCAATGTTATTGATGTTGTGGCCACGGGTATCAGGCAGGTTTCGACCCACATTGCCGAAGCTAAAGGCGGCCGGCTGCGTAAAGACCGAGGTGTTAAACCACCGGCCGAGCCGCTCCTGCGCGGGGCCGCTCAACTTCGCGCTTTGCCCGGTCGAGTTCGGGCGGGGGTTTTGCGAGAATCCGTAGGATCCGGTGAGATTCGCCGCGGTCGTGATGCCCAGCGGAAATCCGGCTTGCCAGGTGTAAATTCCATTTACTGCCCAGCCGGAAACCACCGCCCCGGTCAGCCCTGAACTGCTCCCGAGATATTGTTTGCCACGCCCGAACGGCAGGTCATAGTTACCGCTGACGACCAGCCGCTGCGGCACGTCCGAACTAGAGACCGCCCGCTCGGCCCGGAAGTTGTAGGCGTCCTGCGCATTCGCAACAGCGTCCAGCCAACTGGTCTGGGTTTCCGTGTCCGAGATCAGCTTCGCATTAGTGTAGCTCACCAGAATCCCGGCGCCACTGGAGAACCGCTTTTGAAACTTCGCTTGCAGCGAATGATAGATACTGTTCCCCGCGAAGAGGCCGCGAATACCAACCGTGTCATACTGCGGGAACGGTCGCAGCAGACGTCCTCGAGCGATGGTGGGCGTTGACAATGGTCCCCGGCTCACCAATCCGGCAAAAGGATTCGGCACCAGAGTATTCAGCGAGGGTCCCTGGGCCAAAGCCTCCGCACTCAGTTGATTGATTCCGAACAGATTGATCGGAAGGCGGTTTCCTTTGAGGCCTGCGTAAGCCACCTCGACGAGCGTGGAGCCGCCCCATTCCCGCTGAAGGTTGAAGTTCCACTGCTGGGAATAGGCGTACTCCTTTTCTCGGAGCGTGGACGGGAACGTCTGACCGGCGAAAATCGCCTCCAAATCGCGAGCGCGCCCTGGCGGCTGGCGGATGCCATCGGGGAACGGATTCGCCAGCGTATGGAAGGGCCTCAATCCGCCGTCAATCGATCCGACGAAGGTTGTGGTGGCCACCGCCGTCGGTTCCACCAGAGTTTCGCGGCGCGCAATCGTCGGCGGAAGCCAGAACAGGCCGTAGCCGCCGCGCAGAACTGTCCGGTTGGCGAGGCGATACGCGAAGCCGAAGCGGGGTGCGACCTGACCGAGATACGTCCCCTTCCACTGCCTGGAAGGATGCTCCGGCGTATTGACCAGGATTACACGGCCCTTCAAAGGCAGTCCCGTCGCTTGCGTCAATGGATGCGGCAAGCCGGGATTAAAGGTGCTGAACCGGTCATTGCGTTCGGTGAAATCGCCGTCCTGGTCGTAGCGCAACCCGAGGTTCAGAGTCAGCTTCGTCGTTGCCCGAAAGTCATCCTGAACGTAGACCGCCCGATAGAAGCGAGACTGCTCCTGGAGGGCCGGAGTATTGGCGGCGCCAGTGGCGGCGTACCCCAGCATGAAGGAGGCGAAACCAGTGCCGCCCGAGGTGGTGAAAGGGCTTCTGGCCGTGAACGGCGCGTTGAACGTAAACGCTCCGGCCGAATCGTTGGTCTGCGTGTAATTCTGGCGGTAGATGCGGAGGTCGGTACCCACCTTCAAGGTGTGCCGATCCCAGATCTTGGTGACGTTGGCGGTAAACTGTTGCGTCCTTTCCGCCTGATGAATCTTGCTTCCCGGGAAGATCAACGTCATGCCGGCGACCGTCAGGTTGGGAATGTGCCGGAAATCGCGCGGGATTTCACTGTTGAGGTTCGGCGCGAACCCGAGTGCCGTCATGTCCTGCCCCTGGCTGAGCGGGATGCGGTCGTACTGAAACCAGAGATACGTGTATCGGAAATCAGCCACGGTGGTAGGCGAGAACGAATGCACGTCTTCAACCATGAGCTGCTGCGTCTCGCGAAAGTCCGGAAAGATGTCGAGAACCACCTGCGTGTTGTTCTCGAATGGGTCGAGTCTCGGAGTGTCCGCGCGCCAGTAAGAATAACGACCGAAGAAGCGGTCG
>VFZW01000655.1 GCA_016871055.1 Acidobacteriota bacterium
GCCAGCCGGCACGGTCGTCACATTCACGGTTGTTCCCGCCGAATAATTCCCATGAAAGTCAAACGCATAGATCACGTACGCATAGGGAGAAGCGGCCGTCGCCGTCGTATCGGCGATGTTCTCCACCGGCGTGCTCGATAGCACCGGCCCGCCCCGATTGACTTGGTAGTACGCGATCCCGCTGCCGTTCGTATCATCCGCCGCGCCCTGCCAGGCTAAGTCGACGCGCGTATCGAAAATAGCCGACCGCACCGACGACGAAACCACCGAAGACGGCGCCGTCCGGTCCGCCGGTCCTAACTCCACCAGCGTGAAATAACCCCCTGCCGCCAACCCGCGCGCGCCCACACCGGGTTTCCCGGACGTTAGCGAACTGTCGGCGATCGAATACCGCTCCCCTAAATTCGTGTTGAACGACATCCAGCCGTTCCGCTGCACAAACCGAACCGTCATCGAGGTTTTGCAAGCAATCGGTCCCTGCGCCAACTGGGAGGTGACCCCCGATACGCGCTTCGAAACGGTAAGCATCAACGTGCAGGTCGAGCCCGTCACCGTCGGCGCAATTTCGAAGGCGTAGTAACTTCCGGAACTCGTCGTCGCATGCAGCGCGTCGTTGGAGGCCCGGCCGTAGAAAATCATGCCCCCGCCCGTCCCGCCAAACGTAACATTCGCCTTTACTTCATACTCCGACGACCCATCCGGAATCCCCGGCTTGTAGATCACCGAGCCGCCATCGGTCGCCGCCGACGTCAGCCCGCTCGCCCCGCCCGAAATGGTTCCATTCGTGTACCAATTCGTCGACGAAATCCCGGACGCGAAGTTATCCGAGAAGAAATACACATAGGCGGCCGAAAGCGGCAACGCGGCAAGTATCGAAAGCAGACGCATAAATCCTCCGACTGAAAAGCGGCCAATGGTTAGCGCAACCGCGCAACAAATTCGACAACGCCCGACAAATCCGCGAAACAACCCAACAGAGACCGCAATGGAGCCCGAATGACCCGCCGAGGGCCGCACAAAACGATGAAAGTCGCCACCACCTCCCCACCCCCAAACGCCCCAATTACGCCGACAACCCTACAGAGCCGCGACCGCAAGGAAGCGGACCTTCCCCAACCCCAAATGCTGACTTTCAACGGAGCGCACCTTCCACTAACCCAACACCCCCGCGCCTAAGGCGCCACCGCCGCGCCCATTCGCCCGAAACTCTCCAAATCAAAATCCTTCTTGACTTTCTTCAATTCGGTGACCACATCCGCGGCCTTGTCCTTGTGCGGCTTAAACACCTTCACGCGCGAGTCGCCCTTCATGCGTTGTTCCAAACGCACCATCTCGAGCGGACCGCGAGCCGCCACCTCGGCAATCGCCGTCGCCCCGTCATCGGAAATCTGGTATCAGAACGCCACCCCGGCCTCCCGCAAAAACGCCGGCCGCTTCGGGTCTTCGAACGTCCCCGCCCCAACCATCGGGACGACAATCAGATACCGTTCCCCGCTCCCGCCAACTCGCGATGGTTGCGCAAATGCCGCCATCAAAGACAAAACTGTGATTATATATCGCATGATACCGTTCCTTGACTGCCGCACCTTCCTGGCGCGTGGATCGATGATGCGTCACCCCTCCCATCCTTGTCAAGCATTTTTTTCGCAGTCACGCCAAAATGAGCCTCTCGCCGACAACCCGCAAATCATTCACAACACTCGAAAATATTCTCAATACCAGTAAAATCAGTTAGTTACAGACGAATCGCCGCCAGCTGGCCGCTTAATCGCTTGACTTCCACGGTATACTGAAAGTGTAGAGGGGCCTCAGACACCAAAATGTGTCCGAGGCCCTTCGCTATTTCAGGAGTAAATCATGGAAAACGAAAAGTTGTCCAAAGCCGAACAGGCCCGTATCAACGGCGCCAAGTCCAAGGGCCCGAAAACGCCCGAAGGCCTTCAACGCTGCCGCCAAGCCAGCGTGCAACACGGATTGTGGGTCGCGCACGTCTCCACCTTCTCCCACGAGGCCCAGGTTCAGTACGCGGCCATCCTCACCGCCGCCAACGACCAGTTCCGCCCTCGCAACATGGTCGAAGCCACCATCGTCGG
>VFZW01000656.1 GCA_016871055.1 Acidobacteriota bacterium
GGAGTTGTTGAAGCCCTTTGTGCCAAGCACGAGGTCGGCGTCCTGCCCGGTGACGAACACGCCAGGCTTGGCCTTCGGCGCGACGGCATACTTCGACGCGATGCGCTCGACGCGAATCGCATCACGCCGCTCGGTGGCTCGCGGTTGCTGGGCCCACAGCGTGGGTGCAGCAACGGCCAAGACAACGGCGATCCCACACGCGCGAGCGGTGAAACTGCGTGTCATCCCAAACATCGTAACTCCGCTGTCGGACGGCGAGGGTCAGGCGCGAGCTATTGCGAGTCGCCTGCACCCTCTGGTTCGTTCTTCGCCTTCATGCCCTTCAGTGTTCCGCCCTCACGCTGAAGTTGCAGGTTGGCATCCCTTGCCATTCCCGCGATGGCTCTCGCTCGTTCCAAGGTGGCATCGCTGGTCTTCTTCACATCGAGTCCGCGTTTCAGCCACGCAATGGTCTCCTCCAAAGACGCAATGGCGGCTTTGGCCGCATCCCGGGGATCAGTGGTCTCCGGCACAAGAAGACCTCTCCTGTTGAGTTCCTCGGCGATCATGTCTTGGAGTGTGTCGTAGGTGGCGACCAAACAGTGGACTTGCTTGACGGTCTCCTTCGATGCGACGTAACCCCAGAGCAACTTGTGACTTTCGTTCCGTGCGGTGACGC
Organism: Acidobacteriota bacterium; assembly: GCA_016871055.1. Lineage (GTDB taxonomy): Bacteria > Acidobacteriota > Terriglobia > Bryobacterales > Bryobacteraceae. The sequence continues at coordinate 659 of VFZW01000656.1, forward strand.
GAACGCCGTTGCCCATCGGCTCAAAGATCACCTCTCCCTTGATCCGGCGCGGCGCCGCATTTTCCTCCGTCTTCTTGTCGTCCCGCTGAAACAGGATGCGGTTCTCTGCGTCATACGCCGTTACCTGGATGCGAGCCCCAATCGGTTCAAACACAATCTCAGCCGGAATCCGTCGATTCGGATCGATGTCGCGTGCCAAGATGTTCGCCCCTGTGGCTGCGAGTTGCTGGTCGAAAGTTCTCCCGAACAGATTTAGGTCATTCGTCATCGCTTGACTCCTATAGCAGTGAAAGGAAATCAGATTCCGACATTATCTCGATTGGCGCTCCCTTGCCGCGCATCTCCTCTACCTTCCGCATCTTCGCGCTCTTGTGCCCCGCCTGATAACCTCTGAAACCTTCTTGACCGAGAACAAGATATTCCGTCTCGGCATTGACCGCATCGCGGCAAATGCCTCCGCAGTCAACGACGGCCTGCATGGCTTGCCGTCTTTCCATCGACGACAGGGCACCAGTGAACACAAACACCTTCCCGCAGAAGGGGTGGCTGTCGTCCTGTGGCTCGCGGCTTGGATGGATGTCCGACGCCCGCCACCGCAGCTTCCGGTTCTCGTGGACACGCGGGACGGAGGGGCCGCCACATGGCCAGTATCCGCCCATAAACAATTTCCCTACCCGAACCCCCAGGGCATCTTGCAGGTCGGCGAGCGTGGAAGCGTTGACCTGCCGACAAGTTGCCAGAAGAATCAAGGCACATGCCGCAGCATCCTCACCCGCATCATGATGCTGGAAGACTATGCCCAGTGATTGCGCGATATAGTCGAGCGCGTAGGTGGGATGCTGCGGCCAAGCCAACCTCGACACAACCCGTGTGCAGTAGTAGTCCGTTTCCGGGTATGGCGTTCCAGACTGATCGAGCGCACGACGCAGACAACTCGTGTCAAAGGATGCGTTGTGTGCCGCAAGCGGTCCTTGAACGTTTGACCAGAGAGTCGGCCAGTACTCGGCGAAGGTGGGAGCATCCGCGACATCCCGCTCGGTTATGCCGTGAATGGAGATATTGAATGGATCGAAGACGAGAGGCTGCGGGCGAATCACCTGTCGCACCCGCCTGACCACTTGACCGTTCTCAACCACAGCAAGGCCAACAGCGCACACCGAGGCCCGGTCGCCGTTAGCCGTCTCAACGTCTATCGCCGTGAATCTCATCGTCTTATCTTGACCGAATAAACCGAACATGTGATCGAGCGGATTTCGTGAGAACGCCACACAAACGGCAGGATATCTCGTTCCAAAGAACACGCTGCGGCGGCCTGTTCTCTTGCGCTCATCCTTTGGGCGCTTCACTCGTGCAAACTTCGACTTGCCCACGCTCACCACGCGTGCCCCATTGTGCCACCGACCGCGCGCGCCCGAGGCATCCCCT
>VFZW01000657.1 GCA_016871055.1 Acidobacteriota bacterium
GCATGTCGACTAGCTCGCGATCATTCGTTCGATGCGCACGCAGTCACCGGATCATCCGGACGGCATCTATCACATGCACACCTGCTACAAACAGTCAGAGCGCATGCCGCACCCGGAGATCGGGGCGATGATCGCGAAGTACCTGGGCAATCCGGACTCCGACCTGCCCAGCTTCATCCGCATGGGTTCGACGGGGAACGCCGGCTCGGGTTATCTCGGCCCGCGCTATGAGCCGTTCCATCTGGGGTCCGACGGTCGGTTGCCGTACTTCTCTGCGCCGCTGGTGACGCCGGCGGTGCAGGATCGCCGCAGCGAATTGCTGGATTTCATGGAGCAGGAACGGGCCAGCCGGTCCGGGGCCGAGGCGTTCGAATCGCACCGCCTGGCTGAGCAGCGGGCGCTCCGGCTCATGCGCACCCGGCAAGTATTCAACATTGACAGCGAATGGCAGCGGGCTCAAGAACGCTACGGGAGCACGTCGTTCGGCCGCTGCTGCTTCATGGCTCGCAAGCTGATTGAGAACGGCGTGCCGTTCGTCGAGGTCGGGCAGGAGAACTACGACAGCCACGCCGACAACTTCGTCTGCCACAAGGCGAACATGGACGTGCTCGACCCGGCCTGGAGCGGCTTGTTGACCGACCTGGCCGAGCGGAATCTGCTGGCGAACACGCTGGTGGTCTGGATGGGCGAGGTGGGCCGTACGCCGTACATCAACAACCGCGCGGGCCGGGACCACTTCATCCGCGCCTGGACGATCGTCTTGGCGGGCGGCGGCGTTCGCGGTGGGCAGGTCTATGGCGCCACCGATCGCGATGGCCGCGAGGTCGCCAACGATCCGGTCAGCGAAGGCGACCTGTTCGCGACGATCTACACCGCGCTCGGCATCAACCCGCGCGTGCGCCACTTCGTCGGCGCCCGCCCGATCTGGGCCACCCCGGAAGGCGCCCGCGCCCTGCGGCCGCTGCTGGCATAACAGTAGATTGGAATCCCCAGGGTGAGGTACCCAACCCTGGGGTTTGGAGTACCTCACCTCAGGGCTTCACTACCATGAATGTCACCATCGCGCGGAGTTTGGCGATCTTGGCGATTGTTTTCTACACATCCCCGCTCCACGGCCAAACCGCCGCCTTCGCTGACGCCAAGCTGCTATGCACGCTCCCCTGGGACGCCGACTGGGTGACTGCCGTCAGCTTCGTCGGAAATGACAGGGTCGCCGCGGGCAACAAGCAGGGGAGTATTCTCGTCTGGAACCTGCCGGCGTCCGACTCCGAGAAGGCCCCGCCGCCAGCGCGTCTGTTGGCCGGGCATACCAACGAAATCACGCGCCTATTGACGACGCCCGATCAGAAAACGCTGATTTCGTCAAGTCTCGATCGCACGATCAAATACTGGGACGCCGACGGAGAAACAACCAAAGTCGCGCTCGTTGTTCTCAATGAACGCGCCCGCTACGAAGCTGAGACGCGCAAACGCAAAATTCCCGACCCCATCGAAGCTCGCGCCGGCGTGCAGCGACACTCGCGCGAACTGACAGGCCACAAGGACTGGATCGTCAATCTCGCGATGACGCCCGATGGCAAAACGCTCGTCAGCGGCGCCGACAAGGTCGACGGCAAGGTCAAGGAAGGCGAAGTCATCGTCTGGGACCTGCCTGCCGCCAAGGAAGTCAAACGCATCAAGCTCGGCGGTTGGCCGTGGGGCCTGGCGATCTCGCCCGACGCCAGGACGATCATCGCCTCCGAACGCATTCCGCTGGTCTTTGATTCCGGCGCTCGCTCCGGCCTGAAAATCTGGGATGTCGAGACGGGCAAGATCAAAGCCGACATGAGCAAGGAACTGAAAGAACGCATGTGCTCGGCCGCGTACTCGAAGGACGGCAAATACCTGGTGGTCCTGCGCGGCGGCGAGTCGGGCGGGTTGTCCGGCAAAATCACGCTCCTCGATCCGGCGACGGGCAAGAAACTCCGCGAGACTAATCCGGGCCACCTCGACGGCGGCACTGATTTAGCGTTCCACCCGGACGGTAAGCACATATTCTCCGCTGGCCGCGACACCCTCGTCAAGATCTGGCGCATTGA
>VFZW01000658.1 GCA_016871055.1 Acidobacteriota bacterium
CAATCGGCTCAACGAGGTCCGAGATCAGTTTCCCGATGACCCTGAGCTAGAAGCACTCACCCAGACCTGCAGAAATCATGTGGAGGCGCTCCGTGAGTTCCGGGAGGTCCGTTTTCCACAACTGCGTGACGAGCGACGATTCTTTGAACTGTCACAAGAAGTGATCCGGCTTCGTGAGGTCTGGCCGGTTCACAACAGCCTCGACAAACTGGCGGAGCAGGTTGCGACGCGAGTTGCGAAGGCCGATCAACTCGTCAAACACGCACAGCAATTCCGCACCGACGACCGACTGGATGAGGCTCTGAAGAAAGCGCAGAACGCGGTTGAGCTGGTTGCCGATCATCCGGTCGCCTTGCCGCTTGTCGCGGAGATGTCCGCAGGTAGCAGTCAACTGGAAGAATTGGTTGTGGACGTAGGGCGGCTCGTCGAGCAGCACCACTGGTTTACCGCCCAACGCAAGCTGCGCGCTGGGGAAGCGAAAGGACTACGAAGTCCGCGATTGGAGATTTTGACATCGGGAGTCACCGCAGGTTGCGACGCGGCCAATCGCCACCGGGCCTTTCTTGGGCTGGTCTTTGTGGGGGCGGGCTTGTCCGTTCTGTCGGGCAAGCTGGCACTCGTGTTTTGCAATGGTTTGTTCGAGCGATCTTCTTGGAGCTCATACCGGTCGGCCGCCGAGTTTGGGGTGCAATTGCTCTTTGAATGGGCTTCGCTGATCGGGTTGATGGCCCTCCTGGGTCGGCCGATTTCCCGGACTCAGGTTTTGTTGTGTCTGCCACTGATGGCTGGCACGATGGCGATCGCAACACTTGAGGGATCAGCCTGGGGACCGCTGTTGATCGTCTTGTATCTGTTGCTGTTTTTGATTCTGCCGTTCGCCTTCGGGGTGGGAATCACATCGGCTGGCCTTTGGAGTTGGCGATCGTTCCGCATCTTTGTCGGAACGGTGTTCGCACTGTTGGCTCTCGTGGCCTGCGTGGCCCTGGCCGAATACTCGGCTCCAATGGATCGCCAGCGAACATCAATTCTCGCGGCAGTGGTGGTCAGCAGCCTCTTGGCCGTGTTTGGCCTCTCCTTGAAATGGTGGCGAGTCATTTCGATCCTGGCGGCCGGCTATGTTACTGACGTCATGGCGATTGGCGCGGAGCGCAGCGGTTTGGACTGGTACTGGGAATATCGAATGTGGTTCGCGGGGCTGTTGATCGGAGTGGCGGCGATGATCTGTTGTGGAAAACTTACGCGGAGGAACATTTTCGGTGTCGTGGGGTGCGTGTTGTTTGCCTTCGGATTGATCGCCGTGCTGAAGAACTTTGACGTGAATTCTCCCGCGGAGTTCATGGCGGTCATTTGGTTTTGTGTTTGCGGTTCAGTGGCGGCTCAGTGTCGTGACGACTTTGACTTCGGCTGGCATTTCCGAGACCGTCTCGGCTTATGAATTCCTCGTCAACACGAATGGCGGAGTGCCTACCTTTTTGTGCGGAATCAGGGACATGAAAAAGAAAGCGTCGATCACCTATCCCGCGCTCTTAGACGTCGCTTCCGGAGAATCGCATTCGCTCGCGGCGACCGGAAAGCTTCTCGCGGGACGCAGTCAGGATGCGGATCTGCCGCTGTTGGATGTTTCCTGTTCGCGACGGCAGTTTCAGATCGTTCGTGATGGTGACCGCTGGGTGTTGGAGAATCTGTCGCCGCGCGCTCCCACGCTGCATCAGGGGCAACCGGTCGTGGCGGCGATTGAGTTGGCTCACGGAGCGGTCATTCAAGCGGGACTGCTTCACTTTCGATTCGTGCTGTCCGACTCGACCGTCTCGTCGGTGGACCTTGGACATTCGCCGGAGTTGCTGACGGAGAAGACGCAGGCTCCGCCAGCCATGCCGGTGTCGCTGGGGGATCGCACGGTCGTCGGCCCCGAAGGTTCATCGATCGCCGCCCCGCTGACGCTGGGTGGGCCGATCACGATTCGCGGTCGGATGATGATTGGCCGCGACCAAGGCCGCGTGCAGATTCATTTGGACGACCCCAACGTGTCGCGAATGCACGCTCAGATTTTGGCGAA
>VFZW01000659.1 GCA_016871055.1 Acidobacteriota bacterium
GACGCCTTTCGCCGCCAACAGGAGAATCCGGCAGCGTAGCGCCACACGCTGGGGGGAGCTTCCGTTCCGGAGCAAGGCTTCGAGTTGCTCCCGTTGGCTCGCTTCTACCGCCAAGGGAGCTGCTGGGGTGAACATGACCCAGTATGAGGCAACTCTGCCTATATGTACATAGTTATATGAGACAGGACACTAGATCTCGATCTTCACGATGCGCTGAATGACGAAGTGCCCTGCAATCACGAAGGCAATCCCCGCGCCAATCATGGTGGGACCAAATGGATGGTCGGTGAGAGTTGTTAAATATTGCGGACTGGTAATCTGCATCATGCCGGCGATACAGAAGGGCAGGACCGTCAATACGGTTCCGGTCAGCTTGCCGTGCGCCGAGATGGCTTTCACCTCACCGCGCAGCGATGCGCCTTCACGAATCGTCTCCGCGAGATTTTCCAAAACCTCGGTAAACTTGCCGCCCGTACGCGAGTTCAGCAGCGCGGCTGCGACGAAAAGCCGCACTTCCAAAATAGGCACGCGCTTGGCAAAGTTTTCGAGGGTCGCTTTCCATGGCATGCCCAGCCGGCGTTCGTCGCGGATGCGGCGAAACTCAAGGCGCAGCGGTACGGGAGCGTCGGCGGCGAGAATGTCGATTGCGCCCTGAAGCGGATGGCCGGCACGCATGGCGCGAGCCATACTTTCGAGCGCGTCGGGCAACTGGGTTTCGAACTGTTGGAAGCGCTTTTCTCGTCGCTTCCCAATGTACAAGTTCGGCAATAGGCAACCTGCGGCGAACGCCGCGAGTGTCGTGCCGGGAGGCAGCCATTGCACATCGATAACAACCGCCGCGCAGATCGAGCCAAGCAGCAGCATTACCGCCGTCACCCGGCCCACCGACCACGTGAGACCGGCGGCGTCCATTCGCCGGCGGAGACGCGCGGACATGTTTAGTTTCTGCAAGAGCAAGTCGTAGACGCCGATCGAGCTATGCGCTTCTTCCTCCTGCAACAAACCGGGTACGCCGTTTTCCTGTTCGAGCAGCGCCTGGCCCTGGGCCGCTTCCTGGCGCGAGCGCAAACGGCTCTGCACAAACGCTCCCATCAACACCGCGATGGCGGCGGCAAGAAACGTAGTGACGAAGAAAAGGACTGCGATGATCCCGTCCACGGTTTACCTCGCGGCCGTGAGGACTCGCGGCGTTACGACAACCATCAATTCGCCCTCGGCGTCGCCGCCCTGGCGAAAGAGTTTCCCGACGAGCGATGGCGCGGCGGAATCTCGCTCGAAACCGGCGAGCAGCACCGATTGTCCGTCGGCGACATCGAGGTCCGCCGAGAGCCTGCGACTGTTCAGCCCGCCCCGAGCCGGCAGCGTCAGTTCCGGCCGCACCCGTAGCTTGAGAACGCCGTTGGCGGCGCCACGGGGCATCAGCTTGACGCGGAGGTCATATTCGTTCTCGCCCGCACGCAGGAACACTTCCTGCCCGTGGACCGCTTCCAGATTTGCCGAAGTGAGCAGCCGGACTCCGCGAGACTGTTGCAGTGCACGCAGGCCGGATCCCACGTTCCAGTCCCTGGGCAGTGAACCGATCCGCAATTCGGCGGCCGGCGCGGCCGCCAACCGCGCGGGAGCGGCGCTAATGACTTCCTGATCGTCGGGGTTCCGCAGCGTGATGCGTACGCGGCCGAGCGAATCGGCCTGAGCCAATCTATCCACATCCCGTGCCGGGACAAGCAAATTCAGAATCGTCGTCACTGCGCCGCCCTGGCCGGATTCGGTATGAGCGTTGAGGACTTCGATGTTGCTCAACAAGGTTCGGGCCTGATTGTCCGGCCCAAGATGGGCAGTGACCGATTGCACATCGACGCGGTGACCGGAACGGACGAACGGAAGAAGCCCCGCCGAATCGGCGACTCGGATGGAAATCGCCCGGTAGCCCTTGGGAATCGTCAGCGATCCCGATTTCCCCGCGCTAGCGGGAGTTTACTGCGAAGAGCGCTTACCTCGTGCGGGAGCGCGAGGTAAGCGGTTCATTGTGAATCACTTAGCGGGCATGCGCTCGG
>VFZW01000660.1 GCA_016871055.1 Acidobacteriota bacterium
CCAGGATGCGGGCAGGAGCGTCGTCCCGGGGAGAGACGGTGTAGAAATCAGTGTACGCGAGCAGGAGGCGCCCATCCTTCAACTCCACGATCGACGCTTCCGTTTTGCGGATGCTGGAACTGCTGGCCGGAGCCAGTATCCGCTCCAAAACGCTGTCCGCCGCGAACGCGCTGCCGCTACTCGCGGCGATGATGATCAGAGTCGAGATCCAGGCCATAGTCACGATCCTTCCAAGGAGGCGCTTTCGCGCTCACTTCCTCCGCGTATATTCATGAGGGACCTTGACCACTACCTTGTGGAGATCGTGGATGCCATCCAGGTGGCAATTCGGCATGTGTCCCCCACCTGTGAAGAAAACCGCGAACATCCCCGGGTATAACTTCACCTTCGTGAAGGTGGCGGGCACATGGAACATGGCGGCTTCGTCTTTCTCGCTGTACGGCGTGTGTAACTTCAGCTTCTCGACCGGCGCGTATCCGGTCGTGACCTGCCCCGAGATCATGTAGTGGACATCAATGTACTTGCGGTGCGCTTCGAACTCGACCTTTTCCGGCGCCAACGACTGAGACTTATCGATCATCGCGTAGGCCCTGCCATCGATGTCATGGCGGCCCACCGGCAGCGCCTTCAAATCCGGCCGCTCGAGGAAGCGGAATGCCACTTCGAGTTGCGCGAGCCTCGGGTTCGATCGCCAGGACTTCAATTCGCCCTGAACGAGGCGCGAAACGGCTTCGGCTGCGGCGGCGAGCGGCGTTGAGGAAACCAAGCAGGCCATGCCGGCGCCGCCAAGCGTCCCGAGGAAATCGCGCCGGGCCTTCGGTTGTTGCCGGTAGTGTACGTTCATTGGCGCCATTTTCCTTCCATGGTGTATATCCCAAGATCGGCCTAGAACCTAGAGGCTAGAACAGGTACTTCAGGCCGAACTGAATGTTCCTCGGCTCGACAGCCACCGAGGTAATCCTTCCGAAATTGGCATCCGAACCATTGGTGCTCGGATTGGCCAACACCGTGTGATTCATCCAGTTGAACATCTCGAAGCGGAAGTTCAACCGGTGTCCCTCGCGTACTGTGAACCACTTGTTGATCGAGGCGTCCCACGTGAATGCCCCGGGCCCGCGAACGGTGTTGTATCCCAGGTTCCCGAACCGCCGCTGGGTGCGCACTGTGTCGAAATCGAACGCCCGTCGATTGAGCATGAGCAACCTGTCCGAACCCCCGAGATACGGGCTTTGCCCGGCAACCGCGTCGGGGCGCTGGCCGTCCGGCCGCCCGTTGCCGACATTGTCGCGCCCGTTCACCACGTTCAATGGGAATCCCGCCCGGTAGCCCATGATGCCCTGCAGCGTCCAGCCGCCGAACAACCCATTGGTGACGCCGCTCCTTGCGAACGACCCGGTTGGAATCTGATACGAGTACACGGCGGTCGCGCGGTGCCGGACGTCGGTCACCTTCGGACCTCGCGATCCGGCAATCCAGTTGAAATCCTGGGTGACGCTGTCGCGCACGAACGCGTTGTCGGCATTCTTGTATTGAATGCCCTTCGACAGGGTGTAGAAGAAGTCGAAGTTCAACCCCTTGCTCAGGCGCTTGTTCACGGCCATTTGCAAGGCGTGGTAGGTCATGTTCGCGCCGAACTCCTGCAACCATGCCGCACCGATGTCGGCGCCGAGGTCGCGGCGGCCCGTGGCCGGATTGATCGGGTTGATCAGCCGCGAGCTGTATAGTTTGGCGGCCCGATTGAGCACGTAGGACGCCTGCACCGCCATGGTGGAACCGACCTGCTGCTGAATCGAATAGTTGCCCTGCAGCGCATACTCATCGCGCCGCGCCGGATCGGGCGCGAGCAGCCCGGGCTGCAATCCCCGCGGAACCAGCGCCGGGTTCTCGCGGACCGACTGGAGGAACGCAACAGGGAAGGGGAACGTCACTGGCTGAAGGCTGGCGGGAATGTCGATCACCGCCACCTGCGGCGCGAACGGCACCCGTTCGCTGATCCATGCGGCGTCATAGAAGAAGAACGGTTGCGGAGCGATGTAGGTCATTCCCGCACCCA
>VFZW01000661.1 GCA_016871055.1 Acidobacteriota bacterium
ATGGACGGGCTCGACGAATCGAGGTCGAACCACTGATTGACCTTCTCGCGCAGAACCGACGGCGCGAACGGCCGGAAGCTCTCACGAAACTTGATCTTCAGGTTCATCTTTTCCTGCATCTGCGGCGAACGCGCATCGCCGATAATCGAACGCGCACCCAAAGCGCGCGGGCCGAACTCCATGCGACCTTGGAACCAACCGATGACCTTGTCCTGACTCATCAAATCGGCAACATGGTCGAACAATTTCTTTTCTGGGACTTTGGTATAAGGGATGCCATCCGCGTCGAGAAACGCCTGGATGTCGGCATCGGAGTAACCAGGGCCAAGATAAGCCCCCTGCATCGCATCGGTACGGCCGTCGGCCGTTCGAGGATTGCCGAGATATTGATACCAAACACCGAGCGCCGCGCCAATGGCGCCGCCGGCATCACCGGCCGCCGGCTGAATCCAGATATCGTCGAAAATGCCTTCTTGCAGAAGCCGGCCGTTGGCGACGCAGTTTAGAGCCACGCCGCCCGCCAGACATAAGTGCTGCATGCCGGTTAGCTTGCGCGCATGGCGGGCCAACTTAAGCACAACTTCCTCGGTCACCTCCTGCACCGAACACGCGAGATCCATTTCTCGTTGCGTCAACTTCGACTCCGGCGACCGCGCCGGACCACCGAAGAGAGCACTAAACCGATCGTTAGTCATGGTGAATTCGATCGGAAACACGAAGTAGTCCATATTGAGATGAAACGATCCGTCATCTTTCATATCGATCAGGTGTTGGTAGATCAGATCCTTGTAGATCGGCCGCCCATAGGGCGCCAACCCCATCACCTTGTACTCACCCGAGTTAACCTTAAACCCGATGTAACTAGTAAACGCCGAGTACAGCAGGCCCAGAGAATGCGGAAAGCGGATCTCAGAAAGCATTTCCAGCTTATTATTCCGACCAGCGGCAATACTGGTGGTTGCCCATTCACCGACGCCATCGATTGTCAGCACCGCCGCTTCCTGAAACGGCGATGGATAAAATGCCGACATCGCGTGCGACTCGTGATGCTCGGGAAAAATAATCGGCTTGGAAAACTTAAGTTCCCGCTCGATTTGTTGTTCGATAAATAATTTACTACTGAACCATAGCGGCATCGCCTTGGCGAACGATGACCATCCTTTCGGCGCATATGCCAGATAGGTTTTTAAAATGCGCTCGAACTTGAGTAGCGGTTTGTCGTAAAACGCAACATGGTCGATCTGTGACGACGTGATGCCCGCTTCGGCGAGGCAGTATTCAATCGCCTTCGCCGGAAAACTCGGATCGTGCTTGCGTCGGGTAAAGCGCTCTTCTTGCGCTGCTGCAACAATGCGGCCGTCCTGCACAAGACAGGCTGCACTATCATGATAAAACCCGGAGATTCCAAGAATATTCATTTTCGATTTCGCGGTCAGTGAAAGTTAATCGCGGCAACTACGACGCATTTGCAATTTTTTGCTCAACCACCTCGCGCAAACGATCAACCGCTTTGCCATCGCGATACGGGTCAAAATGATGAAGAATGGGCGACCAATCGCCCAGGCCCTGATGGGACGAATTGCCGACCCGGTAAGAGTTTGCTGAAAAACGAAGCCGCGCGAGCACGCCTACGCGCGATGAAGGCGGCGGGGCGGCGCAGTCGTGGGCGCACCTGCAGGTGCACCCGAGCCACATGGCGAGGCGGAGGGTCATGAGGCCGCCCACGTGGCGCGGAGGTTCGCGAGTCGCTTGATGTTGAAGGCGGCACAGGCGAAGACGAAGAGCCATTCGACGTGGGCGAGGCCTCGCAGCTTCACCTTCCGCAAGCCGGCAATCGGCTTGACCCAGCCAAAGATGCGTTCGACGCGGGGCGAAAGGATTGACTGACCGCATAGCCATCGTGGCGGGTCGTCCGCCCGTCAATCGCGCTGCCGCCGGGTCGCTTGAGGTTTTGACTGACATGCGGCGTGACACCCAGGGCACGCGCGTGCGTGACGAAGCCGTGCGTGTCGTAGTTCTTGTCCGCACCGAGGGTGCACCCCGGGCCCACG
>VFZW01000662.1 GCA_016871055.1 Acidobacteriota bacterium
ACACTCGAAAACGCATACTACAAGGCCGACCGCGCTATCGAGGACATCGTCAAGTTACTCGCTGCGTAACTTCGTTTGTTGCAGTACTCTGATTTAGAATCTTCGATTCTAGAATCTAAACCCGTCCAGTATGGGGAGGCAAGACTTTTCGCATCGAAAACGAAGGGCTTATTGACGCTGGACATTTTCGCCCGTTGCTTCCAATCGGGTTATCGTGTTCGAATCCGTCCGGGGGCGATTTGAAAAACTGACAGGTTGGGCAGCGCCGATCTACGCTACTCTGGCGATTGAGATGCCGGTCGAAATCCATCCTCGGAAACTTGTTGGGTCCTGGACGATGGGATACGCGCTCGATTTCCAAACGACAAGCAGCATGCTTATCGGGTACAACGCCTTCGGTCATCCTGAGTTCGACACAAAGCGGCCACCCGTGGGTGAATTGCTGTATCGGCTGAAGAATCGAGGCGATGCAACGGCCATAGAGCCACTCGCCGATGTAGCCACCGCGTTCATCAGGAACTGGCCCGTCGATTCGATCGTGCCGATTCCTCCTTCCATACGGCGCGGCAGAGGCAGCCCGTGATCGAGGTCGCACGGGAGATCAGCAGGAGAACAGGCGTCCCGTTATGCCTAGACTGTATCAAGAAGTCGAAGAACACCGGGCAATTGAACGACGTGTTCGACCGCGCGAAGCGTGACGAGATCCTCGCCGGCGCTTTCGTCGTGAATTTGAAGCAAACCCAGAAGTGACGGCTTCTTGTTTTCGACGACCTCTACCGTTCCGGCGCCACGGCCGCAGCCGTAACGCGGCTCCTGCTGGGCGACGGCGCCGCCGCGGACGTGTATTTGCTAACCTTGACTCAGACACGGAAGAACCTGTGACCAGGGTATTCATTGGCGGTTCGCGCGCGATTTCGAAACTGAATGCCCCTTTGCGAGAAAAGCTTGACGACTTCATCCAACGGGGATGCACAATATTCATTGGTGATGCCAATGGCGCCGACAAAGCGGCTCAACAGCACCTCGCCTCACGCGCCTATCAATTTGTCGTCGTCTACTGCATGGATCGCTGCCGGAACAACATCGGCGGATGGGCGACGAAACGAATCGCGCGTCCTGCCGGCCCACGAGACTTCGCCTACTATGCGGTCAAGGACAAGGCCATGGCCGATGATGCGAAATGCGGGCTGATGCTTTGGGACGGCGAAAGCAAGGGCACCCTCAACAACATTCAGAATCTAATTGCCGTTGGCAAGAGGGTTTTGGTCTACTTCTCGCCAGAAGGCGCCTTCTACAAGCTTGCGACAAGCGACGATTTGAATGGATTGGTGTCTCGCTGCGATCCGGAGTCGATCGCGGCGGCGCAGCGCCGGATCGAGAAGGTTGGCGCTGCCGGACAACTGCTGTTGCAACCCTGAGTGTGCTCCGATGGAATCACCATTTGCAACGGAATAGTTCGAAGAGCATTCACCAGCGGGAGTCAAATCTCAAAACAGACCCTTTTCACGGCATCGTCCTCCGCTGCATCGTCTACCGATTGTCGCGCCGGCGCCTTGAAAGGTTTGCGCGTGGGCGAAGGGCGCGCTGAGAATGAGAACCGCACGTAACTTTGAAGAGCCGTACAGAGACAAGGCGCAAGCGAACCCGTTGCTCCGACAAGGGGACACTCGTGCCGCATTTGACGTTAGCGGGGGCAGTAAGACCGACGCAGCCGTCGATTGATTAGAATTGGGGGCATGTCGATGACGCCGACGACGGCAGCGGCCACGGCGCCAAGCCGGGAGCGTTGTCTCTATTCCTGGAAACAGATGAGTGAGCGAGATCCGAAGCATGATGGCCGAACTCATCACGTTGCCGAGAGGGCCGGCGGAGCCGTCACGACCGCTCCGCACGGACGCCCGTGGCCTTGCGGCTCTCCGGACCGGGGAGTAAACTAAATTGCCAAGGAGCTTACCCTGTATGCGTTGTCTCGTGTTGTTGTTACTTGCCGGCGCCGCTTGCTGGCCGCAGGCGGTTACCGCCACGCTGC
>VFZW01000663.1 GCA_016871055.1 Acidobacteriota bacterium
ACGTGACCCGGGACCTGTACACGGGCGACATCACCGACGCCGCGCGGGCCACGTTCGACATCGCGTTCGATCTGGGGCATCAAGTCGAGCAAAAGTGCTTTGACCTGATCACGGCGCCCATCAGCAAAGGTGGTTCGCTCGGTTCGTTTGCTCTCACTGACGGCAACAGAGCTAAACGGGTTTATGTGGCGCACAGCCGCGTGGCACCCGGTGTTCTGCCGACCACCAATGATGTCCAAATCGAAGGCGTTGGCGCAGCGACCAAATTCGGTCCCAAGGTGTTCGAGGAAGTTGTCGATTACGCCGGGCGTTTCGCTTCGACCGATCCCGAAGGCGATCTCATTCCGACCGGCGAGGTCATTGTTCCCGGTCAGGACATTCGGGAAATTGCCAGCGGCATTACGTTCACCGGCCAAAAGGCGACCGACTTCGCCGAAGGGATCATCCGCCGCGGCTGGTTCGATATCGGCGTGTTCCTGGGCGTCAACTGGCGGATCATCTCGGACAACACGATTGCCCGCAAGCGATGCTACGCCCGATTCAACCGGCCGCTGGGTTTGCTCTGGCTGAAACCGAGCATGGACGACGAGGAAGAAACGGTCGTTCGGAAACACAACCTCGCAACGCGCTGGATGAAGAAGGTTATCGGCCTGGCGGTCCCGACCCACTGGCGCAAGAACGTCTTGCGCGTCGAGTATCGCACGTAGCGTCCAGAAACAACCCATTGACCGCTGATGGACGCGGATGCACGCGGATAAAGAAAATGGTGTCGATCAGTGAAACTCGAATCTTATCTGCGTCAATCGACGCGCTAAGCGAAAGCGCGGGCCAGTGATGGTGGGCATTTGCGAGAGGCGCGCGCCCGCGCCTTTCGCTCCAGCAAATGGGCGCGACAAGTCGAAAGGACACGATGAAAGTAAGAGCGAAGATGCGGGTGACAGAAGTCACGAAAACCGAATACGGCGCTGAGCGAGTGAAGCTCTCTGCCGTGTATGCGGACAAAACCAACGCCGAGGACAACACCTACGCGAAAGCGACGCCGAGCGCGTCGGTCGAGATGCAGGTGGACAACGAGGCGGTTCATGGTGCGTTCGTGCCGGGCAAGAAATACTTCGTGGATTTCACGCCTGCCGACTGAACGTGTTGGGTGCGGAGTGACTAAGCGCCCAACTGAGTTCATCTCCTGTTGACCAGACTCTATGTTCTACACTCCAGATGCTATCGCCCTCGCGGATATTCCGATTGCCCGGAATCATTCGGTTGGCGGCGAAAAGCGGTTGTTCGTTTCCAAGGAACCGGCCCGGCAGATCGGGTCGGTGTTCCTCAAGGGCGACGCGGACGCGGAATGGATTCCAGACGAAATCAATACGCTGCCTGTCACCGGCGCGGATTTGCAGGCCAAGGTCGATGACGAGTTGGACGCGGACGCGGCGCCGTTGTTCACCTTCACGGGGACCGATCAAGCCGATGTCGCACTTCAGGGGACTAGCACATTCTCGCCGCCGAGCTATGTCGCGAACAAAGGATTTGATTTCTCGGAAGGCGTGGCGCTCGACATCGTGCCTGGGACGGCAGGCAAACTCTTCAAGACTCTGAGCGGCGTCACGGCCACCAATGCGAAAAAATGGTCGCGACTTAAAGTCTTCCAGTTGCCTTCCGCCGCGAGTTGGAAATCGATCGCGATGGTCGAGAGCGTCGATGTGAAGATCGGCACCAAAGTCGGGCATCCGATCCCGGACGAATTGGACGGCGCGAAGGAAGTCGTCGCGGGCCGGTCGGAACCGTCGAGCATCACGATCAACGCCAAGCATCGCAGCGTCGTGGACGGTTTGCAGCGGTACGCTGGGCGGCTCTGCTGCTTGCGGTTGGAGGTCTGGAAGCAGGGAAAGATTTTGGTGGAACGGCATGTGTACGCCAACTGCATCCTGCAAGTGAACCCGAACTTCCCGGATGGCTCGGATGAAGTCCGGCAGGCGGCGGAAGGCTTGTTGCAGGAATATTTTGGGTTCTACGCGAAATGAAACGT
>VFZW01000664.1 GCA_016871055.1 Acidobacteriota bacterium
CAAGTACTCCTTCACCGGATTCGCAGATAGAAACTGAGCAAGCCGGCGTTGGGAGATTCCCCGTAAAACCTCGGGAACTGCACACCGGCGGAAAAGTCGAGCAGACATTCAAGCACCCCCGTTGGAACTGTGCCCCACCAGTCCGGTAGCGCCGGGTTAATCCGACTGGCACCGACTGGTTGCGGCCCTCGTCGACCTGGTTGCGCCAGGCTGATCGATGCTGGGCGTTTCGTTAATGTTGTCATTTTTCATGCCCCTCGGGCGGGAAATGACCTCATCTTGGGCCAAGCTCACCAACGACAACTGATATTGTTTTATTGGTCATAGGCCCATACTAACACTCTATCACGGCGAGATCGAAAAAACAAGATATTTTTTGTCATCCTTTTCCATCCTCAAATGCAATCTGTCAACATTTTCAAGTCATTGACACGGCGACCCTTATCGGAGTATGATCGACTCTGGACATTTCTCAGCATGCGGGCACGCGACGAGATCCTCAAGCGAATCGAGAAAAAGCGGCAGGAAATCCGGGACCTCGAGGTCCAACTGGCCTCAGCTAACGCCTACCACGATGCCTTGCAGGAGGCGCTCCGACTGCTCCCAAAGGATGCCTCAGTCGCGAAACCGGAGACGTTGAGACCAGGCAGTGCCGTCGCGAAGGCGAGGGAGGCGATCTTGAAGGCGAATCGGCCCCTCCACGTAACCGACATTCTCACGGCCATCGGGCGACCGGTCGACAAGGGCAACCGAGTGTCCCTTGGTGGCTCTCTCAGCGGATACGTCAAGCGCGGCGAGATTTTCACTCGCCCCGCGCCTAACACATTCGGGTTGATTGAACTGAATCACACCGAGATGCCGTCCGACAGCGTGGACGAAGACGCAGTTGGGCAAGCTGCCGAACTGCCGGTTGAGGAGCAGCCGCAGGACGACGACTCGCATTTCGACGAGGCGCCGGTCGAAGGTGGCGACTTTCAAGGCATCAGCGACGATGATGTTCCGTTCTGACCCTCCTGGCCGCCTCAAGCAGGAGGCTGCCGCGTGGACGTTGAATAGGAAGAACGTTTGGTCACTAAAGCTGCTCGATACTCTCGATCGAGCAAGCACAGTCGGCGTCGAAGTCTACGCAGTGAGCGGTGAGTGCGTTTGGATTGAGCGAGTGATCGCCAGGCAACAACATGCGACTGCCAACCGAGGTGTTCCACGAGCTCCAGACATCGTAGACAAACGGTTGGCAGTCCAGCCAGCTCGATCGACCACCCTTGCGGAGCGAAGTGGACGAAGCCGTTGCGGAGCTCATTCAATTTCTTTATCGCAGCATCGTGCTCTGCCGTAGCTGAGAAACGCGAATCCGCGAGTTTGCCCGAAAAAAGCAACTCCTTAGCCTTCTGATAGAGCGCCAGGAAATAATCCAAATCCAGTCTTGCCGGATAGGGCGCACCGGATTGATACGCCTTGCACCACGCGCTCGCATGAGTGGCCTTGAGAGCAAGAAGACCGTTGCCGAATGCAAGTGAAACCACGAACATACCTTGGGTTGCGGCGTGTACCGAGACCAAGAGCCACTTCCACTCGGACGCATCACTGTCGACGAGAGCAGCGGTCGCCGCCGCCTTCTTAAGGGACGATTCCACGTCCGCGTATTCATCGGTACGAAGCCAGCGGCGTTTCCTTGGCATTTCTAAGGACGCTTTGCCTTATCCTACCGCGCCAACTTGATCGGCTGACACCGACGCCGCAACCGTCACACGCCCGTCCCGGACACTTTTCCGATTTCCAGCGTATATAGTACCGAGACCAGACAGCGCGCCGACCGCCAGGCGGAAGCCGTTGTGGGTGTCGACCGACACGACCATGCGGAACCGCCAGCATTCCGGACCGATCGACGACGCGCCAGCCGCGGCACCCGTTGCGCGCCAGTTCGCGCCCGCCGACCTCGACATCGACGACCTGGCGGAGGCAATCCGGCTGCTCCTGGGACCGGACACGGGGCAGCAAATCAAGCCGCCCGATCAG
>VFZW01000665.1 GCA_016871055.1 Acidobacteriota bacterium
CATCGCCTTTATCACCGAACGATTCACCGGCATTCTGCGCGGCGAATCGTTCCTGACGATGCACAAATATGGAGCGGAGTTCGAGAATGGCTTTGCCGAGTACATCGGCACTGCCCATGCGGTTGGCTGCAATAGCGGCACGTCGGCGCTCGAGCTGATTTGCCGCGCCTTGAACCTGTCAGGGCGAGAAGTGATTCTTCCGTCCAACACGTTCGTCGCGACCGCCAACGCCATCCTGAACGCCGGCGCGATCCCAGTCTTTGCGGATTGCGGAGCTGACATGTGCATGGATGCGGATGATGCCATCAAGCGCATCACCTCGAACACCGCCGCGATCATGCACGTCCACATTGGCGGCGTGGTGTCCCGGAGCATCCTGGCCCTGCAGCGCGTGTGCCAGGAACGGCGTCTGCACCTGATTGAAGACGCGGCGCAGGCCCACGGCTCCGCGCTCAACGGGGTCAAGGCGGGTGCGTTCGGCGTGGCCGCCGGCTTTAGTTTTTTCTCCACCAAGGTCATGACGACCGGCGAGGGTGGCATGGTGACCACCAACGATGCGGCGATGGCCGCGAAAATGCGCTCGCTGCGCGAGTTCGGTAAGGAGAAGCAGGACATCTACATCAACTACTACACCGCGATGGGCTACAACTGGCGCCTGACCGAGGTGTCGTCGCTGATGGGACTCAGGCAACTGACGCGGCTCAACGACTTCATCGCGCGACGGCAGCAGTTGGCCGGCATTTACGACGCCGCGCTCCAGGGTCGCGCGGATATCGAAATTGTTGAACCTGCCGAGAAGTCTGAACACAACTATTTCAAGTACATCGTGGTAATGAAAAAGCACGAGCGCGCGGCCGTGCACAAGGCGCTCGAGGCCAAGGACATTCAACCGAGCGGCTATGTCTACGAATTGCCGCTGCACAAGCAACCAGTGTTCCCAGAAGCGAAGGGGTTGTCGCTGCCGCGAACCGAATATTACTGCGCCCAACATCTGTGCTTACCGATCTGGTACGGAATGACCGACGAGCAGGCCCACTACGTGGCGTCGACGCTGAACGGCATCCTCGACACCATGGCGCCAAGATCTTGAGGTGTTTCGTCAGTGGCGGGGCCGGCTTTATCGGCAGCCACATGGTGGACCGCCTGATGGCCGCCGGCCACGCGGTGGTGGTGTACGACAACCTTTCCCTGGGCCGCGAGGACTTCATTCGGCATCACTACGGAAAGCCGGGGTTTGAGTTCATCAAAGGCGACCTGCTCGATGTTCCGTTCCTGCGGGAATCCGTGAAGGGCGTCGACGTGGTGTTTCACTTCGCGGCCAATTCGGACATTGTGAAGAGCGCGGCCCATACCGAGATTGACCTCCAGCAGGGCACCATCGCGACCTACAACCTGCTGGAATCCATGCGCTTCAACGGGGTCGGCAAGATCGTGTTCACGTCCAGCAACGTCGTCTACGGCGAGGCGAAGCAGCTGCCGATTCCCGAAGACTACGGCCCGTTGTTTCCAATCTCCATGTACGGAGCCAGCAAGCTGGCTTGTGAAGCCCTGATCTCCGCGTTTTGCCACAACTTCGGATTTCAGGCCTGGATCTACCGTTTCGCGAACGTCACCGGACCACGCGTTACTCACGGAGTGGTGCTGGACTTCTATCGCAAATTGCAGACCAACCCGCAGGAGCTCGAAGTGCTGGGTGACGGCAAACAGGCCAAGCCCTACGTGGAAGTCCGCGACGTCGTCGACGGGATGTTGTTCGGTTTTACGCACAGCCATGACAGCCTGAACTACTTCAACATGGGAACGGACGGGCTCACATCCGTCACGGTGATTGCGCACGAAGTGCTGAGGGTGCTCGGGCTGACCGGGGCGACACTGCGGTTCACGGGCGGCGTCCGGGGTTGGCCGGGAGATGTCTCGCGGGTCAGCCTCGAGATGACGAAACTGCGCGCGCTCGGATGGCAGGCAAAGTATCCGTCTTCGGACGAAGCATGCAAGGTC
>VFZW01000666.1 GCA_016871055.1 Acidobacteriota bacterium
TTCCCGAGCAGTATTGGAACCTCGGTCCTCTGCTCGACCTGCCGTTCAATGACCCACGCGTGCAAGGGCGGGGATTCGCCCTTCCCTTTCCGGGCTTCAATCAGAACCTGCCGCTCTTCCAGGCTCTGAGGCCCTTCCCGCAATACCAGAGCGTGGCCGAGAACGCCACCAACGGCACGTCGAGCACCTATCACGCGGTGATGATCAAAGCCCAAAAACGCTTTGCTGGCGGCCTGTCCTTCCTGGCGAACTATACGGCCTCGAAGTTCATCACCGACAGTCAGTGGGCCCCCGGCGCGTTCGGCGCCTTTCCGACAATTCCAAACAACCGCAAACTGGACAAGGGACTGTATCGCTTCGACATTCCGCAGAGGCTGGTGCTGAGTTACTCGTATGATCTGCCGTTCGGCAAAGGCAAGAAGTTCCTCAACAAGGGGCGAGTGGCCGACTTGGCCGTGGGCGGTTGGAATGTTACTGGCATCCAGCAATACCAATCAGGTTGGCCGGCTGCCTTTGCCGGCTCGTTCAATACGGGTATCCCCACCATTTCATCGCGAGCCAACCGCGCCGCCGGCGTGCCCGCACGGAGCAACATCGCATGCCGCGACATCGAGTTCGGCAACCCCGCGCGGAACTACATCTATAACGCCGGTAACGCAGCCCAGGCAGCCCGCACCGGCCGGCCCTTGGCGTTTATTCCTTCGGGGGACTATGCGATCGGCAATACTCCGCGCATCGATCCGAAGGCCCGGCAGTGCGGCCGCATGGATGAGACGCTGACGATCTTCAAGTCGTTCACCATTCGCGAATCGCTCCGGTTCCGCTTCGGGGCCGAAGCCTTCAATCTCTTCAACCGGCATACCTGGGAGAGTAGCGGGAACGGCCAGCCGGTCACTGCGCCGAACTTCGGCGAGATTATCCCGTCACAACCGTTCGGCCCTCGCACCGTGCGATTAAAGTTCAGAATGGAGTGGTGACGTTCGCCCGCATCGCTCAATGGGTGTCCGCGGCTGCGCTGGCCGTTCTTGCCGCCGCCTCCGGACAGTCACGAGCGATATTCGTGGACGTAGCAGCGAAGGTGGGACTCACGGGCGTGTCCTTCTGCGGCAGTGACACGAACAAGAAGTACATCCTCGAGAGCATCGGCAACGGAGTCGCGCTGATCGACTACAACAACGACGGTCTGCTCGACGCTTTCTTCGTCACCGCCAGCCGCCTGGAAGGTTTCGCGGACGGGCAAACGCCCACCCACCGTCTGTACCGCAACAGGGGAGATGGTTCGTTCGTGGATGTGACGCGCCAGGCCGGGATGGATGGATCCGGCTGGGGTCAGGGCGTTTGCGCCGGAGACTATGACAACGATGGACACACCGATCTTCTGGTGACCTACTACGGCGGCAACCGCCTCTACAGAAACTCGCCGGAAGGCCGCTTCCAGGAGGTTGCCACGCAGGCCGGCCTCCCTCACAACACGCGCTGGTCCACCGGTTGCGCCTTCGTTGACTATGATCGTGACGGGCGGCTCGATCTGTTCATCGCCAACTACGTCGTGTTCGATAAGGCCGCCATTCCGCTGCCAGGCACGTCGCCCAACTGCAAGTGGAAAGGCGTGGACGTGTTGTGCGGCCCCATGGGCCTGCCCGGCGAAACCAACCAGCTATTTCACAACGAGGGAAACGGCCGCTTCCGCGAAGTATCCGAGTCTTCCGGCATCGCCGCCGTGAAGGACCGCTACTCGCTCTCGGTAACCCCGCTCGATTTCAACCGCGATGGATGGACCGACATTTACGTGGCCGTGGATTCCAAGGCCAGCATCCTCTACCGCAACAACCGCAACGGCACGTTCACCGATGTCGCCGTGGAAGCCGGCGCGGCCTATCGGGAAGACGGCCGCGAACAGGCAGGCATGGGCTCAGCGGCGGGCGACATGGACGGCGACGGCCACCTTGACATCGTCAAGACGAACTTCATTGATGACACACCGAATATTTAC
>VFZW01000667.1 GCA_016871055.1 Acidobacteriota bacterium
TGTGAATGTTTCCATCGGTTGCCTCCGGTTGACCAGTCCTTGCAAACCGATCATCCTTCAGCGGCCGATGGAAATCAAATTTCAAATATTTTTGGCTAGTTCTTCTTCGGTGATGGCGCCGAATCGGACCAGCCAGGGGCCGAAGGGGAATCCGGGCGGCTTGGCGGCGATGGCCTTTTCGATCGCCTCTTCGGTGCAGTAAGCCGATTGCACTAATATCTCGCGGAGCGCGGGGCGGTGGGGTTCGAGAGCGAAGCGGTTGGGGAATTGGTGCGCCGTCTTCAGCCAGGGGATCTGTTCGCCTCGGGCGCGGGCTATCCAGTATTGGCGGGAAGCTCGCATTGTTGCGATTGTATTTAGCAGGTTGGCGGCGGGGATTCTCACCATGCTCATGATTCCATGGGCGATGCCGTAGTGGCCCGCGACCAGCACGGCGCGTGTCGCGGCTTGCAGGGCGGCGAATGCAAGCGTCAGTGGGATCAACGGCGCTACCGCAGATTGTTCGATGATGGGTCTTGCGAGGCCGTAGAGGAAGATCGCGTTCGCCAGAAGGCCGATGGGGTGGCCGAAGATTCCTTTTCGGTCGCGCCAGTGCCACCACCACTGACGCGGACCACCTTTCCAGCCGTGTTGTTCGAGTCCCTGCCAGACGATGCCGGTTGCCCAGCGGGTGCGCTGTTTGGCTGCCGTTGGCCAGGTACGGGGGAAAATACTCGCGGGTAGCCGGCGAGAACTTAGTCAACGGGAGGAGGATCTGCCGATAGCCGAGGGCGCGGATTTTGAAGCCGTTTTCGTAGTCCTCGGTGAGGCAGGCGGGCTCAAAAACACGGTTGTTACCGAGTTCGGCGAGACGCTCGATGGCTTTGCGGGAGAACGCCGTACCGACGCCGGCGGAGGGAAGAAAACCGCCACATCGCCAGCGGACCCAGAGGTCTCGCTTCTGAAACTCGCAGAATTCATCGATGTAGATGCCGTGGACGATTTCGGACAGGGGCGTCGGCAGGGGAATGACCGGGACCTGGATCATGTCGTAGCGATCGAGATGGGCGTTGATGGCGGTAAGCGCTTCGCCGTGGATGACGTCTTCGGCGTCGTGGGTGATGATGGCGGCGAAGCGTTTCGAGGCGGCGTCCTCATGAATGAGCATGGACTGGTAAATCCAGTTCAAACAGTCTGCTTTGGAGGTAGGGCTGTCGTGGGGGACGAGGCAGAGGTGGACGTTTTCGAAGCGGGACTCCATGTCGCGGATCGCGTCGAGGGTGGGGGTGTCGTTGGGGTAGGCGCCGATGAAGATGTCGTACTTCTTATAACGAATGGCGGTGACGTTTTGGGTGACCATGGCGCGGACGACGGCGTCTTCCTGCCAGAGGGGGATGAAGATGGCGAGGGGGCGTTCGTTTGGAGGGGATGTTGGGGTTGGGGAAGGTGCGCTCCGTTGAAAGTCAGCATTTGGGGTTGGGGAAGGTCCGCTTCCTTGCGGTCGCGGCTCTGTAGGGTTGTCGGCGTAAATGGGGTGGTTGGGGGTGGGGAGGTGGGGGCGACTTTCATCGTTTTGTGCGGCCCGCGGTCGCGCCTCTGTATGGTGTTGCGGGCAGGTAGAGGAATTCCGGGTGGTGGAGCCGTGGTGGTTGGGGTTTGGGCTGCGGAGTTTTAGAAAGGCCCAGATGCAGAATAGGACAAGATCGTCGATGCCGCTGACGACTAGCCATGCGACAACGGGCGGCAAAATCGCAAGCACGATTTGGTCGGCGCCGGAATACACTTGTGAAGGTGGTGGCGGACGGAGAGGAAAGTTCTCATACATTCGATGAAAAAGATTTCGCGGCGTGATGTCTTGGCGGGGCTGGCGGCGGGGGCGCCGTTCCGGTTCGCGCTGATTGGCGACCGGACGGGGCGGGCGCAGGGGAATGTGTACGAGCGGGTGTGGGAGGAGGTGGCGGCGTCAAAGCCTGACTTCGTGGTATCGATCGGGGACACGATCG
>VFZW01000668.1 GCA_016871055.1 Acidobacteriota bacterium
CACCTGGCCCATGAATAAACCGCTTTCGGCGACCGCCCCGGTCTTGAGCCGCTCAAGCCGCGGATCCACAGGGCGCTGGAGGTCCAATCGCAGCCGATTCGGTTGTCCCAGTGTGGCCGCAGTCCGCTGCACATCGATCTCCGCCGCGTGGGACGCAGGAGCGGTTCTGAAATCACGAGCGTTTACGGCAGACGCCAGCAATACGGCCAAGAAGCTAATCGTTTTCATAGTTTCCATCCGTTGAGCATCCGACGCGTGAGCAGCTGGTTGGCCTCGTCATTGCCGATGAATCGCTCCTGTGTCGGATCCCACTTCAGTTTTGTTTCCAGCCGCGCGGCGATCTCGGCGAGCAGGCCAAGGTAGCTGGCAACGTGCGTGGCGTCCACGTTGGAGACCGGGTCCTTGCGCGTGCGGATGCAGTTCAGGAAATCATCGCCATGATGAAACGATCGAAAGGCGATCTCGTCGCCGCTCCGCTTCTTGATGGTGATGACGTCGTCGCCCGGTTCGGACGATTTATACACGTGGTCTTCGCCCGGCCTCAGGCGGGTCTGGAGCAGCCCGGTCGGCTCGGCCCAGATACCGCCGCGGTGAACGTGGACCCAGCCCTGGTCGCCGATGAACGTCGTGCCGGTCTTCTTCTGAGTCTCGGCAGTAACGTCGGTGAAGACCATCTTCAGGCCGCTGGCGAAGGTGAACATCGCATCCCAGCTCTCGATATTGTCGGCGAAACCCTTCGCGTGATAGGCGCCGTGACACTCGATCTCGCAGGTTTCCTTCGCAATCGCCGGGCAACCCCAGTAGGCGATGTCGAAGTAATGCACGCCCCAATTGCAGATGAAGCCTGCGCAATAGTCCCAGATCAAGTACCAGTCGGGCCAGGCCACGCGGCCAGGGTTATAGGGCTTGTCGGGGGCCGGGCCGCGCCACATGTTCCAATCGAAACCGTCCGGCACCGGCTGCGGGTCCATCGGGCCTGCATATTTCGGCTGATAATACCTGCCGGGCGCCGCGACTTGGATCTCCTGCAGTTTGCCGATGTAGTCGTTGCGGACGAGCGCGCAGGCTTGGCGGAACTTACCCTCGGCACGCTGCCACGTGCCGGCCTGGAACACGCGTTGGTACTTGCGCACGGCGTCGAGAATGGCGCGGCCGTCGGTGACGCACACGCCCATCGGCTTCTCGCAATATATGTCTTTGCCCGCCGCCGCGGCCGCCGTGGCAATGAGCACGTGCCAATGGTCTTGCACGGCGATCATGACCGCGTCGATATCCTTGCGGGCGAGCAGTTCGCGATAGTCGGCGAACATCGCGCAGCCTTTGTCGCCGTAGTTGGCATCGACCGTTTGCTTGGCGCTTGCCCGGCGATCCTGATAGGCGTCGCACACGGCCACAACGCGGCAGTCTTCCAGGCCGAGAAAGACCTGCATATTCTTCCGGCCCCGGCCGCCAAGGCCGATGCAGCCGATGGAAATCTTGTTGTTCGCGCCGAAGGCGGAGGCGGGAACAACGCTCGGCGCGCTGACGGCCGCCAACGCGGCGGCGGAACAGTTGAGAAAGTCGCGGCGCCCCAGCGGATTCCTCATGATCGAACTCCTGTCTATAGGGTTAGGGCAACTTGCATGTGGCTCGCGAGTAACCGCCTTTCCACATGTCGTATTGTGGATCGGCGTACGTGTTGAAGAAATCATCGAGACGTTTTACCCTTTTTCTTCGCAGGAGCCTTCTTCGGCGATGTCGCGCCTGACGATGCTCTCGGAGCTTTCGAGTCCGGAGTGGAGGTTCGGAGGTGTTTCGCCAGTTCGCCCATTACGCGGCCCTGGGTGCTGCCGCCGGTCCAGAGGTCCCATTTTTCGTCGCGATGCTGGCTGAACCACTTCGTGAGGCGGGCATCGAGGAAGGCGATGACCTTGCGCTGCTCGTCATTGGCCTGCGGTGCGAGGTTGGTCAGTTCATCGGGATCAGCGGCG
>VFZW01000669.1 GCA_016871055.1 Acidobacteriota bacterium
TTCTCGTCTTGACAACAAGATCATCCGACAGACGACCGATGGTTTCAACATTTCAAATGTGTTTGGCTAGGATTTCGTAGAGGCCGATTTTTGAGCCGGGGGTTAGGAGCATCGTGGCGAAGCTGACATTCTATCGCGTGCGCGACCAGTTGAGCGGCCGGACTACCGGCCCCAGTTCGCCAGGTACTCGAATCGATCGCGCATCGCAGCCGCGGAGAGTTCAAGAGCAAGGATTGAGATCCTCCGCAACTGCTCGCCGACCGAAAAACGCTGCTGGGGAGAAACGATAATTCCGG
This sequence comes from Acidobacteriota bacterium, assembly GCA_016871055.1. Classification (GTDB taxonomy): domain Bacteria; phylum Acidobacteriota; class Terriglobia; order Bryobacterales; family Bryobacteraceae. Next base: position 297 of record VFZW01000669.1, read on the forward strand.
CATGCGACTGCCCGCTCGCAAGCCACTCCGCGTGGATCGCGGCGTAATCGCCTGTGTTGAAGCTAAACAGCACACACCCTTCGGCCGTGGCGCGGCGAAGATGTTGCTCATCGGAACGATTGATCATTCCCGCTTCCTTTGCCGTGACTATGTAGAAACGGCGATCCCGAAGTGAGGCCATCAACCCAGATTGCATGGCATCCTCGTCAAAATAGAGACGGATCTTGCTCAAGGGTGCAGGGCATCTTCCTTTGCCAGATCGGAGTCGATCTCATCGCGATTTGCGAAATAGTAAGCTAGCGCGGCATGTACCTGCGCAAGCGACAGGTGACCAAATTGCACGGCGATGTCTTCTGGGGAATAGCCCAGACGGTGCCAGCCGGCGATGCGCATAACCGACACGCCCGTCCCGGCAACCTTTGGCCGCCCGCCACGGATGTGCGGGTCGCAGTCGATGAGAGTGCCGATTTCGATGACCGCCGCCATGCCTCCACTATACTCTCTGGCAGGGTTGCCAGGGGCAGCGTGCCGGGCGCGGAGATTATCGCGTGTAAAATGATCCGAGTGGCTCCCGGCGATAAACATGGCCCTTACGAACTGATTTCGTCGATTGGCGAAGGTGGGATGGGCGAGGTATGGAAGGCGCGCGACACACGGTTGGACCGCATCGTGGCGCTGAAGTTTTCAAAGGCTGCGTTTAGCGAGCGGTTCGAGCGCGAGGCGCGCGCGGTTGCCGCGTTGAATCATCCGCACATCTGCACGCTGCATGATGTGGGGCCGAACTATTTGGTCATGGAGTTTGTGGAGGGCACGCCGTTGAAGGGTCCGTTGCCACTCGCGAAGGCCATCGAGTATGCGGCGCAGATTCTCGACGCGCTCGATGCCGCACACAAGAAGAACATTACGCATCGCGACCTGAAGCCGGCCAATGTACTGGTCACCAAGCAGGGCGTGAAGCTGCTCGATTTCGGCCTGGCGCGGCACAGTCACGGGCCGCTGACCGATACCGACGCGACGTTGACGAAAGCGCTGACCACGGACGGGCAGATTCTTGGCACGTTGCAGTACATGTCGCCCGAGCAGCTGCAGGCGCGCACCGCCGATGCGCGCAGCGATATCTTTGCCTTCGGCTGCGTGCTGTACGAGTTGCTCTCGGGCAAGCGGGCGTTTTCTGGCGATACGGCGGCGAGTGTGATCGCGGCGATCATGGAACGCGAACCGGCGGCGATCGATGTCAGCCCGCCGCTCGATCGCGTGATCAAGACTTGTTTGGCGAAAGACCCCGACGAGCGGTTTCAGACGGCGCTTGATTTGAAGCGGAATCTGCTGTGGGCGGTGGACGTTCGGGCGGAGACGCAGAAGACGCCCGCGAAGTTTCCGTGGCTGTGGGCGGCGGCCGCGGCTGTCGTTGAGGCCGGTTTGACGTGGGTCGCGGTGCGGCCGGCAGCACAATCGAATAATAGTAACGATGTCTATTGGCTGACGATATTGCCGCCGGAGGATGGGACGATCGACAGCTTCTCTGGCGTCGATATATCGCCCGACGGCAAGAAGGTAGTGTCCTGTCTCATATAACTATGTACATATAGGCAGAGTTGCCTCATACTGGGTCATGTTCACCCCAGCAGCTCCCTTGGCGGTAGAAGCGAGCCAACGGGAGCAACTCGAAGCC
>VFZW01000670.1 GCA_016871055.1 Acidobacteriota bacterium
TGAAGCGCCCAAAGGATGAGCGCGAGAGAACAGGCCGCCGCCGCGTGTTCTTCGGCACTGGATATCATGCCGTTTGTGGAGCGTTCTCACGAAATCCGCTCAATCACCTGTTCTGCCGAGGAAAGGATACTGACATGACAACCGCATTTGGACGAGCGATGCTCGCGACAATCAACGGCCAACCGCAACGATTTCGTATGACGATGCAGAATGGCGATGCCATCGACATGGACTGCCGTGAGTTTCTGACGACAAGGCCTGAAGAAAACCAGTTACTCGATGGCATAGCGTTACCAGAGACCGGCGCGGCGTTGGACATAGGTTGCGGAGTAGGGCGGCATCTGGCACGCATTCGCCAGATGCGACCGACAGTCCATTGCTGGGGCGTCGAGATATGTGATTTGATGCTTAGACACTGCCGAGAGACGATTGCTGCTCCTGCTACATTTGTGCGGACCTTGGCGGACCTTCCGCCGGATCGTACTTTTGACTTGATCATGCTCATGGGCAATGGGCTTGGTGTTCTTGGGAGCGAGGAAGAGGCGGTCGCCCACATTCGCAGGCTCGTCGCATCGCTTAACCCAGCCGGTCGAATTGTGATCGAGGCCGGAAATTTATTTGGACGACAGGGATATTCATCTTTCGATTTCACTATCGATTACGGTGGGCAGCGTGACGGCCCGTTTCCTTGGGGTTTCGCGGATAGCGATTGGGTTACCCGAACGTTGCAGAACCTTGGATGTAATGTACAGATTCAACCAAGTCGAGCTCCCGGTGGGATGTGGTTCTTCGCAGTCGGAATAAGATAATGGCGAACAAGGCGCTGCACCGGACGCTCGTACCTCGCGCCGGTGAGCTTTATCGTTAGCCATAGCAGAGGGAGGCGAGAGATTTTGGATCGATGCGTGTTTTGTGTTCCGCAAGCGGAGCGCGTCTTTGTAGAGAATGACCTCGCCTTCGCCTTGTGGGATGCCTTTCCCGTCACCGAGCGGCACGCGCTGATCCTTCCGCGTCGCCACATTCAGGACTACTTTGCGCTTACTTCGGAGGAGCTTCTCGCCTGTGACGACCTACTGCGCCAGGCGCGTGAACTGGTACTTGCCAGCGACCCGTCCGTAGAAGGGTTCAACGTTGGCGCAAACGTCGGCGAAGTGGCAGGTCAGACGATCTTCCACTGCCACATCCATCTGATTCCACGTAGAAGCGGCGATGTGGAGAATCCGCGCGGTGGTGTTCGCCACCTCATCCCCGGCAAGGGGGCCTACTGACTTTGGCGCAACCCTTCCTCCCCTACCGGCCTCGCCCAGAGGACTACTGGCGTGGAATCATCCTGTTCGGGCGCAATGTCGCCACCTACAAGTTCGCCCTTGGAAGGGCGTTGCTGGAGCTGCAGCCGGAAGCTGGTCAAATTGTGACATTGGAGGAGCTGGCCGCGCCGTTCTCGAAGCATCTCTGTTCTCACCTGCTGCTCGCGGAGAAGCAGGGCACCTCTCGGGCAAGTCGCTTCTTGGACGCCTGCCGCAAGGCCAATGCGGGTGAACTGACCCAGGAACAGCTAGTCGACCAGGCTATCCGGATCGGTTTCAACAACGTGATCGACGCGTTCCACGTTGTGGGCCGGGATGAAGTGCCGCAACGGTTCTTCGTGGACGAGCGTAGGAGCCGTCGGGGAATTCGCATAACGCAGCTCTTCGCGGACCTGATTAGCGGCGACCAGAACCCCAACCTGCCGCTGGAGGCGGACGCGCGATGGCGGCTTGTCGAGACCGCGTGGGAACTGGGCGTGTCGCCCGCGCTGCTCGCGGTCAGCCACGATCCGGCCACTGAATCGCTGTTCGTAGTCGATGCGGACAGGCGCCGAAAGTCCATCACGGGGGCGCGCGATGCTCTCAGCGGTTACCAGAAGGGGCACTGCTTCTATTGTTTCGACAACTTCTCTCTTACTGGAGCGGCGCCGCCGGACGTT
>VFZW01000671.1 GCA_016871055.1 Acidobacteriota bacterium
CGTTGACGACGATGTAGGCGCCGCCATCCTTCCGATAGACGTGCGGAGAAGTCGTTCGCTTTTCCATCAGCGCCACCAACTCGGGGATGAAGAGGTGGCTCTGGCAGTCGACGCTGAGAGCGGCTGGCGCGGCCGCCGAAGCAGCCGCCGCCAGACCCGAACCCGCGATGAACTCTCTACGATTTGCTCGGCTCATGTTTCCATTCTTGGAGCTCCCATCATAGCTCCTCAGAGGCGGCGAAATTGATCCAATCGGCTTAGAAAGTCAGCCGGCCGTTCAATTGCACGACTCGAGCGCCCGCGCTGGTCAAGCGGCCGAAGTTAGCGGCTGCAATGTTCGTCGAGACGCCTCCCAGATTGGTGTGGTTGGTCGCGTTGAACATCTCGGCGCGGAACTGGAACCGGAAGCGTTCGGTGAACGCGAAGTTCTTCGCCAAGCCCAGATCGATGCTCACCGAGCCCGGTCCGCGCAGCGCCATTCTGCCGATCGTGCCCGACCGGGCCGGCGCGCCGCTGGCGGTCACGAGAGGTACTCGGGCGAAGGCGGCTGTGTTGATGTATTGCAGCGTCTCGCGATAGTTGCTGTTGATCGGCTGACCTCCGATGTAATCCGGACGGCTGCCGGGGAGCGACGTGGGTTGAGAAACGTTGAATGCGCTGCCCGTGTTCCCCGTGAAGATTCCGCTGAACTGCCAGCCGCCCAGCGCCAGCGTGGCGGCCCGGCCGCTGGCGCCGGTCAGGCGCATCAATGGCAACTCGTACAGGAAATCCGTGACGAACCGGTGCCGCTGATCGTAGGGCGTCGGTCCCAGTTCCGCTCGCAGGTTATTGATGTCCTGCGGCCTCTGGTCCGGAAGCAACAGGTCTCCGTCGCCGTAGCTCAAATTGTTCGCGTACGTGTAATGGACGTTGAACAGGAAGTCGCGAGACAACCGCTTGCGCAGCGAAGTCTGCCAGGAATGGTAGCGGCTGGAGTCCGACGTGTCGTAGAAGCGGTTCTGGCCGAATGCGGGATTGCGCTGGCCCGTGACGCGATCGACCTGGTTGAAGTCGCGGACGTAGTTCAGCTTGACGCCTCGGGATGCGACGTAGGCGGTCTCAATCATCAGGTCGCTTGAAAGCTGCCGCTGGACGCTCAGGTTCCACTGCATGCTGTACGGATTGGGGAAATTGGTATTGATGCTGGTGTTGGACCATGGCGCGTTGGGATTCCGCACGAACTGCAACGAGTTCGCGTTCGTGATCGGATAGCGAAGACCGAGCCGCTCGATGTCGGCGCGAGTGAAGATACCGGACCCTCGGTTGGCGGCCAGCGCCCCACCAACAACAACTTCATGATCGAGGGCGTCGACAACAACAACCGCTCCGTCACCGGCCCCATCGTCAATATCTCGAACGAAGCCGTCGCCGAGTTCAGCCTCCAGCAGAACCAGTTCGCGCCCGAGTTCGGACACTCCACCGGCGGACAATTCAATACCGTCATCCGCAGCGGCGCGAATGCGCTGCACGGCTCGGCTTATGAATATTTTCAGAACCGCAACTTGAACGCCCTCGACGAATCCTTCAAGCGCCAGGGTGTCTCCCAGCGTCCCCGCTACGACCAGAACCGCTTCGGCGGCACCGTCGGCGGACCCGCCATCAAGAACAAGTGGTTCTACTTCGGCAACCTCGAATACAACCCGCTTGGCCAGGCGGCCACCGCCGGCGGCGCCGCGTTCGCGCCCACCGAAGCCGGCATCGCGCGCATCGCCACCCTGCCCGGTGTGAGCCGTTCGAACCTCGAAAACTATCGCCGTTTCGTGACTGCCCCCACCACGCAGGCGGGCACGCGCACCACGACGGTGCTCGGCCAGCAGATCCCCCTCGGTGTGTTGACCCTCAATGCGCCCCCTCCGTGCCAACATAGCTGAGACAACTCCCCTGGCCTTAATTACTGAGCAGGGCGAGAATAGGAATCAGCGTG
>VFZW01000672.1 GCA_016871055.1 Acidobacteriota bacterium
GTATACAAATACAAGCAGGCTGCCAAACAGCTTTGTGAACGTTTCCATCGGTCGCCAGTCTCCTGTTCTCGTCTTGACAACAAGATCATCCGACAGACGACCGATGGTTTCAACATTTCAAATGTGTTTGGCTAGACTTTAGGTCCGTCCAGATGGATCGCCAGCTCCGTAATATCGGGCCCAGGTTCTGCAGCCCTTGCAATGAATAGAGATCCGGTGCAAGAGGCAGGCATACGTGCTCGGAGGAGATGAGGGCGGCTCGATTGATGGCGCCGAGATTCGGTCCGACATCGATCAAGACCAGTCTGGCCCAATCGCCCGCCATCGACTCAATCAATCGATGGAACGCGGTCATCGTCCGGAACGCCGCCTCATCCGAGTTGTGGCATTTCGGCCAATTTTCCGATAGCTTGTCTTCGAAGCGTGACAAGCCAAGGTCGCCCGGCAATAGGCCCAGTGCCGGCCGAATCCGCTCGATCGGCGGGGTTGCGATATCTCCGATACCGCGCAGCACGGGCCGCAGCGCGCCGTATATGGTGGCTGGGTGCTCCTCGCTGTCGGGCCAGATTTGCTCCAAACGAAACTCCTTGAGGAACATGGCTGTCAGGTTGGCCTGGGGGTCCAGATCCACGGCGAGCACCGGCACGCCAAGACGGTCGCCGAACATCCATGCCAAGTGATAGACGAGTGACGTTTTCCCTACTCCACCCTTGTTGTTGAAGAACGCGATCGTCTTCATGGCCGGATCTTTATCGTAACGCCGAAATGCGTTGGACCAAAAACGAACTCGGGAGGCGGGTTGCCGTTTCGCTCCAGGGCGGCGCGGGCCCTGATTACACCGCGGCCAAAACGGTTGATCGCTCCTAGTGTACGCATTGCTTCAGCGAGGATCGGATTGCGATAGCTGGTTTGTGTGGGGAAGTTGTCCTCCCGCGCTTCGCCATAGAGTTGCCCTGGGTTTTGTATTTCGATCCGGTCCGAAAACTGGAAAAACCGGACCGGCGCCGGCGCCTCATACGTACGATGCAATACAGCGTTCAAAAGCAACTCCCTGAGTGCGGTTTCGGGGAAGTCCATTACACCGGCCTCCACGAGGGCGGAAACAGGAACCGGTCTACGCCGTTCAATCAATTTCACGAAGGCGTTCATGTCGCGGATGATCTTCAGCAGGTCGCCATCGAACAGAATTTCGTTGGACACGTCGTCGGCCAGCGTAGGGCCATCGAACCGCACATACTGCACGTAGGCATTCGGAAGCCAATGCCGCGGGAGTTTTCCGAACAGAATGATGCCAGCGTAGGTTGGGCAATTGTGTTTGAGATCGAAGAATCGAAGGGAGGCTAACTGGTGTTCGATTGGTCTATGGTTTTCCGCGATTGTCTCGGCGTCGATTGCCAAGGGCCGGTACGACTGTGTGAACAAATCCAACGAGAGATCGTCCAGTGTAGCGCCGATACATGGCTGTGCATCGAACGTCCGGGCACCCGCCGTGCGCCGCTCGATTAGTGCGCGCTCCTCGGCTTCATTGGCGATGCCTCTCGCTGGACCCCGGCGAATCCATACGCGACCCTTGTGCCGTACCGGCGGCAAATGGGATGGACGAGTTTCGACAACAACGATGTCGCCTTTGCCGGAACTCAGGGAGATCGAGTACGCGACCACCGCGGGCGGCGGCAGGATATTCCCAGTTGCGGTCAGCCCCGCGAGTTTTTGGAGGAGCCCATCGGTCGCAACTAGGCCGCTTGGAGGGCTCTGGTGCAAAATCTGGGTTGACACTGGGTTGTCACCATTTCAGCCCGCGGGTCTCGATCGAACCCGACTCCAATCACGCAGCCAAGGCGGCAACTATTCCTGCCCTGTCGGCATCTTTCGGAAACCCACGATCTTGGCGCGCCAGTACGGGGCAAAAGGGGACTGTGTCGTTCCTTGACTTGTTGCTGCGTGAAAAAACGTA
>VFZW01000673.1 GCA_016871055.1 Acidobacteriota bacterium
TCAACAGCGCGTCCGAATTCCTCGACCAGGTTCAGGCCGGGCAGATGCGCTACCTCGCGGTTTCGAGCGACAAGCGGATTCCAGGGATCGATGCACCGACCTTCCGTGAGTTGGGTATTGATCTCGTTTTCTCCAACTGGCGCGGCGTCATGGCTCCGCCCGGAATTTCGGCAGCCGATAAGAAGGCGCTCGGCGAAGCTATCGACAAGATGGTCAAATCGCCGCAGTGGAAAGCGATCCTGGAAAAACGCGGCTGGATCGACGCCTACATGCCGTCCGCCGAGTTCGAGGCCTTCCTCAAGGACGAACGCACCCGGGTTGAGACAACGCTCCGCTCCATCGGCTTGGTGCGCTGAGAACGGCATATGGTCGGGCGCTTGGTGCGTTCGCCCGAGGCACTATTCGGCTTGGGGCTGGCCGCACTCGGCATTTTCACGCTCGTGGCGGCGGGTGATATCGTTTCGCCCGTGGTGTGGGGCCCCGCGCTGATGCCCCGCATCGTCGGCATCGGGCTGCTACTACTCGGGCTCGCGACCGTGATCGAACGGATTCGGATTCCGGCCGAAGAAAGTAATAACGCGAAAAACGAGTGGCGAGGGTTCGCCTGGACGCTCGGAAGCCTCGCTGCGTTCGGTCTGTTGGTCGGGCCGGTTGGTTTTCCGTTGGCCGCCGCCGCTCTGTTCGCGTGCGTGGCGCGCGGCTTCGGCTCGCCGAGGCCCTTGCGCGATTTCGCCATCGGTCTCGCTCTTGCGCTGATGGCGACTTTGCTGTTCGCGCATTTTCTCGGCCTGCCGCTGTCGTGGGGCGGAGCGCTCGAGTCTATTCTAAGGTCGCGCTAGGGGGAATTCGGGCATGGAAGCGCTCGCCGGCCTCGCCTCGGGATTCGTGATCGCCTTCACGCCCGTCAATCTGCTCTGGTCGCTGGTGGGCGTGACACTCGGCACCTTCATCGGCGTGCTGCCCGGGATCGGTCCGGCGCTCACCATCGCGCTGCTGCTGCCCGTCACCTACAAGATCGACCCGACCGCCGCGTTCATCGTCTTCGGCGGCATCTATTACGGGGCGATGTACGGCTCCTCGACCACCGCGATCTTGATCAACACGCCAGGCGAAACCGGCTCGATCGCCACTACTCTCGACGGCCACCAGATGGCGCGGCGGGGACGCGGCGCGGCGGCGCTCGCGACCGCGGCGATCGGCTCGTTCATCGCCGGGATGATCGGGACTTTGCTGCTCGCCTTTCTTGCCCCCGAGGTGGTGAAGCTCGCGCTTCTATTTGGCCCGGCGGAATATTTTGCCTTGATGTGCGTCGCCTTCGTCGCCATTTCGTCCATGCTTGGTACATCGGTTCGACGCGGGTTGGTCGCGCTCTTCCTTGGTCTCGCTCTCGGACTTGTCGGCATCGATCAGCAGTCTGGCCAGGCGCGTTATGCTTTCGGTCTGCTCGAACTGCTCGATGGCATCGGCGTCGTCGTGGTCGCGGTCGGGTTGTTTGCATTAGGCGAGGCGCTTTATTTCGCCTCGCGCCGGGATTGGGACAAGGACGCGGCCATTCCGCTCAAGGGTTCGCCGTCGATGACCGCCGAGGAATGGCGGCGTTCGTGGAAGCCGTGGCTGCGCGGCACCGCGATCGGATTTCCCTTGGGCGCTTTGCCGGCTGGAGGAACCGAGGTGCCAACGTTCCTGTCCTATCGGATCGAGCGCGATCTGTCGCCGCGCAAGGAAGAATTCGGCCAAGGCGCGATCGAAGGTGTCGCGGGACCCGAAGCCGCCAACAATGCCGCGGTCGCGGGCGTTTTGGTGCCGCTGCTCACCTTCGGGTTGCCGACTTCGGCGACGGCGGCGATCATGCTCGCCGCCTTCCAACAATACGGCATCAATCCGGGGCCGCTTCTGTTCGCCAACAACGCCGCCCTGGTGTGGGGATTGATCGCGAGCCTCTTCATCGGC
>VFZW01000674.1 GCA_016871055.1 Acidobacteriota bacterium
CGATCTCGCCATCGAAGTGGCGGCGCGCGAACAGCTCTTCAACCGGAACGAAGGAGGGCATTGCGTCATTCTCTCTCATCTCGGCAGGTTTGCACCAGAGCCAAATTAAGTTTCTAGCGCGAGCGAGCCTCCGGCCCTGCTGTCCAAAGCCCGGCCAACCGCGTCGCCTCGCGCCACGTCGTAAGCCCCGTCGTCGCGCCCGCGGCCGAGGCGCTCAGCGCGCCGCAAACGTTAGCGATCTTAGCCGCGTCAAGCGGGTCCATTTCGCGCAACATCGCCGCGAGGAAAGCCCCGCAAAAGCTGTCGCCCGCGCCGGTTGTGTCGATGGCCTCTACTGCGCAAGGGGCCACCTCAACCGGCGCGGTGCGGCCGAGCGCTACGGCGCACCCAAGCGCGCCGCGTTTAATGATGACGTTCGCCGCGCCGTGCGCCCGCAGCGCGGCCGCTGCGTCACGATAATCCGGCTTGCCGGTCAACGCGGCCGCCTCGGCTTCATTGCAGAAGAACCACTCGACAAAGGGCAGGCACGGGCCGATCACTTCGATCCACTGGCGCTGTCGGTCCCAGCCGGTGTCGAGCGACGTCGTCCACCCCCGGTCGCAAGCCTCTTGCAGATACGCCAGCGCTCGCTCGCGCAGCGCGGGGACGGCAAAGGGATTGGCCACGTGCAACCAGCCGATGCCATCGGCATAGGGCGCCAGCGAATCGATATCGGTGAACGCCTGATCGAGAACGCCTGGCCGGTGAATCAGCGCACGCGCGCCGTCACTGCGAAACAGCCCCATCGTCAGCGCGGTCTCGCCTTTCAGACCGTGCGAGAAGAACGGCTCGACGCCGGCGCGCTCCAACATCCGCCGGCATGCCTCGCCGTTCGAGTCTCCACCGCAAGCGGTAATCAACCGCACCGCCGCGCCGAGATACGCCGCCGCATACGCCGTCGTCGCGCCGTTGCCACCCAGTCCGGCCGCAAAATGTCTCGGCCACACCGTGGTATCCCAGGCGAGCGATTCAACAGGCCCGCCGATCCAGTCATAGACCAGATTGCCGGCGACGAGCAACATCGACTACGCGCCGCCCGCGCCGAACAGGTTGCGCACGAAGTCCGCGCTCAACGGCCAAATTCCGCGGATGACCGCGCCTTCTTGCTGAAACGTCCCGTTTAAGATTAGACCGCTCAGATCCGCGCTCGACGGCTTTTGTCCAAGGCGCTCGAAGTATTTGCCGAACTCCGCGGTGACGCCCGCTAACTGGTTTTGCAGCGACGACGACGCCGCCGCGTCCGCGCAGTCGGCGCGCATCACAAGCTGCAGCGCATTGCCGTTCTGCCGCACACCGAACGTAACACGCTTGGCCTCGCCGAGAGCTTTCGCGAACAGCTTGCTGCCGTTCGGAAGTGCCGAGGCGCCCAACAACCGCGGGCCGGGAATCGAATACCAAACGGGACTGGGCTCGGTGGCAATAAGTTCCGCGCCGGGCGCCGCGCGATGAATTTCATAGACGGCGTTTGGGACCTTCGATGTCGCCATCGCCAGCACACGACTCGTCTTCGGGTAGAACGAAATCCGCCGGCCGGGTGTGACGGCAGGCGCGTCGCATACGCCGTTGTAACACTTCCCGCCGCGGTTAACGGCATAGTTCTGTATTTTCGACCAGTCGAATCGGCCCTTCGCGAACAGGTACCAATCATCACCCGTCTGGGAAGCAGTGACCGTATCGAGATCGGTGCGCCAGTCGAAACCGCTCTCTTTCACGAACGCCAAGTACTCCGGGTCTTCGGTGATTCCCGCGCTTGTGACGACGCTCATCAGCCCCGCTGATCGGATGGCCGATATGTCGACATGAAACAGGATCGCGCCGCGTTGCGGCAGTTGCGTCAGAAGCTCGTCTATTGAAGGATCACTCCCGAGCCGCCACATTCGCGCGATTCCGTAGATGCCTCCGCCCGC
>VFZW01000675.1 GCA_016871055.1 Acidobacteriota bacterium
GAGGGATCGATTCGCGTGGTTGTCCCCGGACGAAACAGGTTTTGGACCGTCGTGTTCAGCAGATTGATCCCACGGCTTCCCGAATATGTGCCTTGAATCGCGAATGCTTTTGTGATCTCGCGTTGGATGCTGAGGTTCCAATGGGTCACGTATTCATCGCGGCGGAAGGGGTCGACAGTGGCTCGGGATATCGCAAGGCTGGCGGGAACCAGCGAGGGATTCGCCGCAATCGCGCTGGTGAAGCTATTGGGAAACGGAAATGCGACGCTAAGCCCTGACCTTGCGGCATCCGCCGGGGTCAGGAAGGTGTTGAATGGGACCCGCGGATCGATGTGCGGAAAGTCGTAATAGAAAAACGCCTGCTGCGGTCCGTACATCACCGCCGAGCCCGCGCGCAGTATCGTCTTGCGGTCGCTCGTCAGCGAATAGACCATACCGATTCGAGGGCCGAAGTTGTTGCGGTCAGGTTCGTACATGGCGGAGCCTTTGGGCCGGAACGGGCCCAGGAAGTTCCGCGACTGCAAAGCAAAAGAACCCTTCAAAGGCGAGAAGTACTCGTAGCGCAGACCCAGATTCAGTTGCAACCGCCGGCTCACTTTCCAGTCGTCTTGAAAATAGAACCCGGTCTGCATCGACGTGTAGCCGCGCCCGGGATTGCCCGGCGTCACCCGCACGTCGCGGGACCGGTCCGCGATCAGGTCGGCAATGCTGTTGTACGTGTGCGTTGGATTGGTGGACTGCGTGCGCGCGTTGCGCACATCGCGCAGGTCAAAGCCGAATTTGAAGGTGTGCGAGCCGCGGATGTGGGTCATGTTGTCGGCAAGTTGATAGGTGTTCGAGACCGTCTTCAACCGGCTTTGGAAGTCCGCCTGCAGCAGTCCGGGCACTTCCACCCAGCCCGGCTCCGTGTCGAGCGTTGAGTTCTTGCGATCGAGGAAATAGCGGCTGTATCCCGCCCTCAACTCGTTGAACAGCGACGGTCCGATGGTCCAGTTCTCCTGCACCAGCGCGTTATGCGTAAACGTGGGGAATTCCTGGCGGTTGGTCGGCCGCACGGCCGAGCCCGGTTGCTTGAACAACTGCCGCACGTGGTTGTAGCGCATCGAAACCCGATGCTTGTCGTTCATCTGGTAGTCGCCGCGGGTGAGATAGGTGTTCTCGTTGTTGGTCCGGCTGTCGGTGCGGAAATGAGAGCAGCGGAAAGGATCGGCGGCGATCGGAGCGGCGCAGGTGCGCGCCATGCCCTCCAGATGTTTGCGGATCACCGGATTAACGCTGGATATCAGAAGATCGGTGGGGATGTTGCCCGACTGCCCGATGGTCTGTGTTCGGCGCAATCCTTCGTAGTTGAAAAAGAAAAACAACTGGTTCTTTCGGACAGGGCCCCCGATGTTGCCGCCGAACTGGTTGTAGCGCAGCGGGTTCTTCTTTACGTTGCGGCGGTTGTTGTCGAACGTGTTACTGTCGAGGGCGTCGTTTCTGAAAAACTCGAACAGCGTTCCGTGAAACTGATTGGTTCCGCTCTTGCTGACAAGATTGATGACACCGCCCGTGGCGCGGCCGTACTCGGCCGAGAACGCACTCGACGATGTCTTGAATTCCTCCAGCCCCTCAATGCTCACCGAGTTGATGACCGAGCCGCCGCCAAGCCCCGTGTCCTGCCCCGGCCCGTTGTGCTCGCCGAACGAGACATCGATCCCGTCGAGCATCAGGTTGTTGCCGAACGACGGCGCGCCGTTGAACTCGACTCCTCCGCGGCCTCCCACGGTTGTCGCTGGACGAAAAACCACTCCCGGCTGAAGCGCCACCAGAACTTGATAGTTTCGCCCGTTGAGTGGAAGCTGGGCGATCTTGCGCCGCTCGATCACCACACCGAGTTCGGTGGTGGTGGCGTTCACAAGCGGCGCCTAGTC
>VFZW01000676.1 GCA_016871055.1 Acidobacteriota bacterium
AACAACCGGGTGCGTCGCAGGACTTCGCGATACGTCGTGTCATCGAGCAGATTGACAAAGCCCGTGTCCATGTTGACCGCCGGAGTCAGTCCCGCCTCGACAGTGCGTTGGACGTGCGCATCGAAAGCTGGCCAATCGACTGCCCCTGATTCAGCAAACGGCAGCAGAATCGCCGAGATGCCACAAATCGGGCGGCGTGGTTTCAGCAGAGACAGCGGCGAGAGTTCTGTTGAGTCCACGGAAAGTGCTCACTGAGATTGGTTTTGTACCGACGTGCAATCGCATGTTTAACCCCAACGCCATCGGCGTGGGCGCGAGTCGTTTGGCCCTCGCGCCCACGCCGATAGCGTCGGGGTTAAACATTTCACTCAAGCCCGCTTGGGTGAAGTTCGATTGATGGCCGCGTAGGTGTAATAAGCCGGTAAACCCAGCAGGATCAGGATAACCGCCACCCAGGCGGAGAATGATTCCAGCCGAAACGCCGTTGGTAGAAACCACACATAGAAGCCAACGAACAGCAACGGCGTCACCGGATAGCCCAGCGTTCGATACGGTCGCTCCCATTCGGGGTGTTTGTAGCGCAGTACAATCACGCCGATGACCGACAGCACCAAAAAGACGCTGGACGAGAAAATGACGTAGTCGGTCAAGATAAAGAACAAATCTCGTTCCTTCAGCGCGGCGACATAGTGCTTTGAGACTCTGGCACCGACGACCATCAGCGAGGCCATCGTCGCCTGAGTGCAAATCGCGATCGTCGGCGTGCGGTAGTTCGCGTGGACGTGGCCCAGTTTTTGGAAGAACACGCCGTCATGGCCCAGCGCGTAAGCGACGCGAGGGCTTTGCATCAGGTTGCTGTTGATCGCTCCGAACGAACTGATCGCGATCACAACCGAAAGGAGGGTGACGGCCGCCGCGGCCCAGCCAGGGCCAAAGACTCCGAGCTGCTTCCGCAGCATCGCCTGAGCAGTTGTCCCGGGTGTCTCGACCAGTTCGGTCATGTTGAGCACTCCGTGATAGGCCACGTTCGCCCCGACGTAGACCAAGATCAGAATGCCGACGCCGGCGAACAGCGCGCAAGGGATATTCTTGTTGGGATCCCGAACTTCCGCCGCCACAGGAGCAACACCGTCCCAACCGTTGTATGTCCACATCACTGCCAGCAGGATCGCAGCCATTTGCGCCGGCAGCGTCGTGTACCTGGGGACTGTCAGTTCTTGGAATTCTTGGGCCGTCAATTTCGAGACCGCCGGATTGAAGAGCGCGGGATCGAAGTGCGAAGTAAAGTTTTCCAGACGCATCTCCGAGCTTCCGAACAACATCAGCACGAGCGGCAACAACGCGATCAGTGCGACGCTGCCGGCTTTAATGACGGTCGTGATGCCTTGCACGTTGCCGCCCCAGATGGCTCCGCGGACGTTCACGAACGCGACGGATGCGATCAACAGCACCGAACCGACCACTAACGTGATCTCGCTGAGTCCTTTGATTCCGCCAACGTCCGCCAATGTTTCGAGAATCATGATCGCCAGCGCACCGCAGGACGCAGGCGTACCAAAGAAGAATTCGCTCCAGCCGTACAAAAAGGCGATCGGCCGGCCGTAGGCTTCGTTCAAGTAGTTATACATGCCACCGGCACGCGGCAGCATCGCGGCCAGTTCGGCAAAGCAGAGCGCACCAATCAAGCAGACCAACCCTCCGATGATCCAACCGGCGATGATTAACGGAAACGAATTCGCCGCAGTCGCGATAGCCCCCGGTGTGCGAAAGATGCCCGAACCGATCGTGTTGCCGACGACCATCGCGATTGCGATGCCCAGGCCGAGCACTCGGACTAACTCGTGACGCGAGCCGGATGTTGCATCGCTCGGCGCGGTGGCAGGATCAACAGACATGCGGCGGCTCCTG
>VFZW01000677.1 GCA_016871055.1 Acidobacteriota bacterium
CAACCAAGTGGAACGCTTCTTCGCACTGATCACCGAGCGCATGATCCGGCGTGGCACCTTCCACAGTGTCCACGAATTGGAAACCGCCATCTACCACTGGCTGGCCGGTTGGAACGGAGCCCCGACCCCCTTCACATGGAAGGCCTCCGCAGACGTTATCCTCGACAAGGTGCGCCGTTGTAACGAATTATCCAAGACAGGAGACTAGCAGTCCGCTTTGCCTACTGCAAACCAAGTAAGGAGATCAGCAGATGAACGGCAGGCATGGAGAAGAGGTTCGAGTCGAGCCGGTCGAGCCAGCCGCCGTGGCCGGGCAGAAGCGTTCCGGAGTCCTTAACCCCGGCGCCGCGCTTGAGCGCGGACTCGACGAGATCGCCCAACTGTCCGGCGGCGTTGCCGGCCACGGCGATCGAAATAGCGACTGGCAGTTCGACGGCGGGGAGCGCCCATCGCAACAGGAACACGCCGTAGACCGCGGCGCCGGTCAGGCTCGCGATGGCGCCTTCCCAACTCTTGCCCGGGCTGACACGCGGGGCGAGTTTGTGTTTGCCAACAGCGCGGCCGACGTAAAAAGCCGCGGTGTCGCCGACCCAGTTGATCGTCAGCGCGAACAGCAGCCAGTACTCGCTTCGCGTGTGCAGCGCGATCGCCGAACGCCAGGCGCCGAAGACGTAGAGCATGCCGAGTAGGAAGAGGCCCGCGGTTGGGAATGCGTCTTTCAAATCGGCGCAGCGCAGCGAGAGCATTAACACGCCGAGCGCGATCATCATCAGCAGCAACATTTCGTCGCGCTGAATCAGCAGGAACGCGAAGCCGGGGATCCAGCCCTGCGCGGCGCGGAAGCGAGCGCCGTAGTGCGTGGCGATGCCGGCGTACTCGAACCAACACAGGCCCGCGAAGATGCACGTGGCCGCCGTAAAGAGCGTGTCCGGCGAGAAAAGGACGACCCAGATAATTGTCGGAATCAGGAGAAGCGAGGTGACGACCCGCTTCATCGCGCCGGAACGGCCTCGTCGACAGCCTGCTGTTGTTCGGGCGCGGCGCTTAGGCCGCCGAAGCGGCGATCGCGCTTCTGGTAGTCGAGAATCGCGCCCAGCAGATCGGCGCGCTTGAAATCCGGCCAATAGGTGTCGGTGACGTAGATCTCGGCGTAGGCGATTTGCCAAAGCAGAAAGTTCGAAATACGCAGTTCGCCGGAGGTACGGATGAGTAGATCTGGATCGGGCAAACCGGCCGTGTAGAGGTTGCGCGCGATCAGGTCTTCGGAGGCGCGGAGCGATTCCAGAGAACCGGTCTCGCGGGCTTCGGCGATCATCTGGTTCACCGCGTCGACCAGTTCGGCCTTGCCGCTATAGTTGATGGCGAGGTTCAGCTGGAGGCCGGTGTTGGAAGCCGTGGCGGCCGCTGTCGCTTCAAGTTCCTCGCGTACCACCGCGGGCAGATATTCAATGCGGCCGATCGCTTGCAGCTTGACGTTGTTCTTCTGGAGCGTCGCCAGTTCCTTGCGCAGGTAGGTGCGCAGGAGCACCCACAGTGTGTCGACTTCGGCGCGCGGGCGTTTCCAGTTTTCGACCGAGAAAGCGTAGAGCGTGAGCGCTTCGACGCCAAGTTGAGCGCAGGTTTCGACCGTCGTGCGGACGGGCTGAATACCCGCTTGATGACCTGCCACACGCGGTAGCATGCGCCGGTTGGCCCATCTCCCGTTGCCATCCATGATAACGGCAATGTGCGCGGGAAGCCTGCGCGGATCGATTGCCATCGCTAGAGCAAGGTCCGGCTCGCTCGGGCGCAGGCTCTCAAGAAGCGCTTTCATCGGCGTAATCCCTCAGTGTACAACACTGCTTCCCACTTCGCGGTAGATGTCCAGGATGGCGACGATGATCGCCGCGATGCCAAGAAATGAG
>VFZW01000678.1 GCA_016871055.1 Acidobacteriota bacterium
GCGGGTCGATGGCGCTGGTAATCCCGAAGTCGGCGATGCGGAAGCGGCAGTAGCCCCGCATTTGGAATAATAGAGAGATATCATCCCACCCCGGAGTCCTCTCTCTTCATGGCAAAAATTAAGGTTTTGAATCCCGTCGTCGAAATGGACGGCGACGAGATGACGCGCATCATCTGGCAATGGATCCGCGAGCGCCTCATCCTTCCCTACCTCGAAATCGATCTTAAGTATTACGACCTCTCGGTGCAGAAACGCGACGAAACGAACGATCAGATCACCATCGACTCGGCCAACGCCGCACGCGAGTACGGCGTGGCCGTCAAGTGCGCCACCATCACGCCCGACGAAGCGCGTGTAAAGGAGTTTGTCCTAAGGCAGATGTGGCGCAGCCCGAACGGCACGATCCGCAACATTCTCGATGGGACGATTTTCCGCGAGCCGATCGTGTGCAAGAACGTTCCTCGCATCGTGCCGCACTGGGACAAGCCGGTCGTCGTCGCCCGTCACGGCTTTGGCGATCAATACCGCGCGCAGGACTTCACTTTCCCCGGCGCGGGCACGTTGAAGATCAGTTTCACACCCGCCGACGGCGGCGCACCGATCGAACGCGAGATCATCAAGGCGCCCGGCGCGGGCATCGCGATGGGCATGTTCAATCTCGATAGCTCGATCGCCGGCTTTGCGCGCGCGTGCTTCAACTACGCGCTCGGCCGCGAGTACCCGGTTTATCTGTCGTCGAAGAATACGATCTTGAAGGCCTACGACGGCCGCTTCAAGAACCTGTTCCAGGAGATCTTCGACGCCGAGTTCAAGTCCGCTTTCGAAGCGAAGGGCTTGACGTATGAGCACCGGCTGATCGACGACATGGTGGCGTCGAACCTGAAGTGGAACGGCGGCTACTTGTGGGCTTGCAAGAACTACGACGGCGATGTGCAGTCGGACACTGTGGCGCAGGGCTACGGTTCGCTGGGCCTGATGACGTCGGTGCTGATGTCGCCCGATGGCAAGACGGTCGAAGCCGAAGCGGCGCACGGCACGGTGACGCGGCACTACCGCATGCATCAGCAGGGCAAGCCGACGTCGACCAATCCGATCGCGTCGATCTACGCCTGGACGCGCGGCTTGCAGTATCGCGGCAAGATGGATTCTACGCCCGATGTCGTCAAGTTCGCCCAGACGCTGGAGCAGGTATGCGTCGATGTGGTGGAGTCGGGACGTATGACCAAAGATCTGGCGACTTTGATTCGGCCCGATCATCCGTACCTCGAAACCGAAGCGTTCATGAATGCGATCGACGCGGAGCTGAAACAGCGACTGGGTTAGTTTTAGCGGACTACTTCCCAGGCCAGATGTTCCAGTTCCGGCGCGATCAGCCGGTTCCACGCTAGTTGCACTGCGTTCGGCGACCCCGGCGTCGAGATAACGAGCTTGCGTCGATAGACGCCGGCACTCGCGCGCGACAACATCGCCGCGGCGCCGACGACTTCGAAGCTCAACATGCGGAAGAGTTCGCCGAAGCCGGGCAGTGTTTTTTCGAGTTTGCGCGAGAGGACGTCGAATGTTGTGTCGCGCGGCGAGATGCCGGTGCCGCCGTTCCAGAGTAGGATGCGGGCGTCACTGCTCGCGAGCTCGTCGAGTGTATCGGCGACTTGCGCGGGCTCGTCTTTGATCAGCCGATACGCCGTGACTTCGTGACCGAGCTTTTCGATCTCGGCGCGGAGCCATTGCGAGTTGACGTCAGTTTCGGGCGTGCGGGTGTCTGAGACCGTGATGATGGCGAGCTTAATGACGCCGAGCGATTTCGCCTTTTCGCGGTGTTCGTTGGTACTGGCGGAGGGGGAAGGCACTTTCTTTACGTTATCGCATCATCCTGGACCTTCAAATAT
>VFZW01000679.1 GCA_016871055.1 Acidobacteriota bacterium
TCAGTATCCGGTCATAGCAACCCAACACCCCCGCGATCTGCGATCCGTACCGCTCGGTCAGTGATTCAACGCCCATCCCGGCATCGTATCCGATTTCCCTCTTTGGTTCCGGCTATGCCGGGTTAGGGTAAGATAGCTACCGGATGGGGCCTTTTCTTTCCTATCAAGCCCCGGACGGACTTCCAGTTCGTTGGCCAGGACTGGTGTCGTCGGTGGCCATCCATATCGTTTTGGTTCCGGCACTCGCCGCCGGACTTCAGCATGCTACTTCGCGTGCCCGTCTCGATCAACCGCCGAAGCGAGCCACGGTCGTTTATCAGGTGATGACGCTCCGGCTGCCACAGGATCTCCTGCGGCAGCCGCCTCCGCCGCCACCGAAGCCGCCTCCGGCTCCGGTCGAGCGGGCTGCGCAGCCGGCGCCCGCGCCGAAGGCAGCTCCGAAGGCCTTCGTTGCGCCGCCGGTGCCGGCTCCCGCAAAGGCGGAAGTGGTCATCTTGCAGCCCCCAACGGTTCGCGCTGATCCGGAGCGGCTCAAAGACCTTATGCTTCCGGCGTTGACCATGGCCACCCCGGCGGCCGTTCCGAGGGCTTTTCGCAATTTCGACGTCGGCGCGCTTGAAAAACGCCGAACGGCTACGAAAGAGCCCGATCCGGGGCCGCTGCCAGAGCCGCCTCCCGATTTACAGAGCCCAACGGCGATCCGCCCAACACAAGCCACCGTCACGGCGCCGAAACTGGCGATTTCGACCGCCCCACCTCCGATGAACGTGATTGATTCGGCCCCGAAGGGCCCGAACAACACGGGCGGGCCGAAGGCCGCTAACCCCGGGAACCTAATCACCGCGGGCGCCAAACCCATTCCGGCGGGACAGACCGTGAGTGTTCCGAATGTGATTGTCGCGCCGCCTTCGACTGGCCCGAGCCTTCGTCCCGGAGTCGTAACAGCGGCTCCAACGGCGGAATCGGCCGGCGAGTCTGGAAAGGCGGCGTCTTCAAAAAATGCCGCCGCAAGCGCCGCGATCGTGCTCAACACCGCGCCGACGCCAATCAAGATTATTCATCCATCCACCGGCAAACACGACGTGACGATCATCCACAGCGGCGTCGAGCAGATGTTGCCCGAAGCGCGCGGCCTGCTCGAAGGAGATCCAGTGTACACGGTGTACCTGAACGTCGACTGGACTCGCGACTGGATTCTCCATTTTTGCGTGCCGCGCGAAGGGCCGCCTCCGCCGAAACAAGTCGGCGGTGTCGTGACACTCGGCGGAGCTTCGCCGGAGTTGAAGCCTCCATACCCTCTCGTTACGCTTGCCCCTCCGCAATCGATTCTGCCGCCCGCGCCGCCCATTCCGCTTTCTCAGGCCGAACGCCGCCGTCTGCACATGCTATTTCATGGATACATGGGCTCCAATGGGAAGTTCCAGTCAATGAAACAGCGTGCGACGACCGAGTCCGATATCGGCGCCGTTGTTTTGAAGCAGTTGGAGGGTTGGGAAATGAGGCCGGCGACTCGCGACGGACTCCCTGTTAAGGTACAAGTGATCGTCGTCGTGCCGACGGTTTGAGCGTCTTGCGCTTAAACTCAGAATCCGGCGGTTGACGCAATCCAAACATCGCCGAGAGGCCGGTGGCGCGGAGATTAATTCAGTCAAGTGCTTCGCAACTCAGGTTTCCTGCAAGGCACTCCGGGCTTCACTGAGACCGAGAACCTTGAAGTCTCCCCGAACCGCTGCCAGTCGGAATCGCTCAAACCCCGGCGCGATGGACCGCGCCTCTAGTCCGAAGTTCCCCCGCCGATAAGCAGTAGTTTTCACCGCAAGGTTCTCAGACAGCGTGGGTTGCGCGTTTTTTTGCCTTGTTCTGTATACCCAT
>VFZW01000680.1 GCA_016871055.1 Acidobacteriota bacterium
ACGGCGACGCCACGCGGCTGCCAGATCAGGCGGCGTTCGTCCAACACATAAGCACGCGCATGCACGCGGGTTCGCGCGCCGTGGAAAGCCCCCATGAACGCCCAGAGCCGTCCGCGATGAGAGAGAAACGATCCGTGGCTCACCGCGAGATCCGCGGCGCCTTTGTCCCCGGTATCGATGCTTCGCACCTCGCTCCATGTCAAGCCGTCGTCGGAACTGACACGCCAGCGCGCCTCTTCACCGGACGTGTTCTCGATTCCCTTGTTTTGGCCGAAGGATGCGTAGAGCTTGCCTTTGTGCCAACCCAGCCCCACGCCGTGAAGAAAGCCGTATCCGCCATCCCGCTCGGGCTCGTGCGCTTTGATCACGGAAAAGCGCACGTCCTTCAACTCCCAAAGCTCAGCGGCTTTGGGCACCGGAAGGGAAGCGTCCCAAAGGTCTTCCGTGGTTGCTCCGGCAAGGTAAGCCGGCGCCATACCAAGCAGCGTTCTGCGCGTCATCATCAGAATGCGAGCCTCAATCCCAGTTGAATCTGTCTGGCGCCACCTGCGCCGCCAATGGTTCCAAACGCAGCACTACCGCGGGAGCCGTTCGGTAAAGAGAAGTTCGGCCGGTTGAGAAAACTGAACAGTTCCCCGCGGAACTGGAGCCTGACTCGTTCGCCGATGGAGAAATCCTTGAGGATCGACGCATCCAGACTGACCGCGCCAGGACCGGCGCCGACGTTGCGGGCTGCGTTCCCCATCACGCCGTCGCCAGCGAAGGCGAACACGCTGGTGTTGAAGTAACGGGAAATGAGGTCCGCGCGCGAGCGGTCGCCTGGCAGGCTCCACGACCCAACCAGGTTGGGACGCTGCGTGGAGGAGAATGCATTCAGACGGTTGGTCTGCTCCACGATGCCAAAAGGAAGACCAGTGCGGATCTCCGAAATGAGACCGGTGCTCCAGCCGCCGAACGCTTTGTCCACCCACCCGGAGGGAAGACCGAGTGGCTTTCCCACTCCAACCGGCAGTTCATAAACGGCACTCGACACCCAACGGTGCCGGATATCGTTTCCGCTATACGACTTGTCCAGGCGTCGTGCGTGATAGCTCTGCGCGCCCGCGCCGCCGGCATCGGCAGATCGAGCATCCAGTTGACCGTATCGAGCCAGTGAACCATTAAGTCGCCAAAGATGCCGTCACCGAAATCCCAGAACCAGCGCCAGTTGCGAAACCGGTAGGCATCGAACTCCTGCCGGGTCGCTGACGGTCCCACGAAGTCACGCCACGAGACGTCGCGCGATGCTACGTCTGGCGGAGCCGACAGCCGCCGGGGCATGTTGCGATTCCAGGTCATGTGGATCTTGTGGATGGTGCCCAATTGACCTGACTTGAGAATCTCGCGGGCCTTAATCAGATGCGGCATGCTGCGCTGTTGTGTACCCACCTGTACGATGCGCTTGTAACGGTTCTGCGCCTCAATCACCTTCGGCCCTTGGGCGATCGTATGCGTGACGGGCTTTTCGACGTACACGTCCTTGCCCGCCGCGCAGGCATCAATAGTCATCTGCGCATGCCAGTGGTTCGGCGATCCGATGATGACGGCGTCGATGTCCTTGCGCGCGAGCAGCTCCTGATACTGGTGCGTGGTGTAGACGCCCGGGGGCGCGAGTTTCGCGGCCTGGGCGAGCGCGGCGTCCCAGAGGTCGGCGAGTCCGGCGATACGTGTGCCGGGCACGCGATCAAGTCCAGCCATCAGGCGGCGGGCGCGGCCGCCAGTTCCGATGACACCAATGCGCACGGTTTGGCTCGGCGTCTGCGCCGCATGTCCCGAGCCAGGCGCGAGGGCCACAGCCGACAGAA
>VFZW01000681.1 GCA_016871055.1 Acidobacteriota bacterium
CGCTCCGCCATCGAGTCCTTCGTCGCCAGGACCAATGCGAACCCCAAACCGTTTCACTGGCGCAAACGCGAAGTCCGAGGCAGCCAACTCCGCAATACAATTATTAACTTATGCAACTAAGCACTAGAACGTAAACCGCGCCGCGATCTGCATAATCCGCGGGTCGAACGTATTCGTCGGCGCCCGGAAATTGGCTACCCGCGCGAACTCGCGCGTGCCCGCGTTGAAGTTGTAGGGTGTCTGCTGAATCGCGCTGAAGTTAACGCGGTTGAGCGTGTTGAAGGTCTCGCCCATCAACCGGAGTTTCACGCGTTCGTTGCCGAGGAAGATGTCCTTCGACACACGCAAATCGACGGAGGCGAAACCGGGCGCTTCGATCGTGTTCCGGCCAAAGAACGGCGAACGGTCCGAGAATCGATTGCCATCGTTGTTGAGATCGACATTGGAACGCGCCGTCAACCAGCGGCCCGACTGGGCGCTGAAGATGCCGGAGAGCTGCCAACCGCGCAGCACCGCTTTGGCGACGGGATTTCGCATGCCCTTGGCGTAATCGACATCCCAGACGACCGAACCGACGAACCGGTGCGGAATATGCGTGTCGCCAACGGCGCGATCGGCGTTGGGGTTAAGCGTGTCGAAGGCGACTTTGGAGTCGTCGCCACCGTTGCCGGGCACGACCGAAGTCTGATCGGGAAGCGTGTCGATGACCTTCGAAAGCGTGTAGCTGGCCTGGAACTGCACGCCGTGCGCGAAACGCTTTTGCATTTGAATGAAGCCGCCGTGATAGATGGAGTCGCCGCCGGAATCGAACAAGCTAATGCGGCCGAAGCTCCGGTTGGGCCGCGTGGCCGGGCGCTGATTGAGGGTGATATTGGAGCCGTCGACGAAGCGGGCCGTCGACTGCGCAAACGGAAAGTGATTGATGTCGCGCGTCCGGCTGAGATGGACGCCACGGGCGCCGAGGTACCCGAGAGTAACGGCGTAGTCCTTGCCGAGTTGGAACTCGTAGTTCAGCGAGAACTGGTGCGTGAGCGGCTGCACATAGTCGGGAGCGACGGCGTAGATATCGGGCGTGCGCGCAAGCGCGGGCGGCGCGCTCAGAACGTTCGGGTACGTTGGGATGAGACTCGCCTGCGCGGGGTTGGCGCGGCTGAGCGAATAGGTCTGCACTTGAATCCCGTTCTGCGAGTGCGAGGTGCCGATCAGAATGCTGGCGGTGCGGCCGTAGTACATTCCATAACCGCCCCGGAGCACTTGATTGGCGCGGTTCGAGAGGCGGTAGGCGAAGCCGGCGCGCGTGCCCCAGTTGTTCTTGTCGGTGTTGATGCGGCCGGTGTTGAGGCCGAGCGACTGCAGACCGGGGTCCGGATTGGACACGGCGGGTTGCGCGTAGCTGAACAGATCGTAGCGGATGCCGTAGTTCAACGTCAGCCGGTCGGTTGTCCGCCACGAATCCTGCACGTAGAAGGCGACTTCGTTGGCATTGGGAGTCGTCAGCGGGCCATTGGTGCCCTGGCCGGCGAAGCCTTGGGTGAAGGCCGAAGCGCGGCGGGCGGCCCAGTCGGCAAGCGAGTCGAATACGAACGATCCCGAGAAGTTGCCGGGGAAGAAGTTGGCGATGCGCTCGAAATTCAGATCGGCGCCGAACTTATAAGAGTGCTTGCCCCGATTGAAGGTCAGCGAATTGATGGTGTTGTATTTGGCGATATTCGTGTAGCGCGGGCTGAACGAATTGCGGCCGATGGCGATCATCAGGTTACCGCTCTGGCGGATCTGCGCCTCGGGCTTGTCGGTGTTGGCGGCGCCCGGCGCGTCGTCGCGAAGATAGATGAAACGGGAGT
>VFZW01000682.1 GCA_016871055.1 Acidobacteriota bacterium
CAGTATCCGGTCATAGCAACCCAACACCCCCGCGATCTGCGATCCGTACCGCTCGGTCAGTGATTCAACGCCCATCCCGGCATCGTATCCGATTTCCCTCTTTGGTTCCGGCTATGCCGGGTTAGGAAAAGGCTTCGATGTCACCCATTGGCACAACTCGTCGCTACTCGGCGCGCCGGCCGCGTTCCGATTCGGAACGGGCGTGCGATTGATGACGCTCCACGAGTACTGGGTCGTTTGCGCCGCGCACTCGTTAATGCGGAATGGGACCGAAGTGTGCACAACGCGCACTTGCCACACATGTACGATTCGACGCGGCCGCCCGCCGCAACTCTGGCGCAGCGGAGGCGTGGTCGCGAGCGGCCTTGACAACATTGACCTATTCCTCGCTCCATCGCAGTTCGTGAAAGACAAGGTTGAAGAGTTCTTGCCGCAAATTCCAATCGAGGTGCTGCCGAACTTCTTGCCGGATCGCCCTGTCGTCGACGCCCCTCGCGAAGACTTCTTCCTGATCGTCGCCCGCCTCGAGTACTTAAAGGGCGTGCAGACCGTCATCCCGCTGTTTCGCGACACCGGCCGTCCATTGAAAATCGCCGGCGACGGAGATTATGCGGCCGAACTGCGCAAACTCGCCGCCGGCGCGCCGAACATCGAATTCCTCGGACGTGTGCCATCGGCCGAACTGTCCACATTGTATCGCCGCGCGTGCGCGGTGATCATCCCGTCAATCTGCCACGAGACATTTGGCCTCGTCATACTCGAAGCGTTGCAGCAAGGCACGCCTGTCTACGCAAGTAACTACGGCGCCTTGCCCGGGATCATTGACCAGACCCGCGGCGGCCGCGTGTTCCACTCAATCGAAGAACTCGCAAAGATGCTCGATGGCGAGCTAACTGTGCAAGCGGATCTTAGCGCCTTCCAGTCGCGGGTGCACTTGCAGCGCTACCTGGACTTGATTGCGTCTTTAAGGTCCGATCAAAAAAGTCACGCACACGCTTGAGATTTTCGGGCGCCTGAAACTTCTGTCCGCCGTGTCCGGCGTCATGCAGAAGTTCGAACGTCACTCGGGCGCCCGCGGCTTTCAGAGCGGACGCCAAAATTTCGCTCTGCTCGGCCGGGACCAGCGGATCGGCGTCGCCGTGCTGAATGAAAAATGGAGGATCGTCTTTCGACGCGTACTCCGCCGGATTCAAGCGCTCCGCGGTCTCCGGATTCTGCTGCACCAACGCACCGGCCAACTGATTCTCCGGCGACTCCGGCGAATCGTGATCCATCGTCGACGGATGATGCGACATGCGCGCCACGCGCGTCGGACCGTACCAGTCGACGACAGCCTGTACTTTCGAGGACACGCCCTGCACGCCGTGCTTCGGCTCGAATTCGGCCATGTCGCCGGTTGTTCCCAGGAACGCTACCAGATGTCCTCCCGCTGAAGATCCCCATATGCCAATGCGATTGCCGTCGATGTTGTACTTCGCGGCGTTCGCGCGCAGCCAGCGGATCGCGGCTTTGCAGTCTTCGACGTTCGCAGGAAACGGCGCCTCTTGCGTATAACGGTATCCGATGCTCGCTGTCGCGTAGCCTTCGCGAACAAGCGGAAGGACCGGTGCTTGATCCTTCGTGCCAGCGCGCCATGCGCCACCGTGAATCCAAACAACCAGCGGCATCGGCGAGGCCGGCGCCGTCTGCGGGAAGTAGAGATCGAGCTTCAACTCGCGCTCTCCGGCCTTCGCATAAACGATGTTTCGTTCCGCGCGAACTCCAGCGGGCACGGGCCGCGACTCCATCGGTACGGGCACGCGCGCGGCTTCGCTAAAG
>VFZW01000683.1 GCA_016871055.1 Acidobacteriota bacterium
CGCCAACAAGCTCTATCGCCTGGACCCAGCCACGAATGCCATCACGGAGGCCCGTCCTGAATCGGTGCGAGGCAAGGTTGGCCCCGATGGCGTTTTCTACGGTGTCTTAAACGGCAAGCTGGCATCCTGGAAACCAGGAAGCGAGCCGATCGTGGTGCTGGAGAAGGCCACCAACGGCGGACCGATCTCGATGAACGACCTCGCCATCTCCGGGCGGGGATACTTGTACTTCACTACCCTCAAAGATCCCGAACGTGGACGGCTGACGATCGACCCGCCGAAAATCGTCAGCCGTCAATTCCGTTCCGACCACCGTCATCGCGACAAACACGAGAGTCGGAACGCCAACATCGACGACCGTTTTCAGCAAGTATCAATCCCCAAAACAGAAAACTTGGCCGCTCGTAACGACTGCCGAGCGATCTGCCCCGTTGGACTTCGCGTATCGACGTATTTTATCGGGCACGAACTTGTCTTCAATCGCGCTTGATCGTTAAGATATCGCAGGGTCATATCCGACAGTTGAGCGGAACCAGCTTGTCAGTGCGGTCGGGGGTGGTCGGTGGTTGACTCGGCTCGATGAGCCCAAAATCAGAGCCAGGAAATACGGCTGATTGAATCTCCGATTGCTCGGGGCGAACCCGCATTCTGGTTAACCGTTACCGAATCGTTCCCGAATCACGCTGTCCCAAGCGGACACGCCTTGAAGGAAAAGTTCAATTGGCGTCCTGTTGCCTCCACTCAAAGGCCACTTGCGATTCGTCGCAAGTGGCCTTTTCATTCGGACCTAGTGCTTTGGCTGCTATGGATTGATGGATGTAAGGTGCGTGCAACGCACCGGTCCGCTCATCGGTGCGTTGCACGCACCCTACGTCTATCCATCAACGGATCGTAGACGGTGCACTAGGAAGGCAATCAGTTGTCGTTACGTGCTCACGAGTTCTTCAAGCATCAGGATCTATGCGAACCATAGAACCAAGGACGCTTTAGTCGGATGAGCCTGTTTTTTTTCAGCGTGATTATCGGATAATACTCATGGGCAACTTGACCGACCGAGGACTGAATTGTGCTTACCATTCAGGGACGCGGCGTTCGCATGGGTGACGGACTGACCCGGCGCAGCTTTTTGAGAATCGGCGCACTGGGACTCGCCGGCCTGACGCTCGCTGATCTGCTGCGTGCGGCCGAAACGCAGCCGGGACGCCGGCGTCGCGCAGTCATCCTCTACTGGATGGCGGGCGGACCGTCGCATATCGACACCTATGACATGAAGCCGAACGCCCCGGAAAGCGTGCGTGGCCCGTTTCGGCCGGTCGCGACCAATGTGCCGGGTATTCAAATCTGCGAGCTGATGCCTCGCCAGGCGCGCATCGCCGACAAGTTTTCTTTGATTCGCTCGCTAACGCACACGAACTACAACCACTTCGATGCGGCCCACTGGGTGCAGACCGGCTATCACGAGCCGAACGTGATGGGGCGCGGCCAGCCGTACCCATCGCAGGGGTCGGTCGTGTCGATGCTGCGCGGAGCGAACGAACGCGGCATGCCGCCGTACGTCTGCATCCCGGAGGCGTATGGCGCGGCGCGTGGATTCTATCAGAAATCAGGTTTCTTGAGCTCGGCTCACAATCCGCTCAACGCGGGCGGGGCGGCGCTGTCGGAGCGGTTCCACATCAATCGTCCCGAGCTTGCGCTTAGCCCCGAACTGACCGTGCAGCGCGTCGAAGATCGCCGGGAGCTGCAGCGCCGCATCGAAGGCGCCGCCCGCTCGGCCGAGCACAGCGGCGCGGTGCAGACGATGGATCGCTCCTATCAGC
>VFZW01000684.1 GCA_016871055.1 Acidobacteriota bacterium
GTTCGATAGCGACGTCCCTGAGCCCTCTTCGGTCGCCCTTGCGGCTCTCGGCCTCAGCGCATTGTGGTGCAAACGCTCATTGCGCGTTGCAAGAACTCGCCGCGCGTAGCGGCTTCGACGCTCGCCGCCCAAGGCAGCCGCTTGCGCCACTGGCTCTTCAAGGAGTCATCC
This sequence comes from Acidobacteriota bacterium, assembly GCA_016871055.1. Lineage (GTDB taxonomy): Bacteria > Acidobacteriota > Terriglobia > Bryobacterales > Bryobacteraceae. The sequence continues at coordinate 172 of VFZW01000684.1, forward strand.
AATGTCTTCTCCGGCTCGACAAAGTGCAGCGAGTGCGCAAACGAATATTGCGTGCCGAAGCGCGACTTCAACGGAACGTAGACGGCGGTCTGATAGTCGACGACATCCGACAGTAACCCGCGCAAACCCGCCCATTGCACAGCCGTGAAGTGCGGCGAATCCCGCTCAATATCGGACGTGTAAATCGTCGCCTGCTTCTGCGCGTGCAGCATCGTTTGCAGTTTCGGCACGTCGATCGCTCGCGTGTTGTTGCGTGTGTCGATCGCCAAATGGGCCGCCAAACCAGCCGCGTGCCCCAACGCGCTCCACGTCGGTTCCAATCGCAGCGCCGAGTAACCGACATGCGAAGCCGATATAGCCACCGGCACCAGCAAGTTCGACACACCCTTCGGCAACATCACACGATAAGGGATCATGAACGGCGTGGCCGAAAACGAAAAGTCGCCTTCGAACAATGTCGGATAAAAAGGCCCCGCCGGCTGATGCCCGTGTGAGTTGAGCGCATAGTCCCCCATCGCGATCGCATCGGCGTGCACACGTGCGCGGACACTGCCGGGCGCCGGCATCGTGTCGTGTTCGGTGAACACGTAGTCGCCTAGAATCCGGCGGCCCTCGCGAACGTAGAGCGCCGGCGGCAAGTGGTTGTTGTTGACGAACTCGTCTTTCGCCAAGCCCCATTCGCGCGCCTTTTCGCGAATCGCTTCCGGCACGCCGGAATCGTTCTGCAAAAAGTAAAGCAGCCCGATGTTGTGGGCGACATGCCGGTCGAAAATGCGCTGGCGCGCTGCCGCGTCGCCGTCGGCCCAGCCGTTGTTCTCGCCCGCCAGCGACAGCCGCACCACCGCCTGTTTGATGTCGTTCATGTCGGCTTTGTCGTTCGGGACGCGCTGCAATCGCAGCATGCCGGAGTGATCATGGGTGTAGACATCCTTCACCCTGCCGCTCGAGAAGTGCGGCAAGATGCGCAGAAATTCCTCGCGGTTGTACCCCGGCGGGCGCGGCACGGGCAGCCGGTTCGACGCGCGATTGGTCATAATGATCCGGAAGTTCATGCACTGCTCGTTCGTGTCGCCTTCGCCTGTCGATCCCGGCAGAATCCGGCCCTGATCGAAAAACAAAACACCGGCGAAACGTTCGCCATACTCGCGGGTCGATTCCCGCCCAATGCGGTACGGCGCCTTCGCCGCGGCCGCCAGATCGCCTTCATACGAGGCATCGATCCACAACTTTGCGTTGATCGCCACCGCGCCGAACTTCGCCGAAACAATCGCGTCGCCCTTTCGCGAAACTCCAGAAAGCGGGTGCCGCATCAAGACCGACAGCGTCCGCTGTTCGGCGACCATCGCCCGCAGCACACGCTCGGATACATGCGGCTCAGAGTGTGCTCCGAAGAAACACTCGCGCGCCTGTTGGGAATCCTTCCCGTAGCGCGAAACGTAGTCCGCGTGCACCCGATCCATGTACTCACGAAAGAACCCGGTCACCGCTTCCAGCGTGCGGAAATCGGTGTTCGACAAGCCTCCCGTCAACAGTCCGCCGAAATGATTCGACGGCTCAATCAACGCAACGCGGCGCCCTTGCCGCGCGGCGACAACGGCGCTCGCGATGCCCGCAGGCGTTGACCCGTCGACAGCGATG
>VFZW01000685.1 GCA_016871055.1 Acidobacteriota bacterium
GACCTATTGGGGATCGCCGCCACCTACATAACTTCATGATATCACTAGTGATCATGTATGTAAGGACACTAGATCACTATTACATGACTACATATAGTAGCAATAAATGTGAGTTAAGCGTTGTCACATCAACCACTTGACGGCGAAAGCGGTGATTCAAAGAGGGCTAAGATCCGTCGGGCTCCTCGTTGTCGCGGCGGCCGCGGCGCTTGGAATTGGCGCGGCGGTGACTTCGTTGATGCGGAACGAACGCATGGCGTGGCTGGCTATGCTGGCGCTGCTTGGCAACGCCGCCATCGCGCTTCCCATCGCGGCGCTTCTGATTCGCGACAATTGAAATATGTACCGCTCATGGCTTGAGGTTTCGCTCGAGCAGATCGCCGCGAATTTCCGGGCGATACGAAAAGTTGTTGGACCATCGATCACCGTCATGCCGGTGGTCAAGGCCGATGCGTACCGCCACGGCGCCGTTGAGGTATCGCGAACGCTGGAGAACGCGGGCGCGCGATGGCTTGCGGTGTCGAACGCCGGCGAGGGAATTGCGTTGCGCGAGTCCGGCATCACGGCCCGCATTCTCGTCATGGCCGACTTCCTTCCCGCGAACCGCCCACTCTTTCTCGACTACGACCTAACGCCCGCCATTCACTCGCTGGAAGGCATCCGCGACTACGATACCCTCGCCGTGCGAGCCGGCAAGCGCGCCCCGTTTCATCTGAAGCTCGACACCGGCATGGGCCGGCTTGGCACGGGCGCCACGGCGTCGGAAATTCTCGACGCGCTGAGCGCATGCCGCGCGGCGCGGCTCGAAGGGCTGATGTCGCATTTCGCGTCGGCGCCGAACTACACGTCGCCGCAGACCGATGAGCAGATCGCGACTTTCGCCGCCGTGCTGCAACATTTGCGAAATGCCGGTGTCAATCCGGAGTTCCATCATCTTTGTTCGACGGTGCCGATCGCCTACTCGCGCCGCGAGGCCTGGGGCAATCTCGTCCGCCCGGGTCACGCCATTTACGGATATGTCTCGCCCGCCAAGGGCGATGCGCCGCCATGTGTGCTCGATGTCAAGCCGGCACTGGTTTGGAAGGCAACCGTACTGGAAGTGAAAGACGTTCCGGCCGGCGCCGCGATTGGATACGGCGGGATTCACACGACGGCGAAACCCTCGCGCATCGCGATTCTCGGCGCCGGTTACGCCGACGGGTATCCACACCGGTTGTCGAATAGAGGCCGTGTCCTCGTCAAGGGCCAGACCGCGCCCATCATCGGCGCGGTGTCGATGGATGTCACCACGATCGACGTCACGGGAATTGATATCGCTCCCGGAGATCCAGTGATATTGCTTGGCGAGTCGATCGACGCCCAACAAATCGCCCGTGTGGCTGGGACGATTTCGTACAGCGTGTTGTGCGGCATCTCGTCGCGAGTGGCGCGCCTTTACGTGTGAGCGTTCGCCGCGCTGCCTGAGATCGGGACGCATGCTTGCACCCTCCTAGAAATCCGTATCGAAGATCGCGTCGGCGTCTTCCTGACTGACTAACTGTTGATGGCCGGCGACGAATTCGCAGAGATATTCGCGGCTGAAGACGGTCTGACCCATGGCGGCTCGTTCGCGGGCGAGGAATTTGACGCTGATGCGCGGGCAGTCGTCGGCGGTGGCCTTTACGATTTTCCAGTCTTCCGGGCGGTTGAGCCAGGTTTTGTAGAAGAAGCCGCGTTGCGCGCCGGCGGTGCTCATGATCCAGAGGGTTCCGTTCGATGTTGCGAGCATCGGTGTTACGGCTTGGAACATTTCGTCCTTGACGTA
>VFZW01000686.1 GCA_016871055.1 Acidobacteriota bacterium
GCAGTTCGCATAGGATTTTCAAACGATGGATAGGAAAATCTATCCGCCCCAGGCTGCGTTGCACCGCACGATTTGGCCATTCTCCCGCTCCCTGGTCCCGGTTTGGCGGCGCACAATGAGGTGACCGGCGTGAAAAAACTGATCCAGTTCAAGTGAGAGAAAATTCAGATTTTCTGACACTGGAAAGGATCAAGAATTCCCCAAAGGAGCGCGCCAAAAGCCCGCGCAGGTTGTGGCCAAGCTGCGGGAGATCGAGATCAAGTTAGTCGCACCCGCCTGCTGCGCCGCAGCAAGCGCTGCCGGGCGGCGTGGCTTGAAAGCGCCGCGCGAACCAACGACAATGGCTCCGGGGGCAGGAATATCTGCCTGCTATGTCAGCGTGCGCCGGCCGCCCGCCCCCGGCGCCGGAGGAGATCACGATTCGCCACATGTACCGCGGGGTGGTGCCGTTCATCGCTCTGCAATGCGCGACGCTCGGCATCGCCATGGCTTTCCCGATCACGGTGACCTGGCTGCCGAGCGTGATGCTGCAGTTCCGCTGAGCGGGAGGGGAACGGCGCCCGCGCGCGCCGCTCGCCGGCCAGTGTAACTAAAGAGGTTAAGGAGACTAATAGAACATGAAAACAAGACCGCTCGACATGGTCTTGATCCTACTAGGAGTCTTAACAGGATGTGCCACCCCCCCAGACGTAAAGAGTAAAGCCCAGTCTATTTTGGGGGATGGGAAGTGCTTCTTAATATTTACCGATGACGGACTGCACCGCTATCAGCACGTCGCGCAAATGGCGAGGGCCGTTTTTGCGCTAGCCAAGGATCAGGCCGGGCAGGCTTGTGGATGGGCGAGCAATCGCTGGGGAGACGTCAATGACGGCGTGCTCATTAGTCTGCCCAATTATGAAAAGCTTGAGACTGTTGCAATTGCCCGTTGTGAAGCTGCGAAGCAAGGCACAAGTGTTAAGTCACCTTGCCGAATCTTTGCGCGAGGGAACGAGGTGGTTTGGGGTAATTCGGCGAAGATTGGTATGGAGTAGAGCGCATGTTAAGGGCTTTGACTGTCTCGATATGCTTATGCGTATCTTTGGAAGCACACGCTACCTGCGATGAGCTGAGAAGCCTGTTTGCTCAAGACACAGTTGCTGGTTCTGATGCGCTGAATAGGCTAGACAGTCTTGTTAAGCAAGATGATCTCTGCGCGAAAAATTTGCTAGGGAAATTGTATTTCGAAGGGAAGCATATATCGCGTGACATCGAAAGAGCGCATGCGATTTTCTACGACCTGGCCGAGCGGAATTATCCGCCAGCCAAATTCAATTTGGCTTTCAAGCTGAGCCTTGACGCTTTAATTGAACCTACTGTGGTCTTGGCGTTGGTGCAGGAGCTTTTTGCCTCTCATCAAGGCTCTGACGAGTATGGCCGCCTAGCCAACAATGCACGCGATTTGGGGCGAAGCTATATTGCGAATTTGGTCAGCAAGGCCGAGGGGTCTGATGCGCCGCGTATTCGAGCGCTGAGCGACGGATACGAGGACTTCATACGTCTGTCTACTCAAGAGAGTGCTGCTAAGGCTATAGAGAGAACGCGGGAGGTTCATTCCACGTCAGATAGCATTGCGGCTGTGGTGAGCTTGGGTCTTGCTGTTTCTAGTGTGGCTAGTGTGGCGGCCCGGGCTCGGCCTCGGCCTTCAAGCTGCACTTACTTACGCTGCGATCCATTTTTATCAACGGGCGACCTTTATAACCTTGGGATCCTGAAGTAAATAATGGATAGGAAAATCTATCCGCCCCAGGCTGC
>VFZW01000687.1 GCA_016871055.1 Acidobacteriota bacterium
GGCGCCTCTTCTCGCGGGCCGCATGCGGTCAACGCAAGCACGGCAATCACAGCCACCAAACGCATAGCTAGTAAGGTAGCGCACTTGCGGCGCCGGGCTAGATCAGCACAGTCCGCCGCGCCCGATTCACGCGGGTGTCCAAATACACCGCCACTTCCACGAAACGCTTCCCGCCGATCGCGCGAGCGGCTACCGCCACGCGGCCCTGGTCCGTCTTCACGATGCGAAACGCACTTGAGCCCTCGGACGCTACCTTGATCCAGGCCACCCGTCCGCCGCCGCGCAGCCGCGCGGCTTCAAGCGTCAAATCCGGATCCTCGCTGTTGCAAACCGCCGCCACGATTCGTTCGGCGTCGGCGGACAGGCTGCGTTCCACCCGCAGTAGCGCCACGCGATCGGCGACCAGCCATCCCAAGGCGATCATCGCCAGAGCGGCAATTGAAATTCTGAGCAGCGCGGCCCGCGTGTTGCGTGTGTTTCGCATCTTGCTCTATTAAACGCTCGAACCCGCCTAAAGGATTCCCAACTTGCCGCTTTCTTTACAATCTTGACGAAACTTTTGCAAAACCGCTACTCAGCGAAGCGGTATCCCTTCCCTCGTATGGTGTGGATGTGTTTCGGCGTCGCCGGGTTGTCTTCCAGTTTTTGCCGCAACCATGCCACATGTACGTCGATCGTCCGTGACGACACATCGCTCTGATACTCCCACACATTCTGCAGCAACTCTTCGCGCAGTACTACCTTGCCCCGCCGGTCCACCAGATACCGCAGCAACTGTAGTTCTTTGCCCGCCAACGAAACCGGCACGCCGCCCTTGGACGCCTCGCCCGTCTCGAAGTTCACGTCGACATCGCCGAACTGAATCGACGTCACCGCTGTCCGGCCCTCTTTCTTTACCCGCCGCAATAGCGCCTCGATTCGCGCTAGCAACTCGGCCGGATCGAACGGCTTGGCCAGATAATCGTCCGCGCCAAGCTTCAGCCCAACGACCCGGTCCACGACCTGCGATTTGGCAGTCAACATTAAAATCGCCGTGTCGTAGCCGCGTTGCCGCAAGTCCCGGCAGATGTCGAACCCGTTCTTTTTCGGCAGCATCACATCGAGAATCAACAAGTCGTAGGCCTCGGCCGTCGCTTTCAGCAGGCCCGCCTCGCCGTCGGCGGCCGTATCGACCTCATAACCTTCCGACGCCAGCAGATCTTCCACCGTCATTCGCAGCCCCGGCTCGTCCTCAACCAGCAGTATGCGCAAACTCATCCTGATGCTCCTCCGGCGCCACCGGTAGTTTCACGATGAACTCGGTGCGCTGCATTGGTTTGCTCTCAACCCGCACTGTACCGCCATGCGCCTCAACTATTTTCCTGACTATGTTCAGCCCCAATCCGGTTCCGTGGATCTGATCGTCGATCGCCCGTTTCCCGCGGACGAATGGGTCGAAAATATCGGCGGCTTCGTGGGCTGGAATTCCTGGTCCCCGGTCGGCGATGCGGATCTCCACCGATCCGTCGGCGGTAGCCTCCGCGCTGATACCGATCCAATCCGACCCTTCCGTACCGTACTTCACAGCGTTGTCCAGCAGATTTTGTACCGCGCGCGTCAAGGCCGATTCGTCCGCCATGACAAGCGGCAGATTGGCCGGAATCGAGCGCTCCACCGTCAATCGTCGGCCTTCGGTGGCGATCCGGCTCGATTGAATACTCTGCTCGATCACGCTTTCGATCGCAACTGGTTCGCGCTGCCGGACCAGTTTCTCCGCGCCGGATCGCGCAAACAGAAGCACCTCTTCCACCA
>VFZW01000688.1 GCA_016871055.1 Acidobacteriota bacterium
ACTATAAGCGCCACATGCCGGTCGATCCGGAAATCGCAGCCGCCTCCGGACACTTCTTTAACGCGATCCTCGACGCGGGAAGATACAAAGCGGTCCTCACCGGCTACCTGGCGGAAGCGATCCGCTCTCCAGGAATGGTGCTGCCTTCTTCCGCGGTTCTCGCGCTTTGGCGCCTTTGGGGCGACTTTCATTGGCGCGGTCTCCGCAGTCTTCCCATCGCCCCGCTAGCCGCCGCGATCCAGCATGCGGGATATGCCGCGGTCTACTTAATCACCCCAAACGACATCGCATGGCATATTGGCAGTTCTCTGACTCGATTGCTTTTGCAAACGTGGCCCGCCATCGTAATGGGCATCTGCCTCATCGGGTACAAGCAACAACGCAGCGATTAGTCGTTCGCCAGAAGCGCCAACCGCGCCCGTGCGGTCCGCAGTAATCGGCGCGCGCCCGGATCGGCGATCAGGTTGTTCATCTCGAACGGATCCCGCGCCAGATCGTACAACTCATCGGCGCCATCGAGATCGGTGTAGTGGATGTACTTCCAATCTCGCGACCGCACCGCTTTGTAACCCATCTTACGGATCCGCGGGAAGACGGTGTCGGAGTAGTATTCGATCAGAAAATCGTCCCGCCGCTTCGGCGCGAACAGCGAATGGCCCTGCATCCCGGCGGGCGCGCGCAGTCCGGCGGCGGTTAACATTGTCGGCGCGATGTCGATCGACAGCGCCACATGCGCCGGCTTCGACCCAGCCTTCGCGGACGCCGGATACCGGATCAACAGGGGAATCCGAATCGTCTCTTCGTAAGCCAATCGACGCTCGGCCGCCAGCGAGTGCTCGCCATAAAAGTAGCCGTGATCGCCCGTTATCACCACAATCGTGTTATCGAGCTGATTGGCTCGCTCCAGCGCCGCCACCACGCGGCCCAGGCTCTCATCCACGGCTTTCATCATCCGCATGCGGTTGAGGATCACGCTGTCCGGCGTCGCCGTCGAATCGCCGAGCGGCGGCAGTCCCTCGATCTTCTGTTCCAGCGCGGGCTGATTCTTCGGCGGCCGCTTATAGTTGGCGCGGCGCGGCGGCGTCAATCCGTCGTAGAGCTTCGCGTGCCGCGGCGCGGGGATGAAGAACTCGGCGTCGCCACCGCCACCGGTTGTACTGCCGTCATCGCGCTGTTGAATGTTCGGGTGAACCGCCTTGTGCGAAAGATACAAGCAGAACGGCCGCGCGCGGCGCTTGTCGATAAAATCGATGGCGTGATCGGTCAGTAGATCCGTGATGTAGCCGTGCGTTGAAACCGCCTTGCCGTTGACGTTCAGGTCCGGATCGATACACTCGCCCTGGCCCTTGAAGCTCACCCACGAATCGAATCCCGGCCGCGTCGAATCGTCGTTGCCCATATGCCACTTGCCGATGAACGCGGTCTCGTAACCGGCGTCGTGTAGCAACCGCGGCCACGTGATCAGCTTGTGGCTCGCCGCCGAGCGGTTCGTGTTGTCGATGATTCCATGCCGGTGCGGATACTGCCCGGTAAGAAAGCTCGCGCGGCTCGGCGAGCACAGAGGTACAACCGAAAACGCATTGACGAACGACGCCCCTTCGCGCGCCAGCCGGTCGCAATTCGGCGTCGAGGCAAACGGATGACCGGTGCACCCGAGTTCATCCCAGCGCAGATCGTCGACCAAAACAAAAACGATGTTCGGCCGAGCGGGCTGCGCGGCGAGCGCTGCAAGCAAAGATCTTCGCGTCATCATCTGATGATGACATCGGCCGAGAAGC
>VFZW01000689.1 GCA_016871055.1 Acidobacteriota bacterium
GACCAATCGTTCAGCGCTCTGCTCGAAGACCTGCACGCGCGCGGCATGCTCGACGACACGCTGGTGGTTTGGCTCGGCGAGTTCGGCCGCACGCCGCGGATGGGAGTGAACTTCTCGAACAACACCAACAACGTGACCGGGCGCGACCACTGGTGCAACTGCTATTCGGTGGTGCTGGCGGGAGGCGGGGTGCGCGGCGGGCATGTGATCGGCTCATCCGACCAGTTCGCCGCCTACCCGCGCGACCGGGCCGTCCACATCAGCGAACTCGCTGCCACGCTCTTCCATCTACTCGGCATCGACCCGCGCGCCAGTCTCTACGACCTCACCGGCCAATTCCGCACGATCTGCGACGGCAACCCGGTGACGGAGTTGTTTTGAGGTCCAATTCGAAACGCGGAGTGCGCCGAGAACGCGGAGAACCGTCCGGTTGGATTCTCTCCGCGTTCTCGGCGCACTCTGCGTTTCAAAAACTCAGCGCCCGACCGCTTTGGCGAGCCTATGCACGGTGTCGGCGATGCGTTCTTCGATGTCGCCGGACCAGCGGAGTGCCGGCCGGCCGTACTCGTAGAGGAACGAGCCGCCTTCGTAGCCGCCTTCAAGCCAAACGCGGCGTGACGGGATGTAGGAGATCATGTCGTCGGTGTAGCCGCACACCCAGGTTCCGGGACCGTATTTCGCCTTGAAGCGAAGCGCGTAATCGACGACGGTCTCGGCGCCGGTGCCAATGACCAGCATTTCGCTGCCGAGCCGCCAAGCGTGAATGGGATACGGATAGCTCGACTCGAACTTTTCGCCAGCGTCGAGCTTCTTGAGCATTCGCTCCGCCCAGCGTTTACGGATGGCGTTCGTGTCCTTGGCGAATGTGCCGAGTTCCTTGCGGGTCATCACGTCGAGATAGGGCAGATCGACATATTCGAACGCCATGCGCAGGCCGGGCGTTACGGTCTTCATCGGTTTCTTCAGCGCCTCTTGGACGGCGTCGGCGAGCATGTGGCCGTACTTCTCGCACAACTCGACCTTACGGCGCGGCAGCGGGTTCTGGTCGCCGCCACAGGTGTTGACGAACATCGCCGCGGCGCCGGGATGGTTGTTCTCGATGGCGATCTGTGCGAAGCCAGGATAGTCGCCGCACCATTTGGTGAAGCTGAGCGTCGTCGGATGGCAGGCGTAGCCGAAGACGATGGCGACGTGCTTGCCGTCGGCGCCGGTTACCGTCATCACGGGGACCGAATGATCGACGGGCCCCTTGAGCGGCGTCCCCTTGGCGAGCAGGTCGGCGACCTCGGCCTCGCGATTGTTGCGGCGATTCACTGCGAATCCGGTGCGCCCCTCGCCGATCCGCAGCGTCGCGGGCCTCATCGCCTTCAGCGCGTCGCCGATCATTTCGACCATCCGCGTCTCCATCAAGGCGGTGTATTCGTCAACGAGCTTCACCTGCTCGGCTTCGATCGGATAGTAGTCGACGAGATCAAGGCCGAGCCGCGGTCCGCAGTGGTTATGAGAGAAGGTGATCATGACCTGCTCGCGCCGGAGCTTGAGCTTTTTTTCGAGTTGGATGAAGATGCGATCGCTCATCTCCTTGGGCACGCCTTGAAAGTCGCTAGTGACGAGGACGGCGCGGTTTCCCTTGGGATCTTCGAGGGCGAGGGCTTTCATCCAAATGTCGTGCAGCTTGCCTTCGGGTGGCCGTTTGGATCCGTAGCCCGCGAGCCAAACCCCTTTCTCCGGCGTGACGATGGCCTTGGCGACGCCTGCTTTCCAGGTCGGTGCT
>VFZW01000690.1 GCA_016871055.1 Acidobacteriota bacterium
GGCGACCTCTACGAGGCCCTCGACGACTTGTGCGCCCGCCAGGACAAGATCGAAAAAGCTCTGTGGCGAAACTACCTCGCCCGCGCCGCAACGCCGCCGGCCCTGTTCCTGTACGATGTCACCAGTTCCTATCTGGAAGGTGAACACAACGATTTAGGCGAATTCGGCTACAACCGCGACGGCAAGCGCGGGAAACTCCAGATCGTCATTGGACTGCTGGCCGGTCCGGAGGGCGAACCCTTAGCCGTGCGCGTGCTTTCGGGCAACACCGGCGATCCATCCACCGTCGCGGCGCAGATCGAAATTCTCGCCAAACAGTTCGCCGTCGAGGATGTGATCTTCGTCGGCGACCGCGGTATGGTGAAAACCGCCGGCAAGGAATCGCTCGGCGACGCCGGTTTTCGCTATATCAGTTCCATTACCGATCCGCAGATCCGCGTCCTGCTGGCCAACAAGACCCTTCAACTGGAGCTATTCACCGAGCAGGTTGGCGAAGTCGACGCCGGTGGCAAACGCTACGTCCTGCGCAAGAATCCGGAAGAGGCTCGGCGCATCCGGCACGGGTTGGAAGACAAGATGAAAAAGCTGCGGTCCAAGATCGACGACCGCAACGAACTGGCGGCGAAGTCTTCGCGGCGAAAGCCCGAAGCCGGTCTGGCCGCGCTCCGTCAATGGATAACGCGGCATAAGATTACCGGCCTGGTTTCTCTTCAATTGGAGGGACGCAAGATTGTCGTCGCTGTCGATCCGCAAGCGGAGCTTCGCGCCTTTCAATTGGCTGGGTGTTATGTGATCGTGACCGATGTTCCGAAAGAGAAACTCGATGCCGAAGCGGTTCATGCCAGCTACATGGCGTTGCAGAAAGTCGAGCGCGACTTTCGTACGATGAAGACCGGGCTGCTGGAAATCCGGCCGGTATTTGTCCGCAAGGAGAGCCGCACGCGCGGACACGTCTTCTGTTGCATGCTCGCGTTGAAACTTAGCCGCGAGATCGAACGCAGGCTCGTTGCCGTATTCGGAACCACCGACAAAGATCCAAATGCGATCACGCTTCCCGACGCCCTGGCAGCGCTTGGCCGGTTGACCATGCTCTCGTTCCAAGTCGACGCCAACACGACCGTGACTCGCTTGCCGAAGCCCGACGAGCGACAGAGAACGATTCTCGACGCCCTTGGCGTCTCCCTGCCCGACCGCTGAATTGTAGTCAGGCAGCTCCCAGCCCCTCCTGACCAGTAACTGTCACCGAATCATTCGCTTACGGGCGAATTTCCGCTTGGCGCCGGGGCTAAGATCCGTCGGGAAAGCGGCCTGTCGTGAACGCGAGCGAGTGGTTGAAACCGTTCAGCGCTTTCGTGAAATACTTGGCCGCGAAACCGGAAGGCGCGTGGCAGTCGTTACAAACCGCGGCGCGGCGGTGCGGCGACTTCAACCACGCCTGATACCGCGGGCTCATGACATGACAGTTGGCGCAGGCCGCCGGATCGTTTGTCAGATACGATCCGCCCTTGGCGTAGACGAAAGTGAACAGCCCAAGCCCGAGCAACACGCCCGCAAGCAGGGCCAAAACGATTCGCACAAATGGATTGTAACGGCGATCGTTTGCGCCCGCTGCGACCGGAGTCACAGACGTTGGCCGTCCTACCCATGAAAAGCTAGTGTCCTGTCTCATATAACTATGTACATATAGGCAGAGTTGCCTCATACTGGGTCATGTTCATCCCAGCAGCTCCCTTGGCGGTAGAAGCGAGCCAACGGGAGCAACTCGAAG
>VFZW01000691.1 GCA_016871055.1 Acidobacteriota bacterium
CCAGCCGGCGACGGCGATCAGTAAAAACCGGAATGGGTCCAGGGCTCTCAGCATCCTTTGAGTCCATTATCGCGAGCCTGCAAAGCTCCGCAGCCCCTGAAAATTCAAGCAGATCCGATTTTCGGACCATACGAGGTCGGTCGCCTCGCCCACCCGTTTGTAATAGGCGATAACAGCCTTCGGATCCTTCTCATCTACCGGCGGTAGGGAAATGATTGCATCGGCGCCCACCTTCTTCGCGTGCATGGCGTACCGCACCGCGGAGTCGGCATTCGGCGCTTGCACGCCGAGTACAAGCGCGGGCCGCAGCTTTACTGCCGCCGCGCCAAGTGCCTCCGCCCCCTCCATCCGCTCCGCTTCACTCAGCGTGGACCACTCGCTGGCGAGCTGCGGCCAGACAAATCCATGAACACGGCCCCGATGGATAAAACGCAGTTGCTCCACCAACGACTCCACGTCCAGCTTGTCCGCGGCCGTGAACGGTGTTTGCGCAATCGGGAACACCCCGCGCAACGGCTTTCCGTCAGCCCTACCCGCGGGCGCGCCAATACACACCGCACTGCCCGCCGCGGCCTGAAAAAACAAACGTCTCGAATGCATCACTGGACGTGCCCCTCTCGGCGCCGATCTCATCAGAATGTGTACCGGAACCCGAACTGCATCTCGCGCATCGTCCGCGCCTTGTTTATGCGTCCGAACGTCGCCGGCTGTTGTGGGTTATTGGCCGGAGCGTTGAAGTTCGGATGATTGGGGAAGTTGAATGCCTCAAATCGGAATTCGAACGAATGTCCCTCGCGGATCCGTGTCGTCTTCGTCAACGAGAAGTCCCACTGCTTCAGCCCCGGCGTGGTCAGTAGATTCCTCCCCGTGTTCCCGAACCGATAGAGCAACTCTGGGTTGGAAGCATCGAAAGCGGCGATCTCCCAAAACTTATCAGGCGACCGGTTCGTGGGGATCGGACTGATGCCCGTCGCATCCGGAACGTTCGGCGTGCCGATCTGTAGCGGGTCGCCGATCTGCCCGACGTTGATCGGAGTACCGTCGGAAAGCGTCAGGATTGTACCCAATTGCCAGCCGCCGAGCAGTTTGTCCGGTACGCCCCCGGTGTTGATAAATCGCTTGCCCTTCCCAAAGGGCAATTCATACAGCACCGAACTCACAAACCGGTGTCCGTTGTGGAACTGCGACAGCGCATGCTCCCGCTTCAGGTTGTAGTTATCCGTCGCAAACTGGTTCTCGCCGGTATTGTTCCGAACCGAACTGCCCTGGTCCATTGCCTTTGACCACGTGAACCCCGCCAGATACGTAAGGCCCTTCGCAAAACGGCGAGTAGCTTTCAATCCGAGGCCATCGTAGCCGGAGTTGCCATGATTATCCAGAGTCTGAATCAAGCCGTAGGCCGGAAACGGCGACCGTTGCAGCAGCGTTCGCGCGTCATTCGGCCCCGTCCGTAACACAGGCTGATTCCAGACGCGCAGCAATTCCAGCTTGTGCCCGCCATTGCCGATATACCCAGCCTCCAGCACCGTATCGTTGCCTAACTGCCGTTGGACGTTGAATACCCACTGCAGAAGGTATGGTGTCCGGCGATTCGTGTTGTTAGCCAGCGTAAACGTTGGACCCTGACACGGGCCGCTCCAGCCCGTGCATCGTCCGCCTTCATTCAGCCATGGGTTGCTCAGGTTTGCGTTAGGACGCTCGGCGTCCGCGGTGAATTGCGAACGGCCTCCGCCATTGCGCGTCAGGTCGAATCGCGCTTC
>VFZW01000692.1 GCA_016871055.1 Acidobacteriota bacterium
ATTGCTATGAAGCAATACGCAAGCTATCCAGAGATGGGGATCGACACGACGAAGAGCTATACGGCGACGATCGAGACGACCAAGGGGACGATCGTGTTGCAGTTGGATGCGAAGTCGGCGCCGCGCACGGTCAACAATTTCGTGTTTCTCGCCCGCGATAAATACTATGACGGCATTGTCTTTCATCGCGTGATTCCGGACTTCATGATTCAGGGCGGCGATCCGACGGGAACGGGCCGCGGCGGTCCGGGCTATCGTTTCGAGGACGAGTTCGCGGGCAATCCGAACAAGCACGAGCGCGGTGTAATCTCGATGGCGAACGCGGGGCCGGGAACCAATGGCAGCCAGTTCTTCATCACGCACGTTCCGTGCGGATGGCTGGACGGCAAGCACACGGTGTTCGGCAAAGTCGTAAGCGGGCTCGAAGTCGTCGATGCGATCCAACAGGGCGATACGATGACTTCGGTGACGATTACCGAAGCTTGATTATTCCGAGGGGGCGGTGCGTCTGGTTTGGCTCTGGCCGGCGGCCTCGCGAGCGGTCTTGGACACGCTACCACTGCACGCGGCCAACCATGATGTGATGCATGCGCGACGTTCCGACATCGGAGAAGCTGCCGCGCCCAATGCCCGCGAACCGGCCGAATTGCGCCAGATTCTGAGTGTTGTACACCGCGCCGGGGTCGGCCAACTGCGGTTCTTTCGTCGGATTGTTGACGTCCCAGCGAAGGCTAAAGGTCACGCGTTCGGTGATCTTGAAGTCCTTCGACAGAGACAACTGCGTCCAGCGCAATCCGGGCGATTCCACCACGTTGCGGCCGAGCGTACCGGCCCGGAATGGCGCCGGATAGCCGAACGCCGCCGTGTTGAAGTAGGGGTTTTGCGCCGCCAACGGGAAGCGGTTGCCAACGTTGTAGTCGCTGGTCACCTTTATTTGCTCGGCCGGCAGCAGTGCGTCCGGCCGAACCATACCGGGCAGGTATCGATTCGGGCTTCCCGCCGCGGTGATGGTCACGGGCGGACCGCTCTGGAACGTCTGCGTCCAGGCAAAGTCCCATCCGCCGAGCAAGTAATTCTTCACGCCGCCGCCGTTCATGAACTTGCGCCCTTTGCCCAGCGGCAGCTCGTAGGTCATCACGCTCACCAGACGGTGGCGAATATCATAGCTCGCTCGCGCCTTCTCCAACTGCCGGTTGTAGAACGTGATGCCGCTGCGGCCGCCGTCGTCATCGCCGTCGTTCAAAGTTTTACCGAGTTGGTAGAAGGTGTTCAAAGTCATGCCGGCGTCGAAGCGCCGCTCAATCCGGAACGTCCCGGAGTGGTGTGAATTGTGACCGTAGTTCGCATAGTGCTGGATCGAGCCGAACTGCCGGTACGGCTTGAAGTTCTGCGTCGCGTTGAAGATCTGCACGAGTTGCGCCTGGTCGGTCGAAACGTTTAACGGAACCACGTTCATGTCCCAGTTATTCAAAAGGCCCACGCCGGACGATCCTTGGTACACGGTCTCCGCCAGCCAGTTCCTGGTCAGTTGTACCTGGAACCCGGTCGAGAACATGAGCACGTAGGGCAGCCGCATGTTGGGATCGAAATACGACGCGTTGCGTCCGCCGAAGTTCGTTCCTTGGAAGGGCACGCTGCCATCGGCCGAGCTCGGGAAACGGATCGGTCCCGGACCCTGTGACAGCAGGAACGCATGGCGTGGGTCGCCGGGCGGCGGCTGCACATTCGCGGTGGCGACATACTCTTCGAAATTCTG
>VFZW01000693.1 GCA_016871055.1 Acidobacteriota bacterium
ACGCTCTCAGAGGCGCGTAGCGCTGTCGAAGGGGACGCTGGCATACTTGGAGGTCTACCGCGAGCGCCAAGCGCGGGACGCCGCGCTGATCGGCGATGCCTACCGCCGCGATCTCAATCTGATTTTCGCCAGGCCCGATGGCGACTACGTGCGGCCCGACTATCTATCGAAGGTCGTTTGCCAGATCGCGGACAAGGCGGGGTTTGTAGGTATCGGCCTTCATAGCCTTCGTCACTCGCACGCGAGCCTGATGCTGAGCGCTGGCGCGCCGCTCGCGGCAGTCTCGAAGCGCCTCGGCCATCGGGACAGCTACACCACGGCGAAGATCTACCAGCACGCGCTGCCGTCCGATGAAGCGAAGTTGGCCGATATCTGGGAGACGGTTCGGGGCCGCGAAAAGCCGGTCAAAATGGTCAAAAATGGTCAACGAACCCCCAAACGCACTGGTAGCAGCCGTCAGAACGCGTAGCAGGTGGAACGCAATATCAGCAACTTGCACGCGCTAGAATAGGCTGAGCGGACGGGAGAACAGTTCGAATCTCACTCTCTCCGCCAGATTTTATCGGGGGTCCTCTATGCGGCTCTTCTTGTTCTGCGTGGCTGCGTTGGCGCAGCCGAAGGTTGTCGATCCGGGCGGGCCGATGAAGGCGCCGTCGGATGCGGTGGTGTTGTTCGACGGCAAGTCGGCCGAGGCTTGGACGCACACCGATGGGCGCGCGGCGGAATGGACGGTTGAAGACGGCGTGCTGGTGTGCAAGAGCGGCTCGCGCGATATTCAGTCGCGGGAGAAGTTTGGCAGCGCGCAGATCCATCTCGAGTTTGCGACGCCGGATATGCCTACCGTGAAAGGCCAGGCGAAGGGGAATAGCGGCGTGTTCCTGCAAGGGCGCTACGAGGTGCAGGTGCTCGACTCGTTTGAGAATCCGACATATCGGGCGGGGTCGGCGGGGTCGGTGTATGGACAACACGATCCGCTGGTGAATGTGTCACGAAAGCCGGGCGAGTGGCAGAGCTACGATGTCGTGTTTCACGCACCGGTGTGCGCGGCCGATGGGAAAGTGGAGCGGCCGGCGACGATGACGTTGCTGCATAACGGCGTGGTGATTCAGGATCACGCGCGGATCGTCAAACCGACGCCGGGCGACGACGGCACTTCCGTTTGTACGCCGGGGCCGCTGCGGCTGCAGGATCACTTTCATCCGGACGTGAAGGACACGCGGTTGTTGTTCCGGAATATTTGGGTGCGGGTGCCTTAGCTGGCCGAGTTGACCGGTTAAGCTCGGCGTGTGCGGACCCAAGCGCCGAGAGTTCCGAAACCCGCAAGTGTAATTAGCCAGGCCGACGGTTCGGGCACATCCTCCGCGGCTACTGTTAGGGCGGCAAATTGAAAGCCTTGCGTGCCCAGACTGAACAAAGGCTCGGTGGCGGGCCACCGAGCGAGTAGTTGTAAAGCGTTGCTTCGCCTTGGGAATTCGATGCGATGAGATAGAACAACGCGCCGGCGGGATCAAACGCGACGCCGCCATAGAAGCCGCCGCCAAGAGGGACATTGGTGGTTTCGGCGCCTGTGGCGGCGTCGAGACCGAGAAGCCGGGAGTTTCCTTCCGAATCGTTGAGAACGAGATAGAGCGTGGAGGAGGCGGTATCAACA
Organism: Acidobacteriota bacterium; assembly: GCA_016871055.1. GTDB lineage: Bacteria > Acidobacteriota > Terriglobia > Bryobacterales > Bryobacteraceae. The sequence continues at coordinate 1,652 of VFZW01000693.1, forward strand.
GCGAGTCCCGAGGCGAGTTCTCCGCCGCCCGAGGCCAAAGTGCTGGGGGTGACGATTTTCCAATTGCCGTTTGAATCGTTCTCAACCC
>VFZW01000694.1 GCA_016871055.1 Acidobacteriota bacterium
TCATTTCAGACACAGAAGCCAGTCTTCGGTTCTACCGCGACACACTCGGAATGAGAGTCGCGGGGAAAAGCGAGAACTATGGTCCGGAGCAGGAACGGCTGAACAATGTGTTCGGCGCCCGCTTGCGGATTACCGCGTTGCGCGCCGCCTCCGGCCCGGGTATTGAGTTCCTCGAGTACCTGTCACCGGGAGATGGCCGACCGTATCCATCAGATGCCCGAGCCAACGACCTGATTCATTGGCAGACCCGTCTGGCCGTGCCCGAGGCCGCTGTTGCTGAAGCGGCGCTCCGGTCGGCGAAGGCGGCACTCGTCTCACCCGGAACGCAACTGCTTCCGGAACCCATCGCCGGGTTTAGCCGGTTCCTCTCCGTCCGTGATCCGGACGGCCATGCAATCGAGCTGGCATCCCGGTAGTCCTTTCCGCAGTTAAACCCAAAATCCAAGGAGAAAACCCAATGAAGTACATGACTCGAATTCTGTCCACTGCCGCAGCCGCCGCGTTGCTGATCGGAACAGCGGTAGCCGCAAACCATGGTAAGGAGCATACGTCGGCGATGTTCCAAGGTCCCAAAGCGAACACCGGCGCGGTGATGCATAGCCACGAGAACGGCAAGAACACGCTGCGCGTGACGCCTGAGTTCAAGGTTCCGGATACGCCGGCGCCAACCTGGCGGATTGTGGACAGCAAGGGGCAGATCTACACTCTCGATGCGTTCAAGATCAAGGGCGGGGAGAAGCGCGAGATCTCGGTGCCGTCCTATGTCCGCGACATCGCCCGGGTCCAAGTGTACTGTGCGTGGGCGGAGGTGCTTCTCGGTGAGACCAGCTTCAGTTCGCCGGTAAAGTAGACTGGCGTTGAAACCGGACGCCTGGAGGCACCCCCAACCTCCAGGCGTCCGTGTTTTCTTGCAAGAGTGCTATCGCCACAGATCTGTGGATCACGTGCAACTCACTCGAACCGGTAGCCGAACACCTTCGCCTCACGCAGGCGGAAACGCAACTCCAGTTTCCTGCCGCGAAGCGCCGCAAGCGAGTCCTGGCCGCGCCAGCGAACTGGAGACCACAGGTGGTTGCCTTCCATAGCGAACGACTCGGCGAACGTGAATCCAGGAATCGCCTTTCCCTTCTCGCGCAGTTCCACGTCGAGGGATCCGGCACGGCCGGTTCGTGCGTTCACGAGAATCCGGCTGCCGTTAAACTCCGCCGATTTCACTGTGAACTCACCGAGCGCCGCGGCTTCGATCCCAGCGAGCCGGCCATCCGGCCATGTGGCCCAAGCGGCGCCGGTGCGGTCCGCGGTTTCGCCGTAAAAGGAACTGAACCAATGTTCGTTGTGACTGATCGACCTTCCCGAGAACGGCACCGCCAGCCGTCCGTCGGGAAGTTTCACCAGGTTTGGCGATGCGTAGACCGCGCCCGCATCCCATTCGCCGTGTGCACCGCGCGGAAGAACCGGATCGAGCGATACCCATTGGAACAGGCGGCCGTTTCGCGAGATGCCGAGCCGGACATCGATCGAATCGCGGTCGCGGTGGTAGATGGATGCGAACAGGAGCCGGATCGACGGATCGTCCGGATACGCCGTGAAGCCGTTCGTGTAGTAGTCGTCGGCCGGGGCGTCGAGCGGCGATCCATAAAGGATCGGCTCCGGCTGCGGCCAATTCCAGAAGTCGTCCGTCTCCGCGCGGGAGATCGTGCGGTCGCTGAAGTGATGGCGGAAGTAGCCAACGTATTTGC
>VFZW01000695.1 GCA_016871055.1 Acidobacteriota bacterium
CTGGTTCGCCTCCAGCCGAGCGGCCTCTCCAGACGGGCGATCTCGACGATCCCAGACCGTGGCTGGAGGCATACTCGGCAGGCGTTGGCTCTCCGCTCGAACTCCAGTTCCTCCGGCTGTTTGAGAAACACGGGTTCCATCCCGAGAAGCAAGTCCCCGTCTCCCCGACTGCCGGTGGGGTGCCGATCTCAATCGCCGACTTTGCTGTACCTGGCCGCCGGTTGGCCATCTACATCGATGGCGCAGCCTTTCATGTGGGCCAGAATTTGCGCCGAGACCGCTACATCCGCGATCGGCTCCGCAACGGCCAACCGCAATGGCGAGTGGAGGAATTGACGGCGAAGGATCTTGCGGGCGGCGGGGCGCTTGTAAAGAGGCTGATCAGTTAGTAGACATGCAGTTTGCTGGCGGCGGGATTGCGTACGCGCCGGAACACCCCCAATTCCCGCGATCTCCTCCTTGGCTAAGCCACTTCCCTGCCTCCCCCAGAGAGAGGGGGGGGATATCAAATCTCCACGGCATTCAAACTCGGGGAAGGCCAGAGAACCCCTTTCGGCCCGCCAGTATTAGTAGGTTATTCACGTAAACCGCTTTGCCGCACAAATCTAGTGCGATTGTGCAATGGCTCCGCCCTCGCGTAAGTTCTGCCAGGAAGGACCCGTAAGGCATCGATTCGATTGCGCTTATAGCTTCGCTCTAACGCATTGAGCACGTTGAAGTGATGGTTGAAGTTTGGTTGCAGCAAGCAATTGATTGCAGTGTACTTGCGTCGCGCATCATGGCGAACAAGCCCGACACAACCCGACAAAACCCGACAAAAAAGCGACGCGCCCCCACACCTCGAGGTGGATTCCACCACACGATAGCCGCCCGATGTCACCCACGCGCGGTAAGTAAACAACCGTGGTTATTGCCGGCTTGCCTCAAGTACTGGCAGCGTTGAGGCATAGCGCGGTGCGCTCGTGCCCGTCGAACGAATCCGCCCCTGCCTCCATAGCTACTTTCCGGCGCGAAAATTGCCGGTTTTGGCCCGTTTTTTCCAGAATCGGCTGAATCGCGAACGGGGGAATCAATAAGTTGGCGCGTCAGATGCGAATTTTGCGCCGGAAAGTAGCTAGCTGTATCCGCCGTGCCGAGTTCACACGCCCGACGTGGATGCACTCCAGTGCTTCTTTTGGCCGCGCCGCGACAACAACGATTCACGACGCCACCACAACTGGAGTCTCCATCTCTGGCATCTTCATAACCCCCGCCGTCACATTCCGAGCAGGCGGCGGCGGCTCATCGCGCGCGGCGGGCGCGGTTCAACCCCGCGAGCCGAACGGAACGCCACCGCGAAGCCAGCCCGCAGCGACGCCGTTTGGCGGATCGGAATGCGCCCGTCCCGCAGCAGCCGCGTTTGAATCGAGGCGTGGCGAGTCCACGGTCCGCGACCGATGTGGTGCAGGTCGTGGTTCACCAGGTCCCCACTCAGCAGCAGAAACCGAACGGGCACGTAGGCCAGCAGCCGCAGCCACCAGCCCGACCGGGCCGGGTCCGGCAAGAGCAGTCGGCCGTAGGTAACCGCGGTGGCGGTGTCGACCGGGTTGGCCCCCACCGGACGCGCGCCCCAGAAGTGCTCGGTGGACCACTGGGTCAGCGTCGCGGCCTGGAACAGCGGTCCGGCGAAGATGGCCCAGGCGATCAGGCCGGACCACGGCATCGCGCCGATGACCGCCGCGTGGAACACGAT
>VFZW01000696.1 GCA_016871055.1 Acidobacteriota bacterium
GTACTTCAAATCAAAAACCGCATGCGCGCTCCGTCGGTACTCGGCCATCTTTCCATTTTGCAGTACCGTGGCTGAAAGCAGCCCGCCTGAAAGGCGGGGGGATTAGACCCGGCGCTGCGATACTAAAAGGTAGGCCGGTCGAGCGTAACTACCGGAATGGATGCGGAGCCGTAGATTCGGCCGCCCTTAACGGTGGCGACGGGCAGCAGGCGCCGGTGGACGATCCGCGACTCCTGGACGGAATCGTTCAGGACGAAGTCACCTTCGGCGAACTGAAACACGGCGACATCGCCCTCGGATCCTTCGCGGAGGGTGCCGATGCCCTTAGGGAAGCCGAACGTGTTGGCGGCGTTGTGGGTGGCGCGGGCGATGACGTCTTCGAGCTTCATGCCGAGATGGAGGAATTTGGAAAGCGTGGTGGCGAGGTCGAGTACGGGGCCGTGGACGTTGTAGTGATGGACGTCGCTGGAGATGGTACCGGGGAGCAGGTCCTGCTTGAGCGCGGCCTCGGCGACGCTCCAGCCAAACGATCCGGCACCGTGGCCGACATCGAGGCGTAATCCGTCCTGAACCGCCTTGCGGACTTCGGGAAGGACGCGGAGATCGGAGTTTAGGATGCCTCCTTCGCCGGCGCGGTAGGAGTGGGTGATGACATCGCCTTTGCGGAGCAGTTCGAGGATTTTTGGGAGCGTCGAGAAGGTGCCGCCAATGTGGGCCATGATCGGGAGGTTGACGGCGTCGGAGACTTCGCGTGCGAGTTTGAGGGCTTCGAGATCGCGTCTACCGGTGATGTTGGAGGTCAGCCGGATCTTGACGCCGAGGATGACGTCGCGGTTCTCCTCGATGGTCTTGATGGCAAGTTTGGGGTTGGCCAGGCGAAGGTCGATGAGTTCGCCCCAAGGGTTGTCGGTGGAAAGCGTCGACTGGCCGACGACGGAGATGTTGAGCAGCGCCAGGACGCGGGTGTCGACGACGTTGATGACGTACTTGCGGAGGCCTGGGAATGTGTGGGCGCCCGATGAGCCGGCATCGACGGCGGTGGTGACGCCTTTGGCAATGCAGTTGGGGTCGGCGGGGATGCCGAGGGGCGCGACGCCATCGTAGACGTGGACGTGAATATCGATCAGGCCGGGAGTGACGATTTTGCCGCGGGCGTCGAGGGATTGGCGGGCCTCCCCGGCGGGGATGTTCTCGGCGATGCGCGCGACTTTGCCGCGGGTGATGGCGATGTCGCGAATGGCGGAGATGTTCTGGGAGGGGTCGATGAGGTGGCCGCCGCGGATGAGGAGGTCGTAACGCGGGCGGGCGGTTTGGTTCCACGCGGCGGCGAGTGTGGTTTGGAACAGGACCGTACGGCGGGAGTAGTCGCGCATGGTTGGTAGGGTACAGGACGCGTTCAACACGCGCAATGGGGCTCTGGTGCAATTTCCGAGTCGAGCCAAATTTGATCGCTGCCGATGTCTCGTATCGAACCCGACTCCGATCACGCTGCCAACGCGGCTCGCCAGATCTCCGGCATCGTCGCCCCTGACCCGCCCAGTTTGCCAAATTTGAATTGCCTTTCTTGATCTTCTCCGCCAGTTCGATACCGCTAATCACAATGGTCGCCGACTCAAAGCTCTTGAGTCCCAGCATCGGCCGCAGCCGCTGCTTGATCCTTCGATGATCTTGCTCGATCAAGTTGTTCAAGTACTTGCTGC
>VFZW01000697.1 GCA_016871055.1 Acidobacteriota bacterium
TCGGAACGGGTTCGATGATCGGATCACGGACAAACCAGATCAAGCCCTCACCGCTCGACAAGCCGCTCTGTATCCGCTTGTCCCATGCGTCATCGATGCCGCGAAACAGGCTAAGAACACGGTCGTAAGACGTGCCTTTCCGACCTTTTGCCGTATCGCCGACGACGGCGACAAACAGGTTGCAGAAGTGCCGCGTTTCCTCGACGGTCCAATGTCCGGTCCGGCCGATCAGGTTGCCAAACATCGCTAGGAACTGGAATAAGATCGCCGCCGGATCTGACTCCGTCGTCGGGTCGATCTTCTCGACCACTTCGCCCACCAAGCCGATCAGCGCTGCTTTGCCGAGTGGCTTTGGCCATGAACTCGAAGTTGGGGCCGGTGTTGTAGTTGGTGCCAGATCGAAACTAAGATCGCGGACAAAGTCGCGTTGAAGTTGGTCAAGTGATCGCGCGACGTTCATGCGGCCACCTGCCTTTCGATGCCCGAAAACAACGCGACCAGCTCGGGCCCCGTCGCCGACCGAAACTGATCCCGACGGCTGGCCACAACTTCGAGAAGTTCCCAAACTTCCGCCGCGCGTGCGACGAGTTCGATATCCTCGGTTTCGTCCGCCAACCGAAGCAATCGGTGATAATCGCTCAATAACATGCCCGCCGCCGTGCGCAGGTCGAGCAGGTAGTCATCGCGTCGTTGAACAAGTTGCACGGCGAGCGTCCGTGCCGCTTCGATCCGCTGCGCGTAGTGCCGCCGCTCCGCTACCGAATGCCCGCCGCCGATGTCTACGCCGAAACGGTTGGCGAGCCATTCCAGCGCCGCGCGCCGGTCGATGCCGAGTGCGGTCTGAACGAGCGTCAGTACGCCGCCACCTTCGCCGCGAGCGTGATCGAACCAACGCCCTCCGTCGTCAAGCGCGACGTTGTAGCCGTTGCCCTCTCGCCACCACGCCCGCCCGCGATTGCCCCGCAGCGGCCCGCCACCGAGCGCGCGCCATGCATCGCGGATCGGAACGTCGGTGATGCGTACTCGCATGGCCGTCACTTCCCGCCGCCGGATGGGAGCGATTCGAGCCACTCCGCGATATCCTCGACGCGGTATCGGCACAGCGCCCCTACTTTCAAATAGCGCGGCCCCTGTTTCAATAGCCGCCATCGCCGGATAGTCGCCACCGATACGCCCAACATCTCCGCGACCTCATGCTCGTTGAGGAGGTGAATCAATCTTTGCGGTAGTGTTCCCATTCGTACTCCTGATTGGTGGTTAGTAACCACACTTCAAGAGTCTTCGATGTGACCGGCCCCAAAGCGGCCTATTTCCGGCCTGTTTTCGGCCCTGGTAACAACCCTTTCTTTTCTGCAAACTTAGCCAGTTTCGAATGGTGGTCTTTCGCCTTTGGCTTCCCAACCTTGGCCGCTCGATACGCCCGCTCATTGATTCCGATTTGGTCTGCGACTACCGCCTGATTCAGCTTGCCGCCGTCCCCACCGGCTTGCAGTCTCCACGTTTCGATGCGCTTCACCAACTCGACTATCGGCATCGCTGGCTCGATACCGCTTTCGCCGGTTGCTAATCCGATTGGGGCTTCGAGTTCCATCTGGTAGCACAACGTGATCGAATGCTTAACGACGTCCACCAATTCGCCGGACTCCCACTCCACAAAATTCAGTTGACCTCGGCCTGTCACTTTGA
>VFZW01000698.1 GCA_016871055.1 Acidobacteriota bacterium
CTCGGAATCAACAAGTCATTGCCTAAGAAGCACTTACGCCGTCCAAAAAAGAGAGTACTGATTCGAAGAGGGTTGGTTTCGGGGAGGGCCGAACGTCCCAACTCAGCGGCCCGCCGCTTTGGGCGGTTCCGCTGAAGCGCCTAGTTCGGCGGTGTTCGCTGCCGGCGGCTTGCACCGGGCCATGAACCCGCCCGCGACGAACACGACCTGATCGCCGATCACGAGGTTGTAGACTCGCACCTCTCGCCCGGCTGGTGTCACCTCCCGCACGACCGCCTCACGCCGCTCACCGGCCGCCCAACGCCAGATGCGGTCGCCCGCCACCAGCCGGCCCGCGGGCCGGAAGTCGTCGCTCACCCGGCACAGGGGCTGGGTTTCGGTCGTCGCCAGCACACCATCGTCGGTCCTTACCTCCACGAGCCGGTTGCGGGTTACGAACACCTCCGTCACTCGCCGCGGCGCAGGCTCACCGTCCCGCCCAATTGTGATAACCTCGTCCCCGCTCCTGATGCCCTCGATCGGACGGACCCCACCGGGGACCGCAACAGTGGTGCCGGCCGGGAAGCAGCCGGGGTGGCACGGAAGGGGCGGTCCGGACGGCGGGGCGGCGAGCGGAACGACGGCCGCCACCGTCTTGTCGTCCCGCCAGACGACCAACCGCCCAGCCGCGAGGCCGGGGCCGGGCGTGGCGACGAACAGCCGGGTAGTGATCTTCGGGCCTATGATCTGATACAGCAGCCATTCCTCGGGGGGAGGGCCCGCCCGTACCTGGACCCGGCCCTTCTTGACGAACTTAACTTCACAATCCAGTCTCGACGGCGGAACGTTCCCCTTAAGGAAGGCGGTGCCGAACTCGTCGATCTCGGGCATGTTCGCGTTCAGGACGAGCGTCCCCGTGCCGCTGCCTTTCTTGTCCAGCCGAACCATGAGCTGAACCTGGCTTACCGGCTGTTTGGTCTCCCTCATGGTGACGCCGGGGACGAGAACCTCCGATCGAAGATCGACGGTTGTAGGTGGTGGCTCGCCGGCCGCTTGCCTGACTAACGCTGCTGCCAAGAGGACAGCCACACCGCATTGCCAGTAGTTCGTCATAGTGTTGCCTCCGCAGCCGAACGACACGCGTCACCGGGCGGCCGCCAAATGACTATGATTTCAAAACCGCGTCATCGGCCGCTCCGGTTCACGGCCTTGTTCTGTGCTTTTCGGGTGGAGCAAATAGTCGCTCCGTTCGTAGATTACAGAATCCCTTCTCGATCTCTCCGGAATCTTCAAGTTCCTGAATCACATCGTTCAATCTCTGGATGTCGTCCTTACGGCACGCGAAGTGAGTCGTATTCTCAGCGATACCGTTGACCCAAATGGCAACGTCAATGCCGCGCTCTTGAAGGCAAGCAAGGAAGTTGCATGCGTCGTGGTCTGGCGGTAGTCCATGTTCGTCAGCAATACTTGTAGGGTAAGCGAAGAACGTCCACGGACAGAATCCGGATCGATGATACTCGTCTGCATTGAAGAGCAAATCGAATCTGATCGAGTTCGAGTTCATGGTTAGCACAGAACGATGTAATTCTGCCGCCGGGGAAGCGCCCTCGTAATTAGTTACGATGGCCACTCCGGCGGGATAAGACGCAGTCGAAACTCCCATGAATTTAGGACCGAAGTGC
>VFZW01000699.1 GCA_016871055.1 Acidobacteriota bacterium
CGTGACCGTAGCCACGCCGGTGACGGTGTGGGTGTTGTTCGGGCTGAAGGAACCGTTGACCAGAGCGATAGGCGTACCCGGCGGCGCTTCGTTGCCGACGATGAATTTGATGGCCCAGTAATCCCTGCCACCGAGATTGGGCGCGGTTTTGTTCCCGCTAACCCCGGAATCGGACAGCCCGCCCACGATGTAACCGCCGTCGCTGGTCAGTTCTAACGCGTTACCATCGCCCTCGCTGTTTTCATCGATACCGGTGCCGCCAAACACTTGCTCCCAGATCTTGTCCCCACTGCCGTTGAGTTTCAGGACCCAGATGTCGTTGTCCCCAAACCCAGGTTTGGTTTTGTTCCCGCTTACGCCAGAAGCCGAAATGCCACTCACGAGGTAGCCGCCGTCCGCAGTCTGCCGGAACGAATTGAATGCATCGAGCCCGGTCCCGCCATACGCCTTTTCCCACAATTTGTTACCAACCGCATCAAGCTTCACGATCCACGCGTCGTAGTCGCCAAAACTGGCTGTGAGCTTGTTCCCGCTGATGTCTGACCGAGACGAACCCACGACGAGGAATCCATCATCGGCCGTTTGTTGAATGGCACCGAGATATTCGAACGCGCTGCCTCCAAGCACTTGTTCCCAGAGCTTGTTGCCGTTTCCGTCGATCCTGATTACCCACATGTCATACTCGCCGAAGTTTGGGCTGGTCTTGTTGCCGGAGGCCGGAGAGTTCGAGTTTGCCGCCAGGACGAATCCCCCGTCTGCTGTCCGCGAAACAAAAATGCCCCCGCCGCCAATGGTCTCGTTGCCGGTCCCACCGAAGACTTTGTCCCACAGCTTGACTCCAAGACTGTCAATCTTCACCAGCCAAACGTCATCGCCTCCAAAGCCGGGCAGGCTTTTGTTTCCAGCCGCACCCGAACTGGAACTCCCGGCCAGCAGGTATCCTCCGTCGGCGGTTGGGGCAATCGAGTTCAGCCCGGAACCTGCGTCTCCTCCGAACGATTTTTCCCATAGCTTGTCGCCGCTGGCATCTATCCGGATTACCCAATAATCGTAGCGCCCATTAACCCCCGGTGACGTCTTGTTGCCGCTGGGCGCTGAGCGCGAAGAGCCTCCAAGCAGGAAACCTCCATCCGAAGTTTGGAGAATTGTTCCTACAGCATCATCTTGGCTGCCTCCAAAGAAACGTTCCCATTGTTTGGTCCCGCTAGCGTCGAGTTTGACGATGTAGGCGTCGTCTTCACCGTGCGGGCCGGCTCCTTTCTCAACGCGGCCACCCAGAATGTAACCGCCATCGCTCGTGTGGCGGACAACCTTGAGACGCTCTGAGCCGCCTGCGCCAAAGGTTTTGTCCCACTGTTTGATCAACAGGCTTTCAAGCGTCACCGACGGCGTGAAGACGGCCGTGAAATTGTTGACCGCACCGACGGTGATGGTGCGCGGGTTGGTCGTGACGCCGTCGGACCAGCGCGTGAAGGCGTAATAGCGTCCCGGCGTGGCGGTGAGGGTGACGGTGGAGCCGAGGTTGTAGCCGGGTTGGTCAGGAGACTTCGTGACGGTTCCGCCACCTTGCACGGCAACGAAGAACGGGAGCGGCGCGACGGTGTTGCGGAGGACGGAGACGGTGGTGCTCCCGTCGTTGGGAATCACGAGATCG
>VFZW01000700.1 GCA_016871055.1 Acidobacteriota bacterium
CTCCTTGCCGATCTCGCCACGCTGACTCAAAATCAGGTTCGCATGCGCGACCAGTCCTTCCAAATGCTTGCCTCGCCTACCCCCGTTCAACTCCGCGCTTTTCACCTCCTCGGCGTCACACCCTAACACTTTGTTCCCAGCGCCGCACACCCTCCTCTTCGTCTAACTCGTTTGGAGTGTGTCGATTGCCCCGTTTTGCCAAGGGGAACTTCGGGCTAAAACGCCGCGCTCGAGTAAATCCCCGCTTCCTTCATCACATTCGCCATCTTCTCAAGCGCCGTCTTGTGAATCTGCGAAACGCGGCTCTCGTTGATACCGAGCATCCCGCCGATCTCCTTCATCGTCAGCTCGTTGGTGTAGTAGAGCGCCACCACCTTCTGATATCGCTCCGGGAGGCACTTCATCGCTTCGCCCAAGGCGGAGCGCAACTGCTGCTGCGAGCACATCCGATCCGGCTGCAACTCCTGCGCGGCGGGGAAGTCCGGCGCCGGCAAGTCGTCCTGCTCGACGGGCCGCTGCGAGGCGCTGACCAGTCCGACGTTGCGAAGGTCGATCATCATCTGCCGCCAACGGTCGACATCGACGCCCATACGGTCGGCAATCTCGGCTTCCGACGGCATCCGGTGTAGTTCGCCGGCCAGTTCGCGCGTCGCGGCCTCAAGCTGTTTGTGCCGGCGGCGAAGATCGCGGCTGGCCCAGTCGAGTTGGCGCAGACTGTCGAGAATCGCACCCTTAATCCGGTGCTTGGCGTAGCTCGAAAAGCTGACCATCTTGGCGGGATCATACTTGGTCGCGGCGTCGAACAAACCCAAAACGCCCGCATGAACCAGATCGTCTAAGTCGACGTGTACCGGCAGATTCTCATGCACCCGCACGGCGATCGCCTTAACGAGCGGCAAATTCTCCAACACGATCCGGTCGCGCTTGGCGTGGCGGTTGGCGGCGGTGCGCGATGCGCGGGTTCGGTCGGTCGCTTTCCCTCGGCGGGGAGCGGGAGCCGTTCGGCTCGGGGCGACGGCGGGGGCGGTGGCGGCGGCAGTGGCAGGCATGTGGTTTTCCTCGGGTCCTCGAAATTCCTTCGTTCCCGCTGAACCCGCCGTGATGGGCGTGACCTTGGCCGGTCCACTTAGCCGTTCCGTTTTGCCTAACTGCCTGATTTTTGCTACAGGCTCAAAGGCAATTCCGGGTGGCTTACTTTGTCCGGCGTTGGTCCGCTCCTTGTGAGGTGTTTCCCTCGCTTCGGCCGGGCCAGCGTGCCCAACCGCAATCGGTTGGACTTCCTCAAAACTGCAACCCGCTGACCACTTCCGATTTGCCTTAGCCGACCGCACCGCTGCAAGCATTATGTTCTCCGGTATCTTACTGAAACAAAGCCACTTACTACATCGACACCATTGCACGCACGTCCGCGTTTCCCTAAGGTGTTCGCCTTAGGAAAATCCCGGTCTGAAACAGGCCTCGCCCCGAGCTTTCCCGAAATGAAACGTGAGATGTTCCAAACTGAAACGTGGGCCGCGTCAGTTGGTGTGCTGCATTTGTCTTATCGGCTGATACTAACATCCATCTAAGAAATTGTTAGTAAGTGAGGGGCCTGTCCTAGGGTCGGTAAGTTACCTTATTCACTCAACCCAAATGCGGGGATCGGATC
>VFZW01000701.1 GCA_016871055.1 Acidobacteriota bacterium
ACCTCAAATCTGGGTAGCTGTCGCGGTCTACGTCCTGGTCGCCATACTCCGCAAGCGTATCGCCCTCGACGCCTCTCTCTACGAGATCCTCCAAGTGCTCAGCGTTAATCTGTTCGAGCAAACCCCCCATTTTACAGGCCTTCCACTGCAATGACCCTCCAGAAAAATTAGACAGATTTTCTAACCAACTGATTCTGCCGGACTTATAGCCGGACAGTAGTGGGTGCAACCGGTGGGCATCGCGGTGGACCCGAACGGAGATTTATGGGTCGCCGACTCCGGCAACGGCCGAGTCCTCCGATTCGCCCGCCCGTTCGATTCAGGACAAAAATTTGGGCAACGAGCCAATCTGGTGATCGGACAGTCTGGATTCAATATCAAGATCACCGACCCAACGCGGGTCAATATGTCCCGGCCGTATGGGATTGCGCACACAGTCGAAGGTCAACTCCTGGTGTCCGACATCGTCCATAATCGGGTCTTGTTGTTCCGCAAGAGCTTGAGCGGCCAATATTCAAACGGACAACAAGCCTCCGTAGTTTTTGGTCAACGCGATTTCACGTCGACTGCGATAGGGGGCGATGAAACTCGTTTCGCGGTGCCAATGCACATCGCAACCGACACCGACGACCGCCTCTACGTCGCCGATTCCCTCAACCGCCGCATTGCGATTTTCGACCGTGTCTTGTCGGCGCCGAACAACGCGCCGCCGGCAGTCTCGCTACCCTTTGTCACCGGCAACAACGACCGTCTCGGCACGGTGCAAGGTATCACCGTGTCATCTCGCACCGGTGAATTGTGGGTAGCCGATACCAGTAATAACCGCGTCGTGCGATTCCCGCGATTCGATCTATTGGCTTTAAACCCGGCGGCCAGCGCCGTGCTGACAACTCCGGCGCAGCCGCTGGCGGTGGCAACCGACGCCGCCGACAATCTGTTGGTCGCCGACGGAACGAACCGCGTCGCGATGTACTATCCGGGACTGACCGCGGTCAGCGCGGCGCATTTCCTGCGCCGCCGCGTCTCACCGGGTATGGTGGCCGCGTTGTACCCGCTCAGCATCCGATTCGGTGAGGAGACAAGCGTCTTCTCAGCGCTGCCACTTCCGAAGGAGCTAGCCGATTTCGAAGTCTTGGTTAATGACAGCCCGGCGCCGCTTTACTTCGTTTCTCCCACTCAGATTAACTTCTACGTGCCAATGAACGTCGAACAAGGCTCACTCGCCGAGTTCATCGTGCAACGCAAATCGACCAAGCAGATCTTGGCCTCTGGGTTGCTGGACATCGGAGTGGCGACGCCGTCCTTCTTCACCACGACGCAGAACGGCCAAGGGCAGATCGCGGCGATCAACGAAGACGGTTCGATCAATACAAACACGAACGGAATCGCCCGGGGCGGGGTGGTGCAACTCTTCGCGACAGGCCAGGGCTTTATACCGGACGCGCCGCCGGATGGCGAAGCGCCAACCGGACCGGTTTGCGGTAGGGATGAGCATCGCTGATCACCCCGCACAGATCCGTACGAGCGGAATTACCGCATACGGCTCCTCCCTTGGATTCGAGCGTCGAAGCGAACATCAGGATATGGATGAAGAGTGCGTGGGCGAGGAATCCATCGATCGAAGATCGGCC
>VFZW01000702.1 GCA_016871055.1 Acidobacteriota bacterium
ATGTCCTGCACATAGAACATGCCGAAGCCCGTTCGCACAGTCCATTTGTCGGATGGGCGATAGGCGAAGCTCACGCGCGGGGCGAAATCGTTGTTGTCGCGGCGCACCGTTTCACGCCCGGCAATGTCGTCGCCCGACGCGGTGGGAATGCCGTCATGAAAGCGGAACGGCAATCCTTCATGGAAGTCGCCTTTACCGTTCCGGAATAGTAGCGGCACCCGGGCCCCTGGTACCAGCTTTCCGTCGTGGACACCGGAGTCGTAGACGTAGACGTTTATCAGGCCGCGATACTTGTCGTGGTAGGTCGGTGTGTTTTCGTAGCGGAGGCCCAGTTCGGCGGTCAGCTTGGGCGTAATTTTCCAGGTGTCCTGAAAATAGAGTGAGAACACAGTGGCGCGAAATAGACCGTTCGAAAATGCTCTCGCTCGGGTTGGCGAAGAGGTTTCGCCGATCAGATAATCGGCGAATGGATGACCGGTGACACCGCGTTGGGCCGGATTCTGTGTTGCGTTGCCGCTAAACCCAAAACTGCCGCGCGTGAACGCGTTTCCGGTTTCGTTATAACGGTCGCGGCGCAACTCACCGCCAAACCGCAAGGAGTGATTCCCCCGAATCACACTCATGTTGTCCATCCATTGGAATATCGAAGTGCGTCCGACAAAGGGGCCGTTCCCTTGTTCGCCGAAGCCAGTCAGCCCCAGTCCCAATCCGATAGACGGCGTGCCGTAGGAAAGCTCGACAGGCGACTGCAATCCAATGATGCCAAGCTCCTTGGTTACATCCCGCTTGAACGCGTAGAAGCGCCGCTGGTCGTTGTTGAACTGTGTCCAGCCGGACCGGAATTCGTTCACAATCGTTGGGCTGATCGTGCGGATGTTGCTAAGCAGTACCTGGTTGGTTTTCGTCAGGATGTTGGCTTCTTGATCCTCGAACGAAGCGATATCCTTGAAGTCCTCATCGCTCCAACTGAACCGGCCGAACCAGGTGGAACGGATGTTTTGCAGATAGTCAAGCCGCTGGTTGAACTGCTCCCAGGTGATCGGCCGTTCCCGCTGCCGCGTGTGGTTGCCCAGAATGTCGTCCCCGGGACGCTGCGCCTTGGGATAGAACTCCAGCAGCTTCAGGGCAATCGGGTTGAAGCGGTTCGATGGGATCACTCCGTTGGGATAGGGCACTGCAGCCACAGCGCGCGGATTTCCTGCGGCGTCCGTCGTGAAGGTTCGCGTGGCAGGATCAAAAATACTCCGTCCGGAGGCCGAAAAATCTCCGGCGCGCATCCGGTCCGGTGCGACGTTGGACAACCCTTGCAGCGTCTTGGTCTCGCGAAGGGACTCAAAGTTCGACATGAAAAAGAGCTTGTCCCGAATCAGCCGGCCCGTCAGCGCGAATCCGAATTGATTGCGCACGAACGGGTTCTTGTTGCCCACTTGACGATACTCCTTCGCATCGAAGTTGTCGTTACGGACAAACGCGAATGCCGACCCATGGTAGTCGTTGGTTCCCGCCTTAGTCGCAACGTTAATCTGTACCGCCCCCCGGCCGAACTCGGCCGAATACACGCCGGTCTCGATCTTGAACTCCTGCAGTGCGTCGATCGAAGGTTGGAGCGC
>VFZW01000703.1 GCA_016871055.1 Acidobacteriota bacterium
CTCGACGCCGCGACGGCTGCCGAAGCGGCCGCGCACGTAGTAGAGCACTTCGTCGGCTTGCACATTGGAATGAGCATACGGAACCTTGATCGCGTCGGGATGCGTGTCGAGCAGTCGCGGCGCGAACGTGCAGATCACAAATCCCGGCGCGTCGAACGTCTGATGCACCGGCGGCGGCTGATGAATCCTCCCCGTGATCGGCTCGAAATCATCCGCGTTGAAAGTGTACGGATACACCATGCCGTCCCAGCCGACGACGTCAAAAGGATGCTGGCCGAGCAGATAACGCGTCAACCGCGTGCCGTCTTTGACTAACACCGGCGTTGTCTCTTCCTTGTCGATCACCGCGATCTGCGTCGGCCCGTGGAAGTCGCGCTCGCTGTAGGGAGCGCCGAGGCGGAGTTGCCCATCGGGATTCAGGTAGTGCGGCGGAACCGTGAGCGTGCCGATCGATTCGATGACGAGCAAGTCTGCGTCGCCGTCCAGATCGATGCGATAAGTCGTCGTGCGGGGAATGACGACATAATCACATTCGCGAAAGGGCAGGGGACCAAACATGGTGTGCAGCGTGCCCTTGCCGTGATGCACGAAGATCACTTCGTCGGCCGAGGCATTGCGAAACAATTCCGCTTGCGGCTTGGCCGGCCGGCAGCGCGAGATGACGACGTCGTCATTCGCAAGCACCGGCACGCGGCCCGTGATTGGATCGCCGGAGCGCGGCATCTTGCCGCTCTTGAGGTGATGATGGCGAAGTGCCGGGTGCGGCACGATCTCGAGCGGCAGAGCGCCGGCGGGTTCGACCTTGGTGACTCGCGTTGGCGGGCGAAGATGATAAACGATGCTGTAGGCCCGCGCGAAACCGCCGACGGTGACGACTTCTTCGTAATAGATGCCTTCGGCCTTGTGCCCGCCTTCTCGGCGATGCGCGATATGGCGCTTGGCCGGGATGGAGCCGAGTTGTTTGTATTGTGGCATGACGGGGTCCTCCACTCGCATTTTACCCGATCGCGATGGCGCCGCCAATCCAAGACGCGATGCCGATCATCACGGCGCCGTCGCCTTGGCGGCGATGGTGGCGATCTGGGAGCGGAGTTTCGTGACATTGCCTTTGCCGTCGGGATGGACGCGGTTGCTGAGGATGATGACGGCGGTTTTGCTGGACGGGTCGAGCCAGATCGATGTGCCGGTGAATCCGGTGTGCCCGTAGCTGACACCCTTGGGGAAGAACTCGCCGCGATTGCCGGAGTACGCGGTGGCCATGTCCCAGCCGAAGGTGCGAAGGCCCGGCGTCTTCGGCCCAGGGACCTTTCTGGGTTCGGTCATGAGCTTGACGGTTTCGGGCCGAAGGAACGCATTGCCGTCGTGTCGGCCATCGTTGAGCAGCATGCGGGCGATGATGGCGAGATCGTTGGCGGTGGAGAACAAGCCGGCATGCCCGGCGACCCCGCCCAGAAGGTAAGCACGCGGATCGTGGACCTCGCCGACCATCCATCGCCCCTCGCGCTGCTGCGTCGGAGCGCAGCGTTTCTTGAGAATGTCAGGCGGATTGAACGCGGTGTCCTTCATGCCGAGTGGGTCGAAAATGCGTTTCTTGGCGAAGGC
>VFZW01000704.1 GCA_016871055.1 Acidobacteriota bacterium
CGCCCCTTCCACTGCGCCATCATCGGAACCCGAATACCGCCCTCCCATGTGTCGCCTTTGCTGCCGCGCAGCGGCCGGTTGATCGATCCGTTCACCGCGTACTTGTTGGTGGGACCACCGTTGTCGCTGAGGAAGAAGATCAGCGTGTCCTCTTCAAGGCCCGCAGCCTTGACCTTGGCTAGGATGGCTCCCACCGCGTCGTCCATCGATTCGAGCATCGCCAGGTAGGTCCGGCGGCGCATATCCGCAATATGCGCATACTTCCGCAGCCGCTGGTCTTCCGCTTGCATCGGCGTGTGGACCGCGTTGAACGCGACGTACAGAAAGAATGGATGCTTCTGATGCCGGTCAATGAAGGCGGCGGCTTCCTTGCCGAGCAAGTCCGTTAGATAGCCTTCCCACTGAACCGGCGCTCCGTTCCGTTCGATCTCCACCGGCCCCACGCCGTTCTTGCCCGCCGCGAAGTACTCGCGCGCGCCTCCCAGAAATCCTACGTACTCGTCGAAGCCGCGTTTGTTGGGATGGAACTTGGGTGGTGCGCCGAGATGCCATTTGCCGATGGCTCCGGTCGCGTACCCGGCGGCGCGCATCCGGTCGGCGATCGTTGTCTCACTGACGGGCAAACCGAGATTCTCCGCGGACCCTCCAGCGTCGAAGAACGGCTTCGAAGTATGCGCATTGAATTCGTGGCCGAACCTCTGCTGGTATCGTCCGGTCAACAGTCCGGCGCGTGTCGGACTGCAGTACGGGCCAGAGACGTATGCGCTGGTGAACCGGACGCCATTGCGCGCGAGCGAATCGATATGTGGCGTGGAGGCTTCTTTTCCTCCGTACGCGCCCACATCGGAGTACCCGAGGTCGTCGGCCAGGATCACGACGATGTTGGGTTTGCTCGCCCGGGCGGCGACGAGCGGAAGGGCCGTGGCGGCCTGAAGAAATTGTCGGCGGTTCATAAATCAGAAGGTAAGTTTCAATCCTATGTGAATCCAACGCGGAAAGCCGGCACTCGACGTAATCGCGCCGAATAGCGTGTTCACCGGATCCGTGTTGGGCGCTGCCAATCCTGTCCGGTTGAACGCATTGAGCATCTCGAAACGGAACTGAAGCTTCACTGGCTCTCGCAGCGTGACATTCTTGATCGCCGAAAGATCCCAAGTGGACAGCGCAGGACCTCGGACACCGGAAAAGCGGGACGACAGGGCACGGACATTTTGGGCGAGTTGTTGGGCGGGACTCCGGTCAAACGCATCCGTATTGAACCAACGGCCCACCCGTTGTTGAGATCCGGACAGGGCCATGGCGCGCGGATCGGCGATCAGGATCGCGTTTCCAAACCCCAGCGGCTGTCCGGAATTGTGCTGCCAGACGCCTTGCACCTGCCATCCTCCCAGGACTCCGTCGGCGATTCTGTTTCCGCCGATGTGCCAGCGCTTGCCCTTGCCCACGGGCAGTTCCCAAACGCCGGTCGCGGTGATCCGGTGCGTACGGTCGAGGTCCGAGATCACTTCCTCGAGATACTCATCGCCGGCGTTCAAGAAGTTGATCGCCTCCATGAACTTGGACCACGTGTAGTTGGCGTTTACCGTGAATCCGG
>VFZW01000705.1 GCA_016871055.1 Acidobacteriota bacterium
GGCCCGAACATGCCCGAGAATCCGACCGTTGATGCGATCAAGACCGGTGATGCACCGATCCCGGTGCCGCCGCCTAGCGCTATCGATGCAACGGTGACGTACGCGGAGGGGAACACGCTGTCCAAGCCGAGCGTGCCGCGACCCGATTGGCCCGTGATCCCCGGCTACATCATCACCGGCGAAATCGCCAAGGGGGGCATGGGGCGTGTCTTCGCCGGCCGCGACCTGACGCTCGATCGCGAAGTCGCCATCAAGACGTTGCTGCCGGGCGCCGATGCCGAGCGGTTCGTGACCGAGTCGAAGATCACTGCCCGTTTGCCGCACCCCGGCATTCCGCCGGTGCATGCGCTCGGCACGCTCGCCGACGGGTCGCACTACCTGGCGATGAAGTTGATTCGTGGCCGAACGCTGGCGGAGCTTTTGAAGGAACGCCAATCGCCCCGGGACGATCTGTCGCGCTGGCTGCAAATATTCGAGCAGATCGCCCAGGCCGTCGGCTTCGCCCATGCGCAAGGCATTATCCACCGCGACCTCAAGCCGCTCAACGTCATGGTCGGCGCGTTCGGCGAAGTGCAGGTCATGGACTGGGGACTGGCGAAGGATATTCAATCGCCTTTACCAGCCCGGAGCGCAACCGAGGGGCCGACGCCGCAAACCGTCGCTCACGCTCCCGGCTCTGACTTGACGCAGCGCGGCGCCATCATGGGCACGCCCGGCTATATGGCCCCGGAGCAAGCGCGCGGCGAGGTCGTCGACGCCCGGGCCGACGTGTTCGCGCTCGGGGCGATGCTGACGACGATCTTGACGGGAAAGCCGCCATTTGGAGGCGATACGATCCACCAAATCCTGGCCCGCGCCGCGAACGCCGAACTGGCCGACGCGTTCGCCCGGCTCGATGGCTGCGGCGCCGATGCGGAGTTGATCGCGCTTGCCAAGCGTTGTCTGTCGGCGAAAGCGGACGATCGCCCGGCCGACGCGCGCGTTGTCGCCGAGCAAGTGGCGGCGTATCGCGCCGGCGTCGAGGCGCGTTTGCGGCAAGCGGAGACCGACCGAGCCGCCGCCCTGGTGCGCGCAGCCGAGGAGAGCAAACGCCGCACCGTGCTGCAAATCTCCGCCGGCGTCATCGCGATCGTGCTCATCGCCGGCATCATCGGCACCACGATCGGCATGGTGTCGGCGTCCAACGAAGCCGCCGAGAAGGAAACGGCCCGGCAAAACGAGGCCAACGCCAAGATCGCCGAGATCGCCGCACGCA
This sequence comes from Acidobacteriota bacterium, assembly GCA_016871055.1. GTDB lineage: Bacteria > Acidobacteriota > Terriglobia > Bryobacterales > Bryobacteraceae. The sequence continues at coordinate 1,256 of VFZW01000705.1, forward strand.
ATGCGGAAAAGGCTCGTGCCGATGGCGAAGAAGAGGCCAAGCGATTAGCCGAAGCCCGATCCGCGGAAGCAACGCGCCGCCTGGAACTGTTCCTCGGCGTCGTCGCCGACATCGATTACGGCAAAGCGCGCGACGAGGGCAAGGCCCTCACCGACGAGTTGGCAAAAAACCTGATCAACGCCGCCAAACGCCTGGAAGCCGACCCCCCCGCCGATCCACTGAAGTTGGCGGAATTGCAGAACCGCATTGGGACAACACTCCTCACCCTTGGTTATGCGGGCGACGCGATTCCCCTGTTTCTCAAGGCCAGCGGAGTGTGGTCATCCAAG
>VFZW01000706.1 GCA_016871055.1 Acidobacteriota bacterium
TTGGCTCGCTTCTACCGCCAAGGGAGCTGCTGGGGTGAACATGACCCAGTATGAGGCAACTCTGCCTATATGTACATAGTTATATGAGACAGGACACTAGGCCAATCCGCGCTAGCCGCGCAGCCAGGCGCCAACAAACCCAACATCGTCCTGATCATCGCGGACCAGCTTCGCTATGACTGCGTCGGCGCCAACGGCAACCGTCTGATCCGCACGCCGAACCTCGATCGCCTCGCCGCGCAATCGGCCAACTTCACAAGCGCCTACGTGCAGTCGCCCGTGTGCGTGCCCTCGCGCATGAGCATCCTCACCGGCCGCTATGCACACAGCCACAAGAACCGTGTGAACTACACGCCGTGCGATCGCAGCGAAGTCTTCCTCCAACGGATGTTGAGCGACGCCGGCTACCAAACCGGATCGGCCGGCAAACTGCACTACTATCCGCCGACCAATGAACACGCACGCTCCACCGGCTTCGACAGCGTGCAACTCGACGACGGCGTACCCGCCACCGATCCCTACTCCGATTACGTCAAATGGCGCAGCGTGAATGATCCCCGCCGCGACGTCCACTACAACGCCACCGAGAAGGGCGCGAAAAATCCGTACCGCGGCATCGTCGATTACGAGTACACGCCCACCGCCTGGACCGGCAACGAAACAATCCACATGCTGCGGAGTTTCGGCGCGGGGCCGTTCTTCATTCACAGCTCGTTCTTCAAGCCGCACGCGCCGTACACCGTTCCGCCGCCGTACGACTCGATGTTCGACGCGGTCGACATTCCGCTGCCGAAGCAAGTGACGCTCGACTACATTCAGAGTCTGCCGCTTCCATTGCAACGCCTGATCCTCCGTGGCACTCCGGTCTACGACATGGACCGCACGCGGCTGCAGTGGATCTGGCGCAGCTACTTCGCCTCGATCGCAATGGTCGACCGCGAAGTCGGCCGCATCCTGGATGAGATCGACCGCCTCGGCCGCGCCGATGACACGATCGTGATCTTCACCTCCGATCACGGCGATCAACTGCTCGAACACGGCCTCAACGGCAAGAACGTTTTCTTCGAGGACTCGGTGCGCGTGCCCCTGATGATCCGTTATCCTGGCCGCCTGCAACCGGGCCCGCGGACGAATCTCGCCGAACTCATCGATCTCGTTCCGTCGCTGCTCGAATGGGCCGGCGTGCCGATTCCACCGCGCGTGCAGGGGACGAATGTAACGCGCGAGCGCGAAGCGGTCTTCAGCGAGAACATCATTCCCGAAGTGATCACCGGCGGCAAGCAGGACTTCTATTTCACGCCCGGCAAGGGCATCAAGGATATACGCCATCCCGACGCGAAGATGGTGCGCACGGCGCGCTGGAAGTTGAATTACTACCCCGGCCACGACGGAGAGTTGTACGATTTGAAGGACGACCCCGGCGAGATGACGTGGAGTTGTCCCCAAATCTGAGACACGAGTCTAGACACACAAAAATTCCCAAAGGAGAATTTGAGTCATGTCCGTGTCACGAAGAAAGTTCAACCGCGAGTTCAAGCTCGCGGCGGTCAAGCGTCTG
>VFZW01000707.1 GCA_016871055.1 Acidobacteriota bacterium
CAACTCCCGGCGCGGCGGCGGCGAGTTGGAGGAGATCCCTGCGGTCCATACGAACCCCATCGTATCATCGAGAGGAATTGATATGAGGGCGGCTGTTTGCATTGTTCGAGAAATCGCCGGACCGATTCCAGTTCACGCTCGAATTCCCCGCCTTGCGCGAAGGCGCCCATGAGGTCGCCATGAATCGAATCAACGCCGTGATCGAGCGGAATTCGATGCCTCATCCGCAAGAGCCTGATGACGCGTCAAAGTCCTTCGACGATTTCGCGAAAGAGATTTCCGCTTTCAACGAAGAGAAGGGCGGCGCCTTCTACCTGAACCGCTCGACTAATTACGAAACGTACCCGCTCAAGGATGGCCACACGCTGACGCTCGCCGACTTTGCCGATCCCGCCCGCGACGAAGCGCTACGCAAGCAGCGCGGCGCGAATGTCCAGTTCGAAAGGCTTCCGCTCGACGATCATTTCGCGCCTTTGAAAACCGTCCTCGTCTTTCACTACCCACCCGGCGAAACGACGGTCGCAATTCCGTGGGCCGCAGTGGAAGGCGTCTGATGCGAATAGCGATCATCGGCAACTCGGGCTCGGGCAAATCGACGCTCGCGAAGAGATTTCACGTGCCCATGCTCGATCTCGACACCGTGTATTGGGAACGCGGCAAAATCGCCGTGCAACGCGATCCGGCCGAAGCCGTGGCCGAAGTGCGCGCCGTCCGGCGTACCAACAAAGACTGGGCGATCGAAGACTGCTACGCCTCACTGATCGAAGTGGCGCTCGAATTCACGCCCGAGTTGATCCTGCTCGATCCCGGCGTCGACGCCTGCATCCGCCATTGCGAAGCGCGGCACTGGGAACCGCATAAATACGCGTCGAAACAAGAGCAGGATCAGCATCTCGCGTTCCTGCTCGAGTGGGTGCGCGGCTATTACACGCGCGACGGCGAGATGTCGCTGCAGAGTCACGAAGCCCTCTACAACAGCTACGCCGGCCCCAAACGCCGAATTGTGGAACTCTCAACCGGCGAAGAGCGTCAATAACAGTGAGAGAGAGCAGCCGAGCGCGAAGACCCCACGCGACTCCGGTATACGGAGCGCCGGCGGTCGACGCGCCCGGCTGGCAAAGCGATAACCATCAAGTGGACCCCGAGTCCGTCCTCCAATCGCTACGCTCTCTCGTGAACGTTTAGCGGCTAACTGATCGCGGGATTCCGGGTAACGTCGAAACACTACGCTTGCTTTCCGACGAGCAATGGCATCGTGGATACGATGAAGGCCGCCTTCAAGGATTGCGCCACCAGCAAAGGAACGATTCGTTATTTCCAGCCTTCCAAGCCGCTGCCGCCTACGCTGGTGAAGGAGCTCATCAAGGCGCGGAACTCAAAGGCTGCGCGGTAATCTGCACCAGCGTTTGGGGACGGTGGGATTCGAGCACTAGTCTCCTGTCTTGGATAATTCTTTACAACGGCGCACCTTGTCGAGGATAACGTCTGCGGAGGCCTTCCATGTGAAGGGGGTTGGGGCTCCGTTCCAACCGGCCAGCCAGTGGTAGATGGCGG
>VFZW01000708.1 GCA_016871055.1 Acidobacteriota bacterium
GGCAGTTCCGTCATGCCGGCCGGCGTGCTGTTGCGATTGCTCCAATCTTTGCGCGTGCGATTGGGAATGTACTCGTGCAACCCGCGCGTGAGCGCCAGCAACATCGCGAAGGCGTGATCGGCGATGGTCGGTCCTTGTACGACTTTGCAATTCGTCAATTGCACGTCGCTCTTCACAAACTCGGGCCAGAACGAATACTGCTCGACGCCCGCGCTGATGGTCTGTACCCACTTCAGCTTTTTCGCGGCCGCGTACTCGGGTTTCGAAATGCCGCCGATGACGCCATCCGCGTCGACGACCTCGCGCGCGAATTCGGCGGCGCTGCGGGTGACAACGATGTCGGCCTTGGTTCCGGCTGCCGCGCGGTAGCGCGCCAGCGCGGCGTCGCTCGCGGCCCAGCCTTGGCGATTGGACGCTTGAATCACAATTTTTTTGTCAGCCGCGAAAGCAGCAGCGGCAAGGCACAGGATAAGAGTGGAACGGAGCATCCTCATACTCTACTCCGTTACGCCTCGGACAGATAGCGTCCCGACGGCCATGTTGCCAACACCTCGGCGTGTTCGATACGATTGGGCCAATGCTTCGATCTTTACTCGCTCTAACCCTCGTGGCCACCGCCTCGGCACAAACCAGTTCTTTGAGTGGTCTGATCTCGGACTCCTCCGGCGCCAACGTGCCCGGGGTCACCGTGAATCTCGTCAACACGCAGACCAACGAACGATTCACCGGCGTTTCCAGTTCGGCGGGCAATTACACCTTGCCTCTGTTGAAGCCCGGTGTCTACGAGATCCGCGTGGAGCACACCGGCTTCAAGCAATTTCGCCAGACCGGTATCGTCATCGAGACCGGCGTCCCTTCAAATGCCGATATTCGCCTTGAGGTCGGTGGCATTACCGAACAGATCACGGTGGAGGCGGAGGCCCCGCTGCTGAAGACCGAGTCCGCCTCCGTCGGCAACGTCGTCCGCCGCGAGACCATCGCCAACATGCCGCTGGTCGGCCGCCGCGCCGCGCAGTTGGCCCGCCTCTCCGGCTTCGTGGTCCAAAACGGAACGGGTTCCAATTTCACGATTGCGGGTGGACGCGGCGACAACACGAACTTCTCCATTGACGGTGGGAACGCGCAGAACATCCTCCTCGGCGTCGCCACGCTGAACTTCGATCCGCCCATCGATTCGCTGGAGGAATTTAACGTCGAGATCTCGAACTACAAGGCGGAAATGGGCCGCACCGGTGGCGGCTTCGTCCAAATGACGACGCGCTCCGGCACCAACAACTGGCACGGCTCGGCCTACGAGTTTTTCCGCAACGACGCACTGGATGCCCGTAACTTCTTCGCCGCCCGCAAGCCCGTGCTTCGGTACCACCAGTTCGGCGGCAGCATCTCCGGACCGGTCGTTAAGAACCGGACGTTCTTTTTTTACAACCTGGAGAAAATCCGCACACGCAGCCAGTCCACCCGAATTCTCAGCGTGCCCAACTCAAGTGAGATCGCCGGCCGTTTCCCCGGCGCAATTACCGATCCGCTCGCCAATCTCGCGCCCTTCCCGAACAA
>VFZW01000709.1 GCA_016871055.1 Acidobacteriota bacterium
GGCTCGGCATCGCTCGGCAACAACTTGCTGCTTGATGGCGTGGACATGACGTTCGGCGAAGTGAACGGAACCGCAAGCGACGAGGCCGCGGGCGCGGGCGCGGCGGGATCGTTGATCAACACGATCAGCGTCGAAGCCGTCGAAGAGTTCAAGGCTTCCGGAAGCGCGTTCTCGGCCGAGTATGGCCGATCGGGCGGCGGGGTTCTCAACATCACGACCAAGAGCGGGACGAATCAATTTCACGGAACTCTGTTTGAATTCTTCCGAAACGACAAGCTCGACGCCAACAGTTTCTTCAGCAACGCGAGCGGCCTGGCGCGGCCTTCGCTGCGCTGGAATCAATACGGCGGCAATCTCGGCGGCCCGGTTCGCAAGGACAAACTGTTCTTCTTTTTCAACTACGAAGGCGGACGCGTTTACAGGCCGGTCAATATTACCGGCAACGTCGCGACGCCCGCGTTGTTGTCACAGTTGAAACCCGCGATCCGCAATCATTTCGAACGTATGTTCCCGTCGACATTCACGCCGACCACAAATCCGTTTCTCGGTTTCCACCGCCGCAACGCCACGCGGCGCAACGAAGAGGCGACGTATCTGTCGCGCGCCGACGCGGAAATCGGCAAGCACCGGTTCACCACGCGCTACAGCTACAACAACCAGGACTTCATCGATCCGAACCTCTACCCTTCGCTGCCGCGCGTTTTCCCCACTCGCTTTCACAACGCGGTCATTCAAGACTCGTGGACGATCTCGCCGTCGCTCTTCAACGAACTGCGCGCCGGATTCAATCGCGTCGATCTCGACCGGCATGAAATCGGACGCGAGGCCTTCCCCGCTTGGATCACGGTGGACGGCACTGGGCCAAACGCGAATCTCGCCAGCTACATTCACTTCATCACGACGACCTACACGCTGGCCGATAATCTGTCCTATATCCGCGGCGCGCACACGCTGAAGACCGGTTTCGAAATTCGCGAAGTGCGCAGCGTGCGCGATCAGAACGGAGACCCGGGCAGCAACTACAGCTCCATCGCCGACCTGATCGCCGATCGTCCCTTCCGCATCAACCTCACCTTCGGCGGCGGAAAGGGCCTGCGTACGCGCAACTACGGTTTCTACTTCCAGGACGATTGGAAATTGAATCGCCGGTTGCAACTCAACATGGGCGTTCGCTATGAGTATTACCCGCCGCTGCGAGGCGGATTCAATATTTCAAACTCCGATCCGTTCGGTCTGTTCATCAAAGCGCGGCAGGCGATGTTCGCGCCGGACCGCAACAACTGGGCGCCGCGCATGGGGCTGGTGTGGGACACGATGGGAAATCAGAAGCTCGTTGTGCGCGCGGGGGCGGGCGTCGGGTTCATTCCGCCGCAAGCGATTTACTTCTACGACGCCGCATTCATCGATCCCGCGTTGCCGTTCGTCGCCAACTTCAACATCGCCGATTTGCCACCGGGTTTCGACGTGTCGTTTCCCTTCCCCAAAGCGTTTGTCGATCGCGTGTCTTCGAATCCGTCGTTGCTGCCGCGCGGACTGATTCTGTCG
>VFZW01000710.1 GCA_016871055.1 Acidobacteriota bacterium
GCTACAGCGGATCGGGCAATTTTCGTATGGATACTATTTCTGATTAAGAGCCAAGCCCCCGGCGCTTCCGCCCGACCGCTGAGCTTGGTTCGTTCGGCGGCAAACCGGCACGAAGCCAAGATCTGACACCCGGCTACGAATAACTACTACTAGTCGGCCTGCGTGTCGCGCGTGCGATGCCGCTAACAGCGGCTGGACTAAATCCTATCGGGAACATCAGTCATGAAGTATCAGTCCCTGTTGGCGGCGTTCCTCGCATTCTGTCTCGCGCCCAAGCCCGCCGTGGCAGCCGACGACGTGTTCGACTCGAACGGCGTCAAGATTCGGTACGTCACAGCAGGCAAGGGCGAACCCATCGTCCTACTCCACGGCTGGATGAGTGATTCCAGCATGTGGGGGCGGCTCGACACCAACCCCGCGGCCAAAGAGTACCAACTGATCGCGGTGGATTTGCGCGGGCACGGGAAGAGCGACAAGCCGCACGAGCCAAAAAAGTACGGCCCCGAGATGGCCGAGGACGTGGTCCGGCTGCTCGATCACCTCAAACTGCCGAAGGCCCACCTGGTCGGCTACTCGATGGGCGCGATCGTCGCCGGGAAGGTGGCGGCGACGCACCCCGACCGCGTGTTGAGCGTCGTTTACGGTGGGCAGGCCCCCATCCTCACGGAGAAGGTCAAGGCGGACGCCCGCGAGATCGCCGTGTTTGCGAAGGCGGTAGAGGAGGGCAAGGGTCTGGGGTCGTACCTCCGCGAGGTGATGCCGGCCGACAAGCCGAAGTTGACCGAGGAACAAGCGAATGCGTTGGCCAAGATCCTGTACGGCGACAAGGATGTGAAGGCGTTCGCGGCGGCCGGCCGCGGCATCAAGGACCTGGATGTGACTGGGGACCAACTGAAGAAGTGCAAGGCCCCGATCCTGTTCGTCCACGGGTCGAAAGAGGCCGCCGCCACGAAGGAACGGGCTGCGGCCATTATCAAGCTGCTCGGCCGGGGCGAGATCAAGGTGATCGAGGGTGCCGATCACATGACGACTCTCACCAGGCCGGAGTTCGCCAAAACTATCGAAGTGTTTCTGCAAGCGAACAAACAGAAATGAGCCAAGATGCCGAACCAGCCGCTACAGCAGACGGCGGGGCGTAAGTCGTTTCTGGGAGTTCATAGCTCTGCGAGCCCCGCCGCTGCTGAGCTGGGTCGTTCGGCGAGGGAGGACAGACAAATGACGCCGAGTCGCGTCCTGGTGCCAATGGCATTCCTATTGGTTTTCGCTCCGGTCGCGCTGGGTGACAACCCGAAAGCAGGCGCCGGGAGGTATCCGTTCGAGGTCGAGGTTCGGGGCAAGGGCGCCCCAATGATCCTGATCCCGGGGCTCAGTTGTTCGGGGGCCGTCTGGAATGATACGGTCAAGCGGTTCGATAAGAAGTTCGAGTGCCACGTTCTTACCTTGGCCGGGTTCGCCGGCGTGCCGCCGCAGGAGGGGCCGTTCTTGGTTCCCGTCCGTGACGGCATCGTCCGTTACATCCGCGAGAAGAAACTCGACCGCC
>VFZW01000711.1 GCA_016871055.1 Acidobacteriota bacterium
CCATCGCCGATCACGCCTTCGCGATGTTGCTGGCGCTCACGCGCGGGTTGCACGAGTACATTCCCAATCGCACGCGCAAAGATTGGAGCAATCGCAACAGCACGCCGGCCGGCATGACGGAACTGCCTGGAATGACGGCCGTGGTCGTCGGCGCCGGCGGCATCGGCACGCAGATCGCTCAGCGCGCGCACGGCTTCGGCATGAAGGTCATCGGCGTCGACCCGCGCGATGTGCCCGTGTCGAATCTGTTTTCAAAGATCGTCCCCGTCGATCAACTGAACGAAGTGCTGCCCCGCGCCGACGTCGTTTTCATCTCCGCGCCGCTGACGCCCCAGAGCGAACGCATGATCGCCGCGCGGCAGTTCGATGCGATGAAGCAGGGCGCCTATTTCATCGCGGTCTCCCGTGGGCGGCTCTATGACAAGGCGGCGCTCGTCAAAGCGCTCGACTCGAAGAAGCTCTCGGGCGCGGGTCTCGATGTCACCGATCCCGAACCGTTGCCGGCCGAGGACTCGCTCTGGAACTTTCCCAATGTCGTCATCACGCCGCATATTGCGTCGGTCGCCGAGGGCTCGAACCAGCGCCGTATCGGCGTCATCGAAGACAATATTCGCCGCTTCGCCAACGGCGTTGCGCTTACGCATGTTGTCGACAAGGGGAAGGGGTATTAGCGCCGGCGAACGCGCGCCAACCGGGAGACCATTGCTCGTTCCGCTGGCCTCGTATGGTCCGAAAACTCGATCAGCCTCACCCCAAGGCCACCCAGTGGATGGTGTCGTTCCGAGAAGGCGCGATACGTGGGCAAGACGCCCCTTTGCAAAGAGTATGGACTTGGGCCGATGGCTGAGGCTGTACGACTCCAAATACTTCTTCACCATTTCGCCAGCCGACTTGATACGGTCCATGCGATCCGTCGCCGGTAAGCCTGCCAAGGTGCGCTCCAGTTCGCGCTTGCGGTTCTTTTCCGCTTCCTTCGCGACTGTCTTGCTAGTCGTGCGTGCAGACTCCCGGATTCGCTTTCCTGCGAATAGGAATTCGTAGTGGTATGCGCCGCCGCGCTTATAGACTGACATCTATTTGCCCTCTTTCTTCACTGGCTTCGATCCATCTTTCCGTGGTCGTCCGCCCATCTTGCCCCACTTAGACAGCTCTTCTGCTGTGTGTTTCGCCGCCCGCGCTTTGCCGCCTTCTGCTCCCGTCTTCTTGAAGTACTTGAGCACTTCCTTTGGGATTTTGGTCGCCATACCTAAACAATAAACCTAGGCCTATGTTTAGTCAAGTCTTTTGATGCCCTAACGCGACAATATGGCGGTGCACCACCTCGGCGTCCAATGTTTGCGACGGTCCCCGCGCACCGCAGGAGACTCGCGCAGCTTTTGCGAAATCGGCGTCAACCGCCGTTACCGCGCGAAATGCGCCCATGGGTTATTTGGTTCTTCAGGTGGCGGCAATTCGATTCGGCTCCTGCTGCCTGGTGTAAAGCCAAATTCCTTACACCACGCTATAAGGTGGTCCCGGTACTGGCGCGCCAAC
>VFZW01000712.1 GCA_016871055.1 Acidobacteriota bacterium
CTCGTCAACACGCAGACCAACGAACGGTTCACCGGCGTTTCCAGTTCGGCGGGCAATTACACCCTGCCTCTGTTGAAGCCCGGTGTCTACGAAATTCGCCTGGAGCACACCGGCTTCAAGCAATTTCGCCAGACCGGCATCGTCATCGAGACCGGCGTCCCTTCGAACGCCGATATTCGCCTCGAGGTCGGTGGCATTACCGAACAGATCACGGTGGAGGTGGAGGCCCCGCTGCTGAAGACCGAGTCCGCCTCCGTCGGCAACGTCGTCCGCCGCGAGACCATCGCCAACATGCCGCTGGTCGGCCGCCGCGCCGCGCAGTTGGCGCGCCTCTCCGGCTTCGTGGTCCAAAACGGAACGGGTTCCAATTTCACGATTGCGGGTGGACGAGGCGACAACACGAACTTCTCCATTGACGGTGGGAACGCGCAAAACATCCTCCTCGGCGTCGCCACGCTGAACTTCGATCCGCCCATCGATTCGCTGGAGGAATTTAACGTCGAGATCTCGAACTACAAAGCGGAAATGGGCCGCACCGGCGGCGGCTTCGTCCAGATGACGACGCGCTCCGGCACCAACAACTGGCACGGCTCGGCCTACGAGTTTTTCCGCAACGACGCTCTGGATGCCCGTAACTTCTTCGCCGCCCGCAAGCCCGTGCTTCGGTACCACCAGTTCGGCGGCAGCATCTCCGGACCGGTCGTCAAGAACCGGACGTTCTTTTTCTACAACCTGGAGAAAATCCGCACAAGCAGCCAGTCCACTCGAATTCTCAGCGTGCCCAACTCGAGTGAGATCGCCGGCCGTTTCCCCGGCGCAATTACCGATCCGCTCGCCAATCTCGCGCCCTTCCCGAACAACACCATCCCGACTGCCCGTATGGACCCTGTCGGCGTCGCCATCGCCCAGTATTATCCGGAGCCCAACGTTCCCGGTCAGGCTTCCCGCACCGCCAACTTTCGCGTGAACAACCCCACTGGCGGCAACCCGACCGTCATGGTGGCTCGAGGCGATCATACGATTTCCGCCAATGATCGTTTCTATATCCGCTACCTCCACCAGGTCAACAACACCTATCAGCGGCCAGTCTTCCGGGACAACACCGATCAGTACGGCCAGGTCGTCGAGAAGGCTCTGGTGCAATTCCGAGTCAAACCAAATTCGGTAACGTCCGACGTCTCGATCGATCCCGACCCCGATCACGCGGCCAACGCGGCTCGCCAGATCTCCTGCATCGTCGCCCCTGCCCCGCCTAGTTTGCCAAATTTGAATTGCCCCTTCTTGATCTTCTCCGCCAGTTCGATGCCGCTGATCACAATGGTCGCCGACTCAAAGCTCTTGAGTCCGGCTCTGGTGCAAACCTGCCGAGATGAGAGAGAATGACGCAATGCCCTCCTTCGTTCCGATTGAAGAGCTGTTCGCTGGCCGCCATTTCGACGCGGAGATTGTGGTGGTGTGCGTTCGGTAGTACCTGAGCTTCAAGTTGAGCTACCGGGATTTGGTGAGCATGATGAGCGAACGTGGCATC
>VFZW01000713.1 GCA_016871055.1 Acidobacteriota bacterium
GACGCCTTTCGCCGCCAACAGGAGAATCCGGCAGCGTAGCGCCACACGCTGGGGGGAGCTTCCGTTCCGGAGCAAGGCTTCGAGTTGCTCCCGTTGGCTCGCTTCTACCGCCAAGGGAGCTGCTGGGGTGAACATGACCCAGTATGAGGCAACTCTGCCTATATGTACATAGTTATATGAGACAGGACACTAGTGGCGGGAGACTCGGCGTTCACCTCACCTTGACGGCTCCATCGTTCGGCCCTGCTGAACAGCTATTGACACATCGCTGCGCCCGTTGGATACTGGCGGGCGTACCGTGGCCAGGGCAACTGCAACGAAACGTTCAGCACCGTCGAATAGCCGGAGCTACGCTGTCTCTTCCGTTGAGAAAGCGCTGACGCTTCTGAGTTCGTTCTCGCTGGCGACGCCGCAATGGGCTCTCTCCGACTTGGCTCGCGAACACAAGCTGCCCAAGAGCACCGCGCATAACCTGCTGAAGACGTTGCAAGCCTTTGACTTGGTCCGGCAGGATCCGGAAGATCGCGTCTACCGGTTGGGGCCGCGGTCGCTCGAGATGGGCTTCGTCTACGCGCGAAGCACCGAGATCCTGGCGCAGGCTCGCCCGCTGCTGCGCCGCTTAGCGGAGAAGTCTCGCGAAACAGTTAAGCTCGGCATGCTCTCCGACAAGCAGGTTCTGATCGTAGCGGCCGTCGAATCCACGCATCAACTACACACCCGTGGTGACATCGGCACGCGCTGGCCGCTCCATTCCACCAGCTTGGGCAAAGCGATTCTGAGCGCATTGCCGCTGGAGGAGGCCGAGGCGCTGGTAGGACGGAAGGGGCTGGCCGCTTTCACCAAGCACACGACCACATCGTGGCGTGATCTCCGTACCGATCTGGGCGCCATTCGCGAACGCGGCTATGCGCTCGATTTGGAAGAGAACGAAGCCGGAGTGCGCTGTGTCGCCGCGCCGTTCGTTGATCCGCTGCGCGGGGCGGTGGCGGCCGTGAGTGTTTCCGGACCCAGCGTCCGATTGTCCGATTCTGATTTGGCCAGCCTGGGCAAAGAGGCGATGGCCGCGGCGCGAGCCATTCGCCCGCACACACATTGGGAGGAACTTTGAGCAGCAGCATGGAAAAGATTCGCGGCATCATCCCGCCGCTGGTCACGCCGTTCCGCGAGGACGGCTCGATTGACGAGCAGGCGCATCGCGCCGAGGTCCGCTACATGGTGGAGCGAGCCGGCGTGCATGGCTTGGCCGTCTGCGGCAGCACGGGCGAAGGCCATACGCTTTCCACGGAAGAGACGCGCCGTATCGTCGGTTGGACCGTCGAAGAAGTGAAGGGGCGCGTGCCGGTGATCGCGGGCATCATCACGGACAGCACGCAATCGACAATTGATCGAGCCAAGGCCGTGGCTGACCTCGGCGTGGCCGCCCTGCAGGTGACACCGGTTCATTACGTGTTCCGGCCGGACGACGATTCGATGGTGCGCCACTTCGGCGCGATCGCCGACCAGACGGGCATTCCGGT